>DATJTL010000110.1:0-11410 GCA_035503415.1 Xanthobacteraceae bacterium
ACCGAACGTACCGCCGGCGGCGTCACCAGCTTCGAAATCATGACCCGGCGCGGCATCGAGCTGGTACTCCAGCACGGCGCGGGCACCCGCGATCCGCTTTCCTCGCCGCATCCCTGGTACGTGCTCATCGAGCTTTCCTCGCAGCAGCGCGAGGGCTTCCGCGACGTCATGGAGGATGTGCTGGCGCAGGGGATGGAGCGGGGTCTGGTGCTCGACGCCACCATCGCCGACAGCATCGAACAGGGCAAGGCATTGTGGCGCATCCGCGACATGTTCGGCGAGGTGCAGCGCTACGCCGGCGGCTCGATCAAGCACGACGTGTCGGTGCCGGTCGCCGCCGTGCCGGCCTTCATCAGGGAAGCGAACGAAGCCGTCACCAAGCTCATTCCGGGCGCCCGTCCCCTGCCCTTCGGCCATCTCGGCGACGGCAACATCCATTACAACGTCACCCAGCCCGAAGGCGTCGATAAGGACGAATATCTCAAGCGCTGGGACGACGTGAACGCGGTGGTCTTCGACGTGGTGAAGAAATACGGCGGCTCGATCTCGGCCGAGCACGGCGTCGGCGTCATCAAGCGCGACCTGTTGCCGTCGGTGAAGGACCCGGTCGCGCTCGATCTGATGCGCAAGCTGAAAGCGATGCTCGATCCCAAGGGCATCCTCAATCCGGGTAAGGTGCTCTAACGGATGCCGGCGGTGAGCCGCAGAGTTCCACAAAGCGCCGGATGAGCCGACCGATCTCGAATTTGATGCCCCATCCTCTCATGACCGCTTTGTCAGAAACGCATGACGCGGGATGTGAGAGCGCGAAGTGCCGCTGCCATCGAGGCGATGAGCTCACCGTCATATAGACGCAACAAATTATTGATCTTCACAAACTTCTCTCGGCACCATATCTATCCGACGCACCAAGCATAGCGTCATCATTTCGTCCCACTGCGTTTGCTATTCACTCCACCGCGCCTGAGCGGTTCTCGAAATGCCGCCTGGCGCCAAGCGACCGAAATCAGAAAACGGGTCGCGCCAAAAAGAGATCCCGGGAAGGATCGCCCAGGACATCTTTTTGGAGCTTAGAACATGTCGCACTATCTTGACGGCGAAACCGTCGCCGCCTTTGCCGAAAGCCCTTCATTTTCCTGGCGTGCGTTCTTCAAAAGCGCGATCGATACGGTACGGATTTGGCACACTCGGCAGCGCGAGCGGCAGCAATTGCTCGACTACCTTGCCATGGATCACCGAGCGGCAAGCGATATCGGCATCGACGGAAGCAACGCACGCGAATGGGCGCAGCGGCCGTTTTGGCGCGCCTGAACGATAACGCTCTCCTAGAGCGCAATCGCTGCTCTAGGATTTTGGTGGAGCATGATCTTTTCGGAAAACCGGTTTCCATCCCGGATCGGGTCCGGGACAGGCTTTTTCCGGATCATGCTCTAAAACAATGACCCTTTAAAACAATGACCCTTGGCCGCTGTGCTTGTTTGCTGCCTTCGGTTTTACCTGCCGCGGCGATGCGTTTGCCTCGGCAGGCGCCGGCCCCGCACGCGCAGCGTCGGCGGCTGGGGCTGGGGCTGGCGCGATAAGCGCCGGCGAATCGTTGGCCACGCGGTTCACCGCGGTCGAAATTTCGTAACCCTCGAACAGATCCTCGCGCGCCGGCACGATCAGCGCGGCCGCGGTCTGCGCGTCGACCTTGGCGCTGTCGAGCCAAAAATCGAAGGCGTCCGGCGGCACGATTACCGGCATGCGGTCGTGGATGGCGGAGAGCGTCCGGTTGGCGCTGGTGGTCACGATGGCGGCGGTATCCATTTCCTCGCCGTTGGGGCCGGTCCAGGTTTCCCATAAACCGGCAAAGGCGAACGGACCGCCTGTTCGCATGTGCACGAAATAGGGTTGCTTGCGCCCGCCAATCTCTTTCCACTCGTAGAAGCCATCGGCCGGGATCAGGCAGCGCCGCCGCCGCATGGCGGCGCGGAACGCCGGCTTGTCGATGACGGATTCGCCGCGCGCATTGATCAAGAGCGAAAACGTCTTCGGGTCCTTGACCCAGGACGGGATCAGCCCCCAGCGCATCAGGGCGAATTGGCGCCGACCCTCGTGCAGGCGCACCACGGCAATCGGCTGCGTCGGTGCCACGTTGTAGCGCGCCGGAAAGTTCGGCTGTTCCGGGTAGCCGAACAGAGCCCTGATCGCCGCCGGCGACGACGTGATGACATAACGTCCACACATGGTCTAATAGCCCTTGAAGAGGGGAAGATAATCCTTCGCAGCATAGCGTCCAGGACGGATTGCGTTCGCTGCCGCCGTTGCCGCCCAATGCAGCAGGTTTCGATGTCGAACGAAATGTCGCGGACCTATCCAATGCGGCCGTATCTGGCGGTCAGCGCCGCCATTTTCCGCGACGGCCGCGTGCTGATCGTGCGGCGGGCGCGACCGCCCGCACACGGCCTCTACACACTCCCTGGCGGCGGCGTCGAACTGGGTGAAACGCTCGAAGAGGCTGTCGTCCGCGAAGTGCGCGAGGAAACCGCGCTTGACGTGCAGCCGATTGCGCTCGCTGGCTACCGGCAGGCCATCGCGCGCGATGCGAAGGGAGCCGTCGAACGGCATTTCGTGATATTGCCGTTTGCGGCGCGCTGGATCTCGGGCGAAATATCGCTCAACGAGGAGCTGGCCGAAGCTCATTGGCTATCGCCTGAGGAACTTTCCGGATTGACGACCACCGAGGGTCTGGCGCAGATCGTCGCCGCCGCGGCAGAACGGCTGAAAACAGCCGACTGAGTAACAAAGAGGAACAAAGATAAGGCTCAACATGTGGCGTTACCGCGCCTGTCGTCCGCTCCGCTCCGCAACGCTGTTTCCGGGAACGCCGCTGCGTCGCCGCGCAGGCGCCGGTTTGCTGACGCTCTTTGTTGCGCTCTGCTTTGGTACGGCGCCGGCGCCCGCGCAGTTCTTCGGCTTCCCGTTCGGCCAGAGCCCGCAGCCCGCACCCCCACCACGTCCGCATCCGCTGCCCGCCCCGACAAGAGCGCCTAGAGTCGAGCCGCAACCCGATGCGGCACCGCCCGACGTCACCACGCCATACGATCCCGACCTGCAGCGGCTCGCCGAAATCCTTGGCGCCCTGCATTTTCTGCGCGGTATTTGCGGCTACGACGAGGGGCAGAAATGGCGCAACGAGGCTCAGGCGCTGATCGATGCCGAGACGCCGACGGGCAAGCGGCACGATAACATGGTGGAAAGCTTCAACCGCGGCTATCTCGGCTTTCAGCAGAGTTACCGGACCTGCACGCCGGCAGCCAAGATCGTCATCCACCGCTACCTGGAAGAAGGCGCCAAGATCGCCCGCGACGTTACCGCCCGCTACGCCAATTAAATACGCGGCCCTGCGGTTATGTTAACCGTGCCTAAAGGTTCGATTAGGGACCAAAAATTCCCGTGCTAACGTGATCGTGGGTAAGGACGGTGCCGCACCGCGGCGATCAATTTAACGGCGACAAGAATGACTATGAATTTTAGCCCGGCTCACGAGCCCGTGGCCGAACATGAGCAGAAGCGCATGGCGCTGGGCTATCTTCAAGATGCCTGGACGGAAGCTCGCCACGACGGCATCGAGGGCGACTGCCTGGCGCAGACCGCGCTGTTTCTGGCGCTCGCCGAGCTGATCTCGACCTACGGCGAGGAGCCCGCCGCCCGCTACGCGGAAAACTTGAGCGCGCGAATTCGAAACGGCGAATTCTCGGTCGAACTGTCCCGGCAATAGCATCGCACGCGTCGGCGGCCGCAGCGGGCTTCGGCAATCGCGCTTGCGCGGGTCTCTTATTTACGCCCGGGATTAAGCGCACGCAGGCCGTAGAACGGGCAAAGCGCGGCGTCGATTTGTGCCGGGTAGAACGGCTTTTTCAGAAACACCGCTCCTTGTTCGCGTGCGCGATCTGGAAGTGTCTCATCATCCGCCGAGGTCATCAGTACCACGTGCACACGCTGCTTTTCGCGTTTGAACTCGGCGATCGTTTCCAGGCCGGAAAAGCCCGGCATGTTGTAATCGATAAACACCAGATCGATCGCGGTCTCGCGCACCATCCTGAGCGCGGCAAATCCCTCGTCGGCTTCGCTTACCTCAAGCGGAAATCCGGTTCCGGCGAGAAGCTTGCGCACGATGCCGCGCATGGTGGCCGAATCGTCGACCACCAGCACTCGGCTCGGCAGCCGCACACGTATCGACCGATCAATCAGCCGTTTGGCATCTTCGAGGCGATCCGGCTTGCCGGCGAGCGCGTCGGCCATCAAAGGCTCGCCTGTACGCCCGTCGACCGACAGGAGCACGCTGAATGGCCGGATGCGCGCGGCGCGCGCAGCCGCGATGATCGAGGTGATTTCCGGCGGATCGAGATCACCATCGATGTAGAGAAGATCGGCGCCCCCGGCGAGGCCATCCTTTGCCGCGGCGACGCTCTCCACCGCAACCACCTCGATTGGCATCGCCGCGGACGACAACGCCTGCTCCAGCAGGTCGCGGTGCTCGCGCGAACTGGACACAACAATCGCCCGCAATGACAATAGCTCGTCGCCCATAGGCTCACCGGTTATGGGCTCACCGGCTATGGGGTCGCCGGTCATGCGCTGCCACCCTCCAGAACGCCTGCTTGACGTTGTATGACCGGAGGGAGGGAAAACCACTGCGTGAGAAACCGGTCCACGTCCAACCACAAATCAGAACAGGCAAGCATTCTCCACAACATCAACACTGAAGGCCCGCCGCTCTTCCGCCGGGGGGCAAACAAATCATTTTGTTGGAACCCCTATAGCGCCGGGCGGCAACTTTCAAGAGCTTACAATGATTTGTGCAACCCAGATTTCATGCCTGCCAAACCCTTGAGAGGTTGACGCCGCTGCCTTAGCTTGCGGCTCGAAAACTGGGCAAGAATCGCATGAATACCGCCCTTCTACCCGAACGAGGGGTGATCAAGGTCGCCGGCGACGGCGCGCGGAACTTTCTCCATGGGCTTGTTACCGCCGACGTTCTCAACCTGACGGCCGGCGAGGCGAAATTCTGCGCTTTGCTCACCCCACAGGGGAAGATCATTGCCGACTTCATCGTTGCCGAAGCACCGAAGAAGGATGGCGGGGGATTTTTTCTTGATGTGCCGCAGGCGCAAGCTGCGGCCCTGATCGGCAAGCTCAACCTCTACCGGCTCCGCGCCAAGGTCATCGTCGAGGATCTGTCGCAGGTTCTCGGCGTACTCGCGGCTTGGAACGGCGCATCCGCGCGTTGCTCAGCCCTGATGGGCGTAGGACTGTGCTACGCCGATCCACGGCTGCCCGCGCTCGGGCTGCGCGTAATGCTGCCGCCGCATCTTGCCGGCACCGCGGCAGACAAACTTGACGCCACGCTGGTCGACGCCGGCGAATACGAAGCGCACCGGATCGCGCTCGGGGTGCCGCGCGGCGGCGTCGACTTCAGCTTTGGCGATGCTTTTCCGCACGAGGCCGAGATGGATCAACTCGGCGGCGTCGATTTCGCCAAAGGCTGCTACGTCGGCCAAGAGGTGGTATCGCGCATGGAACACCGCGGCACCGCACGTACCCGCGCGGTGCCGGTCAGCTTCGCCGGTGCCGCGCCGGCGGCCGGCACCGCCGTGGTCGCCGGCGATCGCCAGCTCGGCTCGCTTGGCTCGGCCGCCGCCGGCAAAGCCATCGCGCTGTTGCGTCTCGACCGCGTGGCGGACGCGCTGGCGCAAGGCGAGCCGCTCATGGCCGGCACAACGCCGATCCGTCTGGTCAAACCCGACTGGGCGCGGTTTGCCTTTCCGGGCGAAAGAAAGGCGGCCGAATGAGCGCCGACTCGAACGTTGATGGCGTCGTGCGGTGCCCCTGGCCAAAGGACGACGCGCTCTACATCGCCTATCACGACAAAGAGTGGGGCGTGCCCGAATACGACGACCGCGCGCTTTTCGAAAAACTCATTCTCGACGGCTTTCAGGCCGGGCTGTCGTGGATCACCATCCTGCGCAAGCGCGAAAATTTTCGCCGTGCGTTCGACGGTTTCGTTCCAGAAAAAATCGCGCGCTATCGTCCGGCCAGAATCGAGCGGCTGATGGCGGATGCCGGCATCGTGCGCAATCGCGCCAAGATCGAAGGCACCGTGCTCTCGGCACGTTCCTGGCTCGAGATCATGGAAAAGGGCGAAGGCTTTTCCAAGTTGCTGTGGGGCTTCAGCGACGGCCGTCCCAAGGTCAATCACTACAAAACGGTGCGGCAAGTGCCCAATGAAACCGCGACCTCGCGCGCGATGTCCAAAGAACTGGCGCAGCGCGGTTTCAAATTCTGCGGCCCGACCATCGTCTACGCCTTCATGCAGGCGACCGGCATGGTCAACGATCATCTGGTGACCTGCCACCGGCACGAGGCGGTGCAGAAGTTCGGACAGAATCGGACCACTAGTGGAGCGGATTTGACATTCGTTTCGCGCCTGGCCGAGGACTCGTGAAGCGAATGTCAAATCCAAAAGGCCACTAGCATTTATACTTGCTAGTGGTCCTTTGATTCTAACATTCGCATGAGAGGCTGCCGAAATGGGATGCGAATGTTTGAAGCGGACCACTAGCCGTGACTGAGGCGTTGCAGCGCGCCAAGCCGTTAGCTCGCGCCGCGTCCGCCTCCCGCGCTTGGCAGCGGATGCTGTCGGGACGGCGGCTTGATTTGCTCGATCCTTCGCCGCTCGACATCGAGATCGAGGACATCGCACACGGTCTCGCCCGCGTCGCGCGATGGAACGGGCAAACCACCGGCGCGCACATCTATTCGGTCGCCCAGCATTGCTGCCTGGTCGAGGCGCTGGCGCGCGAGCGTACGCCGCGGCTCGACCGCGCATGCCGGCTCGCGGTTCTTCTTCATGACGCGCCCGAATACGTGATCGGCGACATGATTTCGCCGTTCAAGGTGGTGATCGGCGATGCCTACAAGGCGGTGGAGCGGCGCCTGCTCGCGGCTATTCATCGGCGCTTCGGACTGCCGGCGCCGTCGGCGCCGGAATTGGATCAGCTGATCAAGGCCGCCGACCTGCAGTCCGCCTATCTGGAAGCGACCCGGCTTGCCGGCTTCTCAGCCGCGGAGGCGCGGCGTTTCTTCGTCCGGCCGCCGCGCATCGCTCCCGCGACGGAGCGCGATTATCTGAAACCCTGGCCGGCCGAGACGGCGCAGGCGCGCTATCTCGAACGGTTCAAAAAATTAGCTGGCCAATGAGCCCGCGTGGTGAAGGTCTGATCCGCGCCGCCGCATGTGTCTTACCTGCGATGTGTCTTACCTGCGATGTGTCTTACCTGCGCCATCGCCGACGCTTATATTTGTCTCAGCGTAAAGATAACCTGGCTCCATGATTCACGTCTGCTCGCTTGCCCGCCTGCACGAGACTGTAACGCAGTGCGGTGCGCGCCATGTCGTCTCGCTGATCGGCGACGAGGCGCGCGTTGCACGCCCCTCCTCTGTCGCGCCGGAAAATCACCTCTGGCTGCGGCTGCACGATATTTCCGCCCCGCTCGACGGGTACATCCTGCCCGGCGAGGAGCACATCGCCGATCTCCTGCAATTCGTTCGCGGCTGGGACCGACGCGCGCCGCTGGTGGTGCATTGCTTCGCCGGCATCAGCCGCTCGACGGCAAGCGCGTTCGCCAGCGTCTGCGCACTTTCACCGCATCGCGACGAGGGGAGCATCGCGCAGGCGCTGCGGCTGGCTTCGCCGACGGCCACGCCGAACATCCGCATCGTATCGATTGCCGACCGCCTGCTCGGCCGCGGCGGCCGCATGGTGGCGGCGATCGAAACCATCGGCCGCGGAATTATGGCCGAAGAAGCAACCCCATTCCGGCTCGAACTGGAGTGACGAGCGTCAGGGCGCCGGCCGTACGGTTGCGACCGAAGTCCCCGGCGGTCCCACCCGCCCCCGTCCGGTCAGCGCCGCGCGCGGGTTGTGCTGGTAGAAGTCGCAATAGGCAAAGCCCAGGCCGGAAATCGAGCCACGGAAGCTGCGATAGTCGATCTTCTGCACCTTGAAGCAGGGATCGATCGGTAGGCCGGGCAGGTGCGCGCAGACCGACGTGGCGGTGACCTTGATGGTTCCTGCCGGCAGCGTCGCAAACCGCACTTGGCTGCTGTTGGGCGGCCGGACCGTGCCGATGATCGAGCCATCGGCGAAAATGCGGCCCATGCCGGTCGTGCCGTCGAAACAATTGTAGCTGAACAGTTTGCCGGCAATGAAGGCACGGGCTTGTTCGGGGGCGAGCTCCTGCGTAAAGGCCGGACTTGCCCCCAAGATGCACGCACAAGCGATGGCGACGCGGAGCAACATCAGCGACTCCCTTGTGGACCTCGTGTTCCCGGACCCGATGGCGGCAGGCCCAATGGTGACAAGCCCTTTGCTCACAGGCCTGATGCTGAAGGCCTCAGTGCGACATTAACGAAATTCCTTAACCGTATCCTTACCATAGGGCCCCAGATGGTCTCCGAACTTCGTAGCAGAATTGTGCCCGCTTTACCGAATTTTTACCACCGTGCGGCCGCGCACCTGTCCGGCCACAATGCGGTGGCCGGCTTCGACGACATCGCCCAGTCCGATCTCGGTGGTCATCGCCGCAATCTTTGCCCTGTCGAGGTCGGCTTCGAGACGCCGCCAAGCCTCTTGGCGCAATGGCAGCGGACACATAACCGAGTCGATGCCGACGAGCGACACCCCGCGCAGGATGAATGGTGCGACGGTGGTAGGCAAATCCATCCCGCCAGCGAGTCCGCAGGCGGCGACGATACCGCCATAGCGGGTCATAGAGAGCACGTTGGCAAGCGTCGTGGAGCCGACTGCGTCGATACAGCCGGCCCAACGCTCCCTGCCAAGCGGCCGCGGCGCGCCGGTCAACTCCTTGCGCTCGATGATTTCGGCAGCGCCCAGGCCCTTGAGATATTCGGCCTCGGCCGGCCGGCCGGTCGAAGCGGTGACCGCGTAGCCGAGTTTGGCGAGAAGCGCGACCGCAACCGAGCCGACGCCGCCGGCAGCGCCGGTGACGATGACCGGGCCGCGCGCCGGCGTGACAGCACCCCGCTCGAGCGCCATGACCGCCAGCATTGCGGTATAGCCGGCAGTGCCGATCGCCATCGCCTCGCGCGCGCTCATGCTGGCCGGCAGGCGGACGAGCCAGTCGCCCTTCACACGCGCCTTCTCTGCATAGGCGCCAAGATGCGTCTCGCCCAAACCCCAGCCGTTGAGGATGACCTTGTCCCCTGCCCGCCAGGCGGGATGCGAGGACGATTCCACGGTTCCCGCAAAATCGACGCCGGCGATCATCGGAAAGCGGCGCACCACCGGCGCCTTGCCGGTGAGCGCGAGCCCGTCCTTGTAGTTCAGCGTCGAGTATTCCACGGCGACGGTGACGTCGCCTTCCATCAGATCCTTTTCGTCAAAATCGGTGAGCCGCACCGTCTGGCCGGTCTCGGCCTTGTCGATGACAATCGCCTTGAAGGTCGCCATGCAGACTCCAACCTAATGCTCTGATTCTAACGTTTGCATTCTGCTTCGGCACCCTCTCATGCGAATGTTAGAATCAAAGGACCACTAGCAAATATAAGTGCCAGTAGAGCTTTGGATTTGACATTCGCTTCACTAGGCGGCATCGCGGCGACGTGCGCAACGGACTTCTCGACGATCGGCATATTGATGATCGCAAAGAGCAGTCCGAACCGGATCGCCAACCACCACGCCGGCAAGCCGACAATCACGACCGGCATATGCCAAGTCGGTAACGTACTCGAACGCGCGTTGTCGGATACAATACTCGCACTCTCGGACCGGTTCGTCATCGTCGCCATGAAAGTAAGACTAATACCGTGCAGCATAGAATCTTCGCACCGGTCGCCCAAACGAAAAGGCCGCCTGGTCAATTCATAGGGCGTATGGCTGCCGGCCGCTGGCGCATGGACTTGCGCAATGTTATCGAAAATGCCTTTTTCCGGCCGCCGCAGGAAGGCGCCGAGAGCCTTCGCAACGGAAAACAGGCTTTGTGTCATGTCGCTTCTGCGCTCGGATGCCTTCATCTCCCCGCTTGAAATCGAACAGGTGGTAACGCACGCGCTCGCCGAGGATTTGGGACGCGCCGGCGACATCACCTCGATCGCCACCGTGCCCGAGGACACGCGCGGGCGCGCGCTGCTGGTAGCGCGCAAGCCCGGCGTGGTTTCCGGTCTGCCACTCGTTGCCTCGACGTTCCGCCGGCTGTCGCCGCAGATCGCGATCGAACCTTCGGCGCGCGACGGGCAGGAGATCGCCGCGGGCGCCAAGCTGATGATCATCGAGGGCGACGCGCGCGCCATTCTGGCGGCCGAGCGCGCGGCGCTCAATTTCATCGGCCACATGTCGGGCATCGCCACCGCGACGGCGGAATTCGTCAAGCGCATCGCCCACACCAAGGCGCGCATCATCTGCACGCGCAAGACCACGCCCGGCCTGCGCGCGCTGGAGAAATACGCGGTGCGCTGCGGCGGCGGTTTCAATCACCGCTTCGGCCTCGACGACGCGATGCTGATCAAGGACAATCACATCGCGGTCGCCGGCGGCATTGAAGCGGTGCTCAAGCGCGCCAAAGCGGCCGCCGGACATCTGGTGAAGATCGAGATCGAAGTCGATTCGCTCAAGCAGCTCGAAGAAGTGCTCGCAGTCGGCCTCGCCGACGTGGTGCTGATCGACAATTTCGATCTTGAATCGATGCGCCGCGCCGTGGCCACGGTCGCGGGCCGCCTCGTCATCGAAGCCTCGGGCGGCATCACGCTATCCTCAGCCGCAGCGATTGCTGAAACCGGCGTCGACTATCTGTCTTCCGGCGCACTGACCCATTCGGTGCAGAATCTCGATATCGGATTGGATATCGAGATGTGACGTTTGTCATTGCGAGGAGCGACGCGACGAAGCAATCCAGTGTGCTTCGAAGCATTTATAAACGGCTCTGGATTGCTTCGGCACTCCGTGCCTTGCAATGACGACTTACAGCTTCGCGATCAGCTCTTGGCGGCGCCTGCTGCAGGCGCGGCGCTGGCTTGCGGACCTTTCGCCGCGGCGTCGAGCTTCGGATCGGCCTCCGAGGTATCGGGCGGAGCACCCCAGACCGGCTCGTAATCGCCATTGCCCCAAGCGCGCGGCCGATAGAACGTGTGCACGCCGAGTTTGTACAATCGGGTCATCTCATGCACCCAGCTCGGGTGCACCCAATAGGCATGATAGTGCGTGGCATGACCGATATCGGCGAGCCAGATCTTGCCGTCGAGCGTATCGTTGGCAATCCGCTCGGCCTGTTCCCACATGTCGGGCTCTTCGATACGGCTTAGATCCTTATGCTCGCAGGCGAAGGTGAATTGGCAGGCGAGATAGTGGCTG
>DATJTL010000111.1:0-2458 GCA_035503415.1 Xanthobacteraceae bacterium
GGCATGACGACCGTCTCGACCTTCGGCATCTCGTCGATCCGCATCACCAGATACGAATCGAAGTTTCGCTGCTCGATGCGGCCGCCGCGCACGGTGCACTCGCCAAACAACATGGCGGAGAGACCGTAAACGAACGAGCCCTCGATCTGCCGATTGATCTGTTCCGGATTGGCGGCGTGACCGCAATTGGTGCCGCCGACGATGCGGTGGATTTTGAGCTGGCCGTCATTGACCGAGATCTCGGCACACCCGGCCACATAACTGCCGAAGCCCATGATCTGCGCCAGCCCGCGATGGATGCCTTGCGGCGCCGGCGTGCCGTAACCTGCCTTCTCCGCCACCGCCTTGAGGACCGCGGCGTTTTTCGGTTTCAGGTACTTGAGGCGGAAGGCGAGCGGATCGTCGCCGACCGTGTGCGCCAGCTCGTCGATGAATGTCTCGACGTAGATCGCGTTGTGGTTGGTGTTCACGCCGCGCCAGAAGCCCGCCGGCACCGACGGATTACGCATCGCATGGTCGATAAGCAGGTTCGGAATGTTGTAACCGAACGTTCCCTCAGGTCCGCCGGGATTGAGTCCCTGGAACACCAGCGGGTCGCGGCCGTCCTTATCCATACGCGCCGGGAACACCGTCGCCAGGATCGACTGACCCGATATGCGCATGTGCAGCGCGATGAGATTATTTTTGGCGTCCAAGCCGGCTCTCATCCTGCATTGCGTGATCGGATGATAGTAGTCGTGGGTCATGTCCTCTTCCCGCGACCACAACAGTTTGATCGGCGTGCCCGGCATCGCCTTGGCGACCGCGACCGCGTAACGGACGTAGTCGGTCTGGCCGCGCCGGCCGAAGCCGCCGCCGAGGTAGGTTTTGTAAACCTCGCACTTGGCGACCGGCAGGCCGGACGCCTCCGACGCCGCGGCCAGCGCCGCCTCGCCATTCTGCGTCGGACACCAGACACGGCACGAGTCCGCCGTGTAGAGCGCCGTGGCGTTCATCGGCTCCATCGTTGCGTGGGCCTGGTACTGATACGAGTAGGTCGCCTCGACGACCTTGGCGGCGCCCGCAAGCGCCGCGTTTACATCGCCGGCCTTGTTGCCGATGAATGCCTGGTCGGCGTCGAGACCCTCCTTGAGGAATTGCGCGATCGTCGCGCTGGAGACTTTGGCGTTGTCGCCGTTGTCCCAGATGATCGGCATGGCCTCGAGCGCCTTCTTCGCCCGCCACCATGAATCTGCGACCACTGCGACGGCATTGTCGGCCACGCGCACGACGCGCTTCACGCCCGGCATGTCCTGTACGCTCGATTCGTCGTACATCTTCACTTTGCCGCCGAACACCGGGCAGGCGCTGATCGCTGCGTAGAGCATGTTCGGCTGGCGCACATCGATGCCGAAGATCGGCTTGCCGACGATCTTGAGCGGCGTATCGAGACGCTTCAGCGGCTTGCCGGCGATCGTCCAGGTCTTGGGGTCCTTGAGGGGAACGTCACCGGGCAGGGCAAGCTTGGCAGCGGCATCGGCCACCTTGCCGAACGTAACCTTGCGGCCCGACGGATTGTGAGTGATCACGCTGTTCTGCGCGCTGCATTCGGAAGCCGGCACGTTCCAGGCTTTGGCGGCGGCCTCGATCAGCATCGTGCGCGCGGCGGCGCCGCCCTTGCGAACGAGTTGGTTGGAGGAGCGGATGCCCTGGCTGCCGGCGGTGAAGAAATCGCCCCATACGCGCTTGCGTGCCACGTTCTGGCCTGGCGTCGGGAAATCGACCGTGACCTTCGACCAGTCGCAGCCGAGTTCTTCGGCCACCAGCTGAGCGAGGCCGGTCATCGTGCCCTGGCCCATCTCCGATTTGGCAATACGGATGACAACAGTATCGTCCGGCTTGATCACAACCCAGGCGTTGACTTCGTCCGGGTAGCCTTCTTCGGCGCGAGCGGCATCGGGGCCGAGCGGCAGCCGGAAGCCAAGCGTAAGTCCGGCGCCGGCGGCGCTGCCGCCAAGAACGAACGAGCGGCGATCGATTTTCGGCATGTATGTCATGGCTGCGTCTCCCCGGTCACGCGTTGGCCGCAGCGTGGATCGCCGCGCGAATCCGCTGATAGGTGCCGCAGCGGCAGATGTTGGTCATTGCCGCGTCGATGTCGGCATCAGTGGGCTTCGGCTTTTGCCGCAACAGCGAGACGGCGGCCATGATCATGCCGCTCTGGCAGTAGCCGCACTGCGGCACATCCAGATCGAGCCACGCCTGCTGCACCGGATGCAGCTTGCCGTTCTGCGCGAGCGATTCGATCGTCGCGATTTGTTTGCTGCCGACAGTGCCGACCGGGACCTGACAGGATCGGGTGGCAACGCCGTCGATGTGGACGGTGCAGGCGCCGCATTGCGCAATGCCGCAGCCATATTTGGTGCCGGTCAGGCCGATCGTGTCGCGCAAGACCCAGAGCAGAGGCGTATCGGCCTCG
>DATJTL010000112.1:0-4404 GCA_035503415.1 Xanthobacteraceae bacterium
TGTAGAACGGCGCAAAGCGGTCGGAGAGGTGCGTATAAAACTTGCTTCCCGGATCGTCGCCGTAATGGGCATTGATGCGCCCGGCGGCGCGGCCGAAGCCGCCGGCCCGGAAGAACTGCCCGTCTGACGAGGAAGCGAATCCGCTGCCGAAGATCGCCGCCAGCGGCTCGCGTTGCTGATGATCAACGAGGCGCCGCAAGGCAAGGGCATAGCTTTCATCGCGAATATGCCAATCGGCGGCCCAGGCGAGTTGGCCGAGGCTGGCGATCGTGCAGGCCTCGGCCATGCGCGTCAGGCCGAGATTGAGGCCGTCGGCAAGGAGGTCCGCCATCAGGATTTGCGGGTCGGCGACCGTTTCGCCGCTGCGCAAATGGGTGAAGCAGTCGGTGAACAGCGTCCAGCGTGCCACCTCGGACAACAAATCGGTGACGCGGATGCGCGGCAGCATCGCGTAGAGGCGGGCGACGAGCACCTCGGCCTCTGGCGGCGTCGATTTTTCGATCGGCGTGATCTTCAGCACCCCCTTCTCAAGCGAGACATCGGGCAGCAAGCCGCCGGTCGCCTTGGCGTCGACCGCCGCCAGACGCGCATCGAGAAGGGCGCGGCGGCTCGCAATGAAGCGCTCGAAATCGGGATCAACCGCGACCGCCAACGTGCCGTTTTGCAGCATCTCCCGGTGCGCTTCGCGGGAGATCAGATGCTCTTCGAACGAGCGGTAGCGGCGGCTGCCGACGACCCAGACGTCGCCGGCGCGCAATCGGCCGCACAGCTCCGACAGCACGCAGAACTCGAAATAACGGCGATCAATCTCACCGCCGGGCATCACATAGCGAGCCCAGCGCTCGCGAATGAAACCGGTCGGGGCGGATTTCGGCAGCTTGGCGGTCGCGGCCGCGTTCATGTCGCGCAGTATGTCGACCGCACGCAGCAGCGCGGCGGCGGCCGGCACACCCTGGAAGGAGAAAGCGGCAAGGAAAGCCGGCGCCCAGCGGCGCATCGCACCGTAGTGCTCGCCCAACTTCTCGTAGGTATCGAAGTCCTCCGGGCGCGCCAGTGCTTCCGCTTCGGCGACGCTCACGCGAAAGCGCTCCCACGGGATGACCGTGGCGATCGCCTCGAAGGGGTCTTGCCCGGCCTCGCGCGCCGCAATCAGAGCGGCGCCGACCCGCGCATAGAGACGGACCTTCTCGTTGATGGCGCGTCCGTCGGCCTCAAACGCGCGGGCATGCCGCGTCTCGGCCCTGGAGAACATCGTGCCGACGAGCCGTTCGAACAGATCGATCGTCTGATCAGTCAGGGCGGGGCTGAGGTCGAGGGTGATCGCTGCCAGGGTGGCGTGGCGGCGCTGCCGCTCATAGCCGGAGATATGCTGGGCCGTCGTCCGCCCGGCTTCACGGGCCAGTTGCGCGAGGCGGGTCTGATGCACGCGATGCCCGCGGGCGGCGTCGATGCCGATCGCCCGAAGGTGGTTCAAACGCTCGATCAAGCCGAGCATCGCCGCCGGCTTTGTCGCCTGAGGCATCTGGCGCAGCCAGCCGAGCCAGCTCTGCCCGCTTTGCGCCCGGCGCTGCGTCAACGCATCCAGTTGGCGGCGCTGCTCAGAGGACAGACCGTCGGTCAGCCGCCGCTCGATCTCCCGTCGCGCCTGAAAACGGAGGTCAATACAAATGCGTTCGAGACGCCACGACGTCGGAACGACGATCCGCCGCTGGCGGCACTCCTCCATGACCAGTTCGGCCAAGTGAAAGAGGCGGTCGTTTTCAAGAGCTTGCCGATGAAGGCAATCGGCGAGCTCTGCTGCTGCGCGTTTCCCAAAGGGGCGGAGCCGAAGCCGCTCCTGACATTCAACGGCATGTCGCTGCCGGTTTCGCTCCGCCGCGAGATACGTATCGATCGCTGTAGGAAGAGCGTCGATCTGCTCCGCCACGAAAGCCGTCAACTCTGCCGGCGACCGCTCACTGGCTCTCAGCGGACGACCCGGATACCGCAAATAACACAGCATGAGGGCGCAACCGAGGCGGTTATGCTCGCCCCGACACCGACGAACGATCGCGAGATCACTGGCAGACAAAGTATAGTGACGGATCAGTTCACGGGGGTCTGTGGGCGGATCGAACAACGCGGCGATCTGGGTCTCGGTCAGCTGTTGTCGGCGCATCATTCATGCTCCCCTGAAGTTTTGCACCGGCAGACCAGCCGATCCGAGCTAGGGAGTCGATGAGCGTGCTGCGCTTGATTGCGAAGGTGCGGCAGACCGCGGCTTTCGTTGCCCCGCCTTCGAGCGCTGCGACGACCGCCGCCATCTTTTCCATGTCGATCGCGACCGGGCGCCCGCCCCGTCGGCCGCGGCGGC
This sequence comes from Xanthobacteraceae bacterium, assembly GCA_035503415.1. Lineage (GTDB taxonomy): Bacteria > Pseudomonadota > Alphaproteobacteria > Rhizobiales > Xanthobacteraceae > BOG-931. Next base: position 2,354 of record DATJTL010000112.1, read on the forward strand.
GGGCGGCGGCAAGACCGGCGCGAACCCGCTCCTGGATCAACGAGCGCTCGAATTGCGCCAAGGCGCCGAAGACATGGAACAGGAATTCGCCCTGCGGCGTCGTGGTGTCCATCTGTTCGGTCAACGAGCGGAACGCGATGCCGCGATCCTTCAACTCGTTCACTGTCGCGAGCAGATGAGACAGCGACCGACCGAGACGGTCGAGCTTCCAGACCACAAGGCAATCGCCCGGCTTGAGGAAAGCCAGTGCCTTCGCAAGGCCCACGCGATCGTCGCGGCTGCCGCCGGCGCGATCTTCGAACAGATGCCGCTCATCGACCCCCGCCGTCAGCAAGGCATCGCGCTGCAGATCCATTACCTGGCGATCGCCATCGGTCGAAACGCGCATGTAGCCGATGAGCATGTGTACGGAAATCCACGGTAGCGCAGTTTCCGTACACTACGCCATTCCGACAGGGTTTGTCGCGCAGGTTTTGACGCTCAAACCAGGCACCAAACCCCCTGATCAGCCGTCTGTCGGGAATCAGATGTTTGCCGTCACCTCCGCCACCGGAAGCGAGAGCCGGCAATGGCTGAAAAGCTCGGGTTTGCTCACCATCCGTCCGGGCCGTGTTCCATCTTTGTCTGCTTATGCGTATCAGAGCAGCGTTTCGTTACTTCTGGCCTATCTGGCCGTCACCGATTTTGCTGCCGACGCTTGGGCGATCCTGCGCGGACGGTTGCCACCCGACGCCGGGCTGCCACTGTTGCTGGCGGCGCGCGATGCGGCTTTTCGGATCGACGTGCGGATCATCGAGGCCATGCGGCGCGCCGGCCTAAGCGCCGAAGCGGCATGGCTGCTCGATCTTGCGCATATGGCGACGACCGGCCGGATTGCGATGCTCGATAGTTGGCGCGGCCATCTTCAAGGCTCGCCGCTTTCCTTCCGCCCCTTCGGTGAGGATACCGATTACGCGCGCAGCATGCGGCTTAGCCCCGATCACCTGGCGCGGGTTATCGTTCTCGTCGAAGACGGCGCGCCGACCTCGACGAGAACGCCGGCAGCCGCAACCAGGGCGGCCCCTCGTTGATCGCTGATGGAAACCTGCAAAATCCCGAAGGGCGCACTTATGCATTGCCGGCAATGCCGGTACCGCGCCTATCGCACAGCGCCCTGTACGAAGGCGGCAGGCGTCACAATCGGAATATCGCGAAACGGATTGAGCACCAGCAAATCGCCGTCGCCGGTGACGATCAGGTCGGCACGGCCGTTGACTGCCAGTTCCAGAAATTTGTCGTCGGTCGGATCGCGGCAGGCGGCGATGCGCTCGGCGATATCCACCAGTTCGGCCGCCGCCATCAGCTTGCGCAGCCAGGCCTGCGATTCCGGATCGATCAGCGTGGCGAGGTAGGGCCTCGATACGACCTCGAACAGCTGCTGTTCGGTGACGAGGGATTTGAGCAGACCGCCGCGCCGCTCGACCACGAGCACCGCCATGCCGGGCATCGATTGCCTCTTGAGCGCTGCGCTAACGAGAACGTTCGTATCGAGAACGATCCTCATCCAAGCAAGGGCTCGGCTTCCTTTTGAGCCTGTTTAATCAGCCGGTCGATATCGTCGTCGGTCAGGCCGGCAGCGACGACGCGCGCCCGCGATGCCCGCCGGCCAGGGATCAACTCGTCCGGCTCGATCGTGATCGTGACGCGATCATCGGGAGCGATACCACGGCGGGTCAACTCCGCGGTGACTTCGCTTGCTGTGGTTTCAATCACTTCCGCCTTGCGGGTATCGTCAGGCATGGCGTCGCTCCTCGCCTAGAGACTAGGCCTTCCGCAGCGGAGCGTCAAATTCGGCCGATCGAAACGTTAGCTTTCCGGAGAGCAAGCCACTGACCAAACTTCTCGATCAGGCTCAGGCGCTTGAACCCCCTCGCGCCACCCGAGGGGGCGCACGGCGGCTCGATATCGGTGTCGCGAGGCGACGCGTCAAATCGGCCCCTCTTGACCCATATCTTGTGTCCGGCGCGGCCAAGTAAAAACACAGGGTGGCAAGTATTAGAGGCAGCTGCAGC
>DATJTL010000113.1:0-5389 GCA_035503415.1 Xanthobacteraceae bacterium
CTTAAGCCCAAAGTTGTTGGCCCAATTTGCGCGCCTCGACACCACACTGCACCACCTGCCCGACCGCCGGCCAGCGAGCCTATATCGACGATCCTAGCTTCTGCCAAGACCGAGTCCCAGTGAAGAAAACCGAAGTAATCCGCGCGCGGTTCCCTGCTGCGCTGCAACGTAATCGAACGATTACCGCGGAATGATCGCGGTCTATCGAGGTCTCAGACGGCGCGCGCCGTGGCAGCCAAATCGACAAGTGTTTTGCGCAGAGCGTCAGCGTCGGTAATGCGCCGCGGAAATGGCAGCCGGAGCGTAACGTCGCCAAGCACGAGATCGAGGCCTTCCGGATCGAGTCCGGTCAATCGCCATTTGCCGTCCTCCGCGCCAAGGAGCCGCGTCGCATAGAGCCGCACGGCCTGCGTGTGGTCTTCATTCATATGCGCGATCGAACCATCTTCGGCTTCGATCAATCCTTCGGCGCCAGTGATGTCGGTCATCACGTCGGCAGCCTTAAGATCGGCGGCACGGGCGAAGCCTCCGTTGAGGTGCGCCGAGACGGCGTTGAGCCGCCAAAACGAGAAATCGGCAAAGCCGGCGTAAAGCTCCGATTTTGGATGGCGGGCCAGAAACCGGCGGCGTGCCCGCGGTTCCTCCGCCGCCCCGCGGGGAAGTTGGACAAAGGCGCCGACGACCGTCAGCCGCGGGTACGCGAGCGGATCGCCTTTGCCGGTTGAGGCAAGCAATACCGAGGCGCGGCCGTCCTTTTCCAAGTTGGCGGTGTGGGTCGACAGCCGCGACACCAGGATAATGGGCGACCCGTCAACGTCCGTCGCCACGTTCACCAGCGATGCGAACGGATGACCGGTATTGCGGTCGAGCGTCGCGAGGGAACCGGCCCGCACCGTCCTCAGCAGGCCCTTGGCGACCGATTTCGGCTCGAAATCCGGCACCGGCGCGCCTTCCGGCAGGCGGTTGGGCATGGAACCGGGCAACGGGGGCGCGGAGACGGAACCAGCCGGGGCCGCCTTGTCGGCTTCGGCCATAACCACATTCCTTTCCGATTCCTTACCCATGTGACCCCAAGTGGCAGCAATTGCCCCCATTCTGCCTTGTCCCGTCACACTTCTGCCCCCACATGGGGGTTAACGGACGGGTGGGGCCGGGCTCTCTCTCTAGTGAAGCTGCGGCCGACTCATGTTAGAAGGCCGCCATGCCGACAATCGCTCTCGTCGACGACGACCGCAATATCCTCACCTCGGTGTCAATCGCACTCGAGGCCGAAGGGTACCGGATCAACACCTACACAGACGGCGCCTCCGCGCTCGACGGTTTCAAGACCGCTCCGCCAGATCTCGCCATCCTCGACATCAAGATGCCGCGCATGGACGGCATGGAGACGCTGCGCCGGCTGCGGCAGAAATCCGATGTGCCGGTGATTTTCCTTACTTCGAAGGACGAGGAAATCGATGAATTGTTCGGCCTCAAAATGGGCGCCGACGACTTCATCCGAAAACCGTTTTCGCAACGGCTGCTGGTCGAACGCGTCAAGGCGGTCTTGCGCCGCTCCTCGCCTAAGGATGCGGCGACACCGAAGGAAGCCGACAGCAAGGTTCTCGAGCGCGGACTTTTGCGCATGGATCCCGAGCGGCATACCTGCACCTGGAAGAACGAGCCGGTGACGCTGACTGTCACCGAGTTCCTCATTTTGCAGGCTTTGGCCAGCCGGCCGGGCGTGGTGAAAAGCCGCAACGCTTTGATGGATGCGGCCTATGACGATCAGGTCTATGTCGACGATCGCACGATCGACAGCCACATCAAGCGGCTGCGCAAAAAGTTCAAGGCAAGCGACAACGAATTTGATATGATTGAGACGCTTTACGGCGTTGGCTATCGTTTCAAGGAAATGTGACGCTTGGGCGCCGACGCGCCCCCAGTGAGATCATGAGGTCAAAGACCTCTGGGCAGGCGGAAGCAACCGCCGTCGTGTAGCAGTTGCCGTGCGTAGACCACGGGCAGGCGTAGGGCCAAGCTGCCAAAGAATTGATCGATAACGATAAAGGCCCGCTGACTGGGACGGCTGACGTGCGGTAGTAATGGCCTCTGGCTCCCGCTCCCCCGACGCTCGCGCGGATGGCGGAGAGAGGGCCGACCGAAACCCCGGCAGACGACGTGCTCGATCGAACCGCAGACATAGCCGACAACAAAGCCCCGCCGCTGGCTCCGCTTGAATCTCAAGCCGAGACAGAAGTGCTTGGCGAGGCGGCGGCGCAGACCGCCCCGAGGGGCCTCGGCCGCCTGAGCGGATGGTTGCGCCACGCCTGGCAGTTTTTCGTCAACCAGAGCTCTTCGAGCCTTACCCGCCGCATCGTCGTCCTTAACGTCGCCGGGCTGTTCGCGCTGTCCATCGGCATCAACTATCTGTCGCCGTTCCGCGCCAGATTGATCGATGCGCGTATCCAGAGCCTGTTGCAGCAGGGCCAGATCATCGCGCATGCGATTGCCGATGCGGCAACCGCCGAAACCGGCTCCTCGATCACCATCGATCCGGACAAGCTGCAGAAGCTGCAGCCGGGTGAAAGCTACGGTCCGTCCGAGGACGCGCTTTACGGCATCGATTTTCCGATCAATCCCGAGCGGGTGGCGCCGGTGCTGCGCGACCTCGTCTCGCCCACCAAGACACGCGCGCGCATCTACGATCGCGACGGAGTCCTGCTGGTCGACAGCCGCGATCTATTCGGCCGCGGCGACGTACTGCGCTTCGACCTGCCGTCGCCAAATGCCAAAAAGCCGGGCTGGTTCGAACGTGCGTATGCCGCGGTCCGGCTGTGGCTCAACCGGGGCGACCTGCCGCTTTATCACGAGCTCGGCCCCGACGACGGGAAGGGCTATCAGGAGGTCGCGCAGGCGCTTGACGCCCAAGATGCCAGCATGGTGCGCATCAACGACCGCGGCGACGTCATCGTTTCGGTCGCGGTGCCGGTGCAGCGTTTCCGTGCCGTGCGCGGCGCGCTGTTGCTGTCGACGCAAGGCGCCGACATCGACAACATGGTGACGGCGGAACGGCTGGCCATTCTGAAAATCTTTCTCATCGCCGCGGCCGTGATGGTGGTGCTGTCCATTCTTCTCGCCGGGACGATCGCCGAGCCGGTGCGGCGGCTGGCCGACGCCGCCGAAAGCGTGCGCCGGCGCATCCAGTCGCGCGTCGAAATTCCCGATTTTACCCGTCGGCGCGATGAAATCGGTCATCTGTCAGGCACGCTGCGCGACATGACCAACGCGCTCTACAGCCGCATCGAAGGGATCGAGCGCTTTGCCGCGGACGTCGCGCACGAGCTGAAAAATCCGCTCACCTCGCTGCGTTCGGCGGTGGAGACGATGCCGATCGCCAAGAGCGAACAGAGCCGCGAGCGGCTGCTCGAAGTCATCAAGCATGACGTCAAGCGGCTCGACCGGCTGATCTCGGATATTTCCGACGCAAGCCGTCTCGATGCCGAATTGCAGCGCCAGGAATCCGCACCGGTCGATCTCGCCAGGCTCCTCAGCACGGTCGTGACCGTGGCCAACGAGGTCAAGCGCGGCGACGGCATCAAGGTGACATTGCGGTTCGAAGGTGGCGGCATGCGCGCGTTCCAGGTCCCGGGCCACGATTCGCGGCTCGGCCAGGTCGTCGACAATCTGATCGAGAACGCGCGGTCGTTCTCGCCGCCCGGCGGCAGCGTGCGTGTCACCTGCCGGCGGACGAAGAACAACGTCGAGATATTCGTCGACGACGACGGACCGGGCGTGCGGCCGGACGCGGTCGAGAAAATCTTCGAACGCTTCTATACCGACCGGCCGCATCAGGGCTTCGGTCAGAACTCCGGGCTCGGACTGTCGATCTCCAAACAGATCGTCGAGGCGCATGGCGGAACAATCTGGGTGGAGAATAGGATCGCAGCGCCCGCCGGGGCTGCCACGGATGATTCGCCTGACGAGCCCAAGGTGATCGGCGCCCGCTTCATTGTTCGCCTGCCCGCGACGTGATGGCGATCGCATTTCCGCTTAGTTCCGTGCGAGCGAATATCCGCAAAGGCAGATGAACGCGACCGTTCACGCTTCCGCCGTCCTTGTCGGTGCGCGTGCCGTGTTGATCCGCGGCGCGTCGGGTACGGGCAAGTCGCGGCTGGCGCGCGGACTCATCCAAGCCGCCGGCACTGGTTTGCTGCCGTTCGCGCGGCTTGTCGGCGACGACCGCGTTTACGTGGAGGCTGCCGGATCGCGCTTGCTGGTGCGTCCGGCGCCGGCGCTTGCCGGGCTCATCGAAGTGCGCGGCTTCGGCATCTTGCGGATGCCATGTGAGCCGGTCGCGGTCGTTAGTCTCGTGGTCGACCTGGGCGCCGATGTCGAGCGCCTGCCGCAGCCGGAGCACCGGCAGACCAAGATCGAGGGCATAACGCTGCCGCGGCTTGCCGTCGCAGCGGCTGACCCCGGCTTGCCGGCGGTTTTGGCGGTCCTCACATCAACTTTCGGACAATTTGGCGGCTCCCAGGGCTTGCCGTAGGAATATGTTCCAGCCGGTCAGCATTCGTGGCATTGTGAGCGCCCGCCGCGTTTGGAGATTGGTTAACCTTAACGCCCTTAGAATCCATATTCGTTGTGGTGGCCGCGCCGGCTAGAAAATGCGCGGAGATTCGATTCGACTTTGGTCTACCGCAATGCAACAACCCACGAAATTCGCCGAGAAGGCCCCTTGCACTGCGAATTCGGATGGCGATGATGGGGGCCCTTTCGTGCGGTGCAACCGGGATGCGCCCGCGGTGAGTTCCATGATCGGTCTCGTCCTCGTCACCCACGGGAGGCTTGCGGTCGAATTCCGCGCGGCCTTGGAACATGTGGTCGGACCGCAGGGGCAGATCGAAGCCGTCACCATCGATCCGGAGGATGACGTCGAGGAACGCCGCAAAGACATCATCGAGGCGGTCAAGCGCGTCGATAGCGGCGACGGCGTCGCCATTCTCACCGACATGTTCGGCGGCACACCGTCCAATCTCGCCATTTCGGTCATGAGCCAGCCCAAGGTCGAAGTGCTCGCCGGCATCAATCTGCCGATGCTGGTCAAGCTCGCCAAAGTGCGCGGCGATTGTCCGTTGGCCGAGGCCGTCGCGGCCGCGCAAGAGGCCGGACGGAAATACGTCACCATCGCCAGCCGGGTGCTCAACGGAAAATGAGCGGGCCGGCGGAAGGCCGCGGCGAGCACGCGTCCGCGGAGCCTTCTTCGGACGAGGGCGCAGTCGTCCGCACCTTCACCATCTGCAACAAAAAGGGACTGCACGCCCGCGCCTCGGCGAAGTTCGTGCAGACGGTGGAGAAATTCGACGCCAACGTGCGCGTCAGCCGCGGCGGCGAAACCGTGGGCGGC
>DATJTL010000114.1:0-9418 GCA_035503415.1 Xanthobacteraceae bacterium
AATTTCCATGGCGTCGGCGGCGATCTGCGCAAACGCCGTCTCCAATCCCTGGCCGACCCCGGATGAGCCCATATAGACGGTTAGCGTGCCATCGGTTTCGAGCACGAGGCGCGCGCTCTCCTTCGGCCCGGCGGCGCCGCCCTCGATGAAGCAGCTGACGGCAAGGCCGTGATAACGGCCGTCAATGCATTGGCCTTTGAGCTTCGCCTTCTCGTTCCAGCCGATCTCGGCGAGCGCGCGGTCCAGCGTGACTTGATAGTCGCCGCTGTCGAGTTCGTCCTTGCTCTCGAACGGCGCGATGGTGGCGACCTTGTAGGGCATGTCACCTTCGCGCACGAGATTGCGGCGCCGGAAATCGACCTGATCGATGCCGAGATCGCGCGCCGCCATGTCGAGGAGGCGCTCGCGAAAGAAATCAGTCTCGAACCGGCCCGGACCGCGATAGGTGCCGACCGGTGTCTTGTTTGTCATCAGCAGCGAAACGTCGATGTCGATGTTCGGGATCCGATAAGGTCCCGACATGAATTGCGCGATGTTGCGCGCCCCGACCGCGCCGTTGGTGCGCATGTAGGCGCCCATGTCGACGAAGGCGTGGCCGCGCAGGCCGAGAATGGTGCCGTCGCGTGCGCAGGCGATTTCAACCTCGCAAGCCGCCTCGCGAGCGTGATTGATCGTCATCAGGTGCTCGCGGCGGTCTTCCGTCCACTTCACCGGCCGGCCGCAGCGCCGTGCGGCGAACGGAATGAGAAAGTCTTCCGGATAAAACTCGCCGCGCGCACCAAAGCCGCCGCCGACGTCGTATTCGACCATGTCGATGGCGTCTTCGGACAGCCCCATCTGCTTGGCGAGGATGCGGCGATTGGCGAACAGTACCTTGGCGGCGCCGGAGACGGTCAAACGACCGTGCGCGGCATCCCACTCGGCCAACACGCCGCGTGGCTCCATGGGCAGCGCGGTGTGGCGCTGGGTGGCAAACCGTTCGCGCCGCGTATAGGGCGCGGCGTGAAATGCCGCGTCGGCGTCGCCCAGCACGGCGCGAAATTTCATCGAAACATTGGTGCCTTTGTCTTCGAAAAGCATCGCGTTGCCGTTAAGCGCAGCTTCCCAGTTCGACACTGCTGGCAACGGCTCGATATCCACCTCGATGGCGCCGATGGCGTCTTCGGCAATGCCGGCGGTGTCAGCCAACACCATGGCGATCGCCTCACCGACATAGCGGACCTTCTCGTGCGCCATCACCGGCTGCGCAAACGGCGCGAATTCCGGCATCGGCTGCAGCCGCATGGGAACGACCGGCATCGGATCGCCTAAATCCGCAGCCGTAATCACCGAATGCACGCCCGGCATTCTGCGCGCCCGCTCAACGTCGATGGAGCGAATGCGGCCGTGACCGGCGGAGCTGCGCAGGATCGCCGCGTGCAGCATGTCCGTCCGCGCAAGATCGTCGACAAACTGGCCGCGGCCACGGACAAGACGCAAGTCTTCCAGACGCTCGATCGGCTGCCCGACGAACGAATTGACCGTCCTCATGCGCCGTTCCCGCCGCGCTTGTAGGCCGTGCGCGCGTCGAGCACCGCTTCGACGATGGAGATATAGCCGGTGCAACGGCAGAGATTGCCGGAGAGCACTTCGCGCACGCGGTCGGCGTCGCAATCGGGCTCTTCGCTCAGCAGCGCGTGCGCCGTCGTGATCATGCCGGGCGTGCAGAAGCCGCACTGCAGCGCGTGGTGCTTGCGGAACGACGCCTGCAGCGGCGTGAGGCCTTCATCGCGCGAAAGGCCTTCGACCGTGGTCACCTTGGTGCCCTCGGCCTGTACCGCCAGGGTCAGGCAAGAACGCACCGCGGCGCCATCGACCAGAACGGTGCAAGCGCCGCACACGCCGTGTTCACAGCCGACATGCGTGCCGGTCAGGCGCAAATGATGGCGCAAGCAATCAGCCAGTGTCAGCCGTGGTTCGACTTCGACCTCGACAGCTTTGCCATTGACTTCAAATTTGATCGGCATGGGTCCCAGCTTTACGCGGCCGCAGCTTTAAGGGCGCGTTCGACCATCACGCCTACGAGCGCCTTGCGATAGGCGCCGCTGGCGTGAATGTCATCGCGCGGATCGACGGCGGCGGACGCGGCCGCTTCCGCTTTCGCGATCACGGCATCGTCGATCTTCTGGCCGTTGACGAGTGCTTCCACGCCGGGCAGCCGCAGCGGGCGGTCGCCGACTCCGATGACGCCGACATGCGTATTACGGGCTTTGCCGCCATCGTCATCGTAGAACACCGCAGCCGCGGCCATGGCGAAATCGCCGCGACGGCGGGCGAATTCCTGAAATCCGAAACGGCGCTCCTTCGGCCAGAGCGGCAGGCGGATTTCCGTGATGATTTCATCGGGCTCGAGCGCCGTCATCAGCGGACCCTGGAAAAAATCTCCGGCTGCGATGACGCGAGCGCCGGCCTTGCCCATCACCGCGATCTGCGCCTCACAGGTGACGGCAATTCCGGGCATCTCGGCGGCGGGATCGGCATGCGCAATGCTGCCGCCGACCGTGCCGCGGTTGCGGATCTGATAATGGGCGACATGCTCGACGGCCGCCACCAGAAGCGGATGCGCGGTGAGCAGCCGTGCGTCGTCGAGAATGTCGCGCCACCGCACCATGGCGCCCAGCGCGACGCCGTCTTGCGTGATCCTGATTTGCCGCAGCTCGGCGACCTTGCGCAGATCGACAAGCAGAGAAGGCGAGGCGACGCGGAACGCCAGCATCGGCACCAGACTCTGGCCGCCGGCGAGCGGCTTCGCTTCGCCGTCATGGCCGGCTAGCAGCGCAACCGCTTCGGCGATGCTTGCGGGACAGGCGTATTCGAAGGGGGGTAATTTCATAACCTGGCACGTCCACTTCGAACCGCAGGAATGGGCGATTTTTCGGGATTTTCTAGCATCGGGCCGCGCGGCCGGTCAACGCGCTGACGAAGCGGCCCAATGCATTGCAGTAGATCGTTGTGCTCATGCGTCACGTGTGGGGTTGCCTGTGCACCGGGTGATGCAGTAAGTCGGCGATCATCCTTCGAACGGGCCTACGATGAGCGTCATCGCCACTCTATTTGGTCTCGCTTCGCTTATTTGCGGCCTTGTCGCCGCGCGCTATTGGTTCCAGGCCAGCAAAATTGCGGTGACGCCGAAGCTTTGGGAGCTTTCCGAAGACGTTCACGAAGCGGACTTCAATTGGGAGCTCATCAGAGCGATCATGGTTGCCGGACGAGACACGAGCACGCTCAACAGATTGGCGGCGCTTTGGTCTGCTGCGGCCGTGATTCTGGGCGGTGCGACGAGCCTGCTCACGGCGCTGACTTTGCATTAGGGCGCAAGCCGGATTTCTCATTCGCAGCGTTTTGGATCATTTGCCACACGCGCGGCGGCGACAGTGGCAAGTCGCGCGGCTGTACGTGGAGCGAACTTAACGCCGCGGCCACTGCGTTGCCGACGACGCCGCCGACCGGAATGATGCCGCCTTCGCCTGCGCCCTTGGCGCCGAGCGGATTGAGCGGCGACGGCTTGTCTTCGAGCGCGATCGCGTGGATTGACGGAAAATCGCTCGCGGTCGGCATCAGGTAATCGGCGAACGAGCCAGTGAGCAATTGCCCGTCCTCGTCGTAGATGAAATGTTCGAGAAAGGTGCCGCCCAGTCCCTGCACAACGGCGCCGACACACTGGCCGTGCAGCGTCAGTGGATTGACGATGCGACCGACGTCCTCCACCGCGATATAATCGATCAGTTGGACATGGCCGGTCTTGGGATCAACCGAAACGTAGGCGGCGTGCGCGCCGTAAGAATAGGTTCTTTTGTTGCTGGCGAAAGTGCCGTCGGCGGTAAGCCCGGCGAATTCGCCGAGTGCGATCGTCGCACGGCCGGGGCCCACTGCCATGCCGCGGTCGATGACGACGTCGGCCGGCTGGCAGCTCAAGCGCCGCGCCGCCGCCTCGCGAATGAGTGCGCGCAGCTTGCCGGCGGCATCGACGATGGCGTTGCCGCCCATCACGATGGAGCGCGACGAAAACGAGCCATATCCTTGGGTCACGTAATCGGTCGAGCCGTGCAGCACTTGATTGATGCGCTCCATCGGCATTTCCAGCGCATCGGCGGCGATCTGAGCGAAGACTGTCTCCACGCCCTGGCCCACGCTGGAAGAGCCGACGTAGAGCGTGATCGTTCCATCGGCCTCGATGACGAGCCGCACATTCTCCCGTGGGCCGGTGCCGCCGCCCTCCAGATAGCAGCCGACCGCGATGCCGTGATAGCGGCCGTCGACGAGCTTGCCGTTTTGCTTCGCGCGCTCCGTCCACTTGAACTCGTCAAGGCAACGATCGAGCGTTTTCTGATAATCGCCGCTGTCGCACTCGGATTCTATGTCGAGCACCAGGACCGTCGGCAGCGGGTAGGGCATGTCTGCTTCGCGGATCAGGTTGCGCCTGCGGAATTCGAGGCGGTCGATGCCGAGATCGGCCGCAGCCATGTCGAACAGCCGCTCGCGGCAGAAATCCGACTCGAAACGCCCCGGCCCGCGATAAGTGCCGACCGGCGTCTTGTTGGTCACTACCAGCGTCACGTCCACGCGCACGTGCGGCATGCGATAGGGCCCGGACATGACCTGTGAAATGTTGCGTGCTGCCGTGGCGCCGTTGGTGCGCACATAGGCCCCGATGTCGGTGAAGGCCTGGCAACGCAGCGCGATGATCGTGCCGTCGCGCTCGCAGGCGATTTCCAGCTCGCATTCCATGTCGCGCGCGTGATTGAGCGCCGTGAGGTTCTCGCGCCGGTCCTCGGTCCACTTGATCGGGCGGCGCAGCAGACGCGCGGCAAACGGAATGAGAAAGTCTTCGGGGTAGAACTCGCCGCGAGCGCCGAAGCCGCCGCCGACGTCGTATTCCACCATGCGTACGGATTTTTCGGGCAGCCGCATCATCTCCGCCAGCGCGCGGCGATTGGTGAACGGCACCTTGCAAACGCCTTTGACCGTGATCCGCTCGTTCTCGGCGTCCCACTCGGCCAACAGTCCTCGCGGCTCCATCGGCACTGCGGCGTGGCGCTGCACGGAGAAGTGTTCGCGCCGGGTGTAGGGCGCGTTCTTGAAAGCTGTGTTGATGTCGCCGCGCACGGCCGTGATCGTGTCGGGCAGGTTGGTGCCGACGGTTTCGAACAGAATGACGGATTCCTTGCGCGCCGTATCGCGATCGGCAATCGCCGGCAGGGGCTCGATATCGACGCCGACTGCCTCGAGCGCGTCCTCGGCCAGCGCGGCGCTCTCGGCGATCACGACCGCGAGCGGCTCGCCGACATAGCGGACCTTGCCGTTGGCAATGACCGGCTGTTCGAATCGCCTGATCGCCGGCGTCGGATCGTGGCGCAACGGAATGGTCGGCACGTCGCCGATATCGGCGGCGGTAATGACGGCATGCACGCCGGGCCGCGCCAGCGCCGCCGTCTTGTCGATCGCGCGAATGCGGCCGTGCGCGACCGAACTGCGCAGGATTGCGGCGTGCAGCATGCCCTCGCTATGGAGGTCATCGACATATTGTCCGCGCCCGGTGAGGAAGCGGAAATCCTCCAGCCGCTCGATCGGGCTGCCGACGAACAGATTGCGCGCGCGTTGCGTCGGCGTGCTCATATGACGATCGCGGCCTCTAGGTTGACGAGCGCCCGTGCGACGCTGAGTGCGGCGAGCGCCGAGGTTTTCGGGTTGGTGCGCGAAGGCTTGCCTTGCAGTTGAATGGCGAAGCGGCCGGCGGCGCCTTCGACTTCGATCTCGTGCACGTTGCCGGGCGCGGCGGGATCGGCGACCAATTCGACTTCGGTCTTATCAAAACCGAGACCCGCAAGCGCCACGGCGGCCGCCACATTGGCGTTCTGCGGATAGAGCAGGGCCGCCTCGCCGGCATTGCCGCGGTAAAGCACCGTGCGGCTGGTCAGCTTGCTGAGGTCGGCGACTTTTTCCGCGGGCGAGCCGCGCCATGCGCCCGGCGGCTTGCGTGAGCGGTAGCGCACGGTGTTGAGGCCGCCGAGCCGCATTGCCGCAATCGCGTCGATGCCGCCGATCGCGCCGGGCGGCAGTAGAATGCGGCTGCCGCCGTCGCTGGCGGCTGCTTTGAGTGCTTGCAGCAGTTTCGGCTCGGCGAGCGCGCCGATGGAGATTACCAGCAAATCGGTGCCGCGCCGCAAAACCGCAGGACCATGTTCGGCCACTGCGCCTTGGCCCGCGACCTCGGCAACGGCTTTAGGATTGCGCGCAAGCAAATCATCGAGCGATTCTACGATCGCAATTCCGGGCAGCGCGGCGCGCGCATTTGCGGTGCGGCCGGCCCGGCAGAGCGCGCCGATAATCTCGACACCTTCACCGCTCTCGCGCAGCGCCGCGAGCGCGTCCTGCGCGATGCCGCCATAGCCGATCAGTCCAACCGAAGTTGTCACAGCCGCATGCCGGTAAATTTCCACTGCGACACGCTTTCGTCGATCGGAGAGATGAGCGGCGAAAACGCAGCGCCGCCGGCGCTGGCGGTGCCGCCGATCCAGGGCAGAAGACGCGGAATATCGTTCATCGGCGAGCCTCCACTACGAAACACTCGAACGCCCGGCCGCGATCAAAGCAAACAGTTTCGCCGGAGTCACCGGATATTCCCCGATCTTGACGCCGAACGGCGACACCGCGTCTTCGATCGCCGCGACGATGGCGCCGGCGGCAGGCACGCAGCCGGATTCGCCGACGCCTTTGACGCCGAGCGGATTGAGCGGCGACGGCGATTGCAGAAAATGCAGCTCGATATTCGGCACTTCGGGGGCGGTCGGCAGCAGATAGTCGGCGAACGTCGTCGTCAGCGGCTGCGCGTCGTCGTTGTAACCCATCCATTCGTAGAGCGTGTTGCCGATGGCGTGCGCGGTGCCGCCGACCAGCTGGCCTTCGACGATCATCGGATTGATCAGCCGCCCGGAATCGTTGACGACGACATAGCGCAGAATGCGCACGCGGCCGGTTTCCACATCGACCTCGACCTCGACCGCGTGGCAGCCCATGCCGTAGGTAAGTGCGTCCGGCAGAAAACTCTGCATGCTCTCAAGCCCGGGATCGAATTTTCCCGGCATCGAATAGCCGGGCACGCCGGAGACCGCTTCCGCCACTTCGCGCAGCGAAAGCCCGCTGCCCGGCGCACCGACCACCTCGATGCGGCCGTTGCGCAGTTCAAGATCCTCGACGGAGGTCTCCAGCAGGTGCGCCGCCACAGCCAAAGCCTTCTCGCGCACCTTGATTGCCGCCATATGCACCGATGAGCCGGCGGTCACGGTCTGCCGGCTGGCGAAACCGCCTTGGCCATAAGGAATGACAGCGGTATCGCCGGCGACCACGCTCACGTTCTCGGCTTCGACCGCGAATTGTTCGGCGCAGATCTGCGCAAGCGCTGTGCGGATGCCCTGACCCATCGGCATGGCGCCGGTATAGACCGAGATGCGGCCGGAACGGCCGATGCGCACGATGCCGGACTCGAACGGCCCGCGCCCGGTGCCCTTGACGCCGTTGCCGACGCCAATGCCGAGGTAGCGGCCGTCTTCGCGGGCCCGCCGCTGCCGCTCGGCGAAGCCGGAATAATCGATGGCCTCAGTCGCCATGGCGACGCAGCGCGGAAAGTCGCCGCTGTCGTAGGCGATTGCCGATCCGGAGCGGGTTTTGAGCGGCGTGACGTAGGGCATCTTTTCGGCCGGCACCAGATTGCGCCGCCGCACTTCGGCGCGATCCATTTTCAGCTCGTGCGCGATCGCATCGAGCAGGCGCTCCATGGTGAAAGACGCTTCCGGGTAACCGGCGCCGCGCACCGGCATGGTGGCGACCTTGTTGGTCTCAACCACCCGAACCCACAGATCATAGGCCGGCACGATGTAGGGACCCGGCACGCCGGTCGAGGTGTTGTAGGGCAGATTGAGGCCCTGCGGCGTGTAGGCGCCCTGATCGTGAATAAGTTCGCCGCGCACGCCGAGCACGCGGCCTTCGTTGTCGAAGGCGGCTTCCACGTCCCAATATTGGTCGCGTTCCTGCACGCAGGCGCAAAAGTGCTCGCGGCGGTCTTCGATCCATTTGACCGGACGGTGCAGCAGCAGCGAGGCGGTGGCGACAGCGACTTCCTCGGGATAAAGAACGAACTTGCCGCCGAAACCGCCGCCGACGTCCGGCGCCACGACGCGAATACGATTTTCATCGAGACGTAACAGCCGCATCAAAAATGCCCGCACCTCGTGCGCGAGCTGCGTCGACGTCCACAACGTCAGCCGTTCCTCGTTGGCGTCGTACACTGCGGCGGCGCCGCGGCCCTCCATCGAATGTGCGCCGCCTCGATGCTGTTTCAGACTCACACGGGCGCGGTGCGGCGCGCGGGCAAACGCGGCGGCGGCATCGCCGTACGCCTGGCGGAATTCGATGAGCAGATTGCTCGATTTATTGCGGTGCACGAGCGGCGCGCCCGGGCGCAAAGCCGCGCGGCAATCCGATATCGCCGGCAGCGGTTCGTAATCGACCTCGACCAGAGCAGCCGCATCCTCGGCAATGGCGCGCGTCTGTGCGACGACGATTGCGACCACTTCGCCGACGTAAACGACTTCGTCTTTGGCGAGAATGAAAGGCGCGACGTCGCCTTTCAATTGATCGGTGCGAAACTGCAGGGGCAGCCGCTCGGCTGTCAGCAAGGGTGCCAGATCGGCAAGGGTCAATACCGCATGTACGCCGGTCAACCGGCGCGCCGCGTCACAATTAATTCCGCGGATGCCGGCATGCGCGTGCGGACTGCGCACAAAGGCCGCCTCCAACATGCCGGCGAACTTCAGATCGTCAACAAAACGCCCGCCGCCGCGCAAGAGCGGCCCGTCTTCGAGCCGCAATACGCGCTGGCCGATGGCATGAGAAGATGTCACGTCGGCAGTTGCT
Source organism: Xanthobacteraceae bacterium (assembly GCA_035503415.1). Lineage (GTDB taxonomy): Bacteria > Pseudomonadota > Alphaproteobacteria > Rhizobiales > Xanthobacteraceae > BOG-931. The sequence continues at coordinate 8,953 of DATJTL010000114.1, forward strand.
CCGATCAATCAATATGTACGCCGGCTGCCTCGACGACTTTGCCCCATTTCGGCCGTTCCGAAGCGATGAAGGCAGCGAACGCATCCGGAGTCATTGGCGCCGGGTTGCCGCCGACTTTCGTCAGTGCGCTCACCACGTCCGGCGAGGTAAACGCATGTTGGACTTCAGCGGCGATCTTGTCGACGATCGGCCGTGGCGTGCCGGCGGGAGCGAACAGGCCCTGCCACCCCTCGACGGAGAAGCCCTTGAGGGTTTCGCCGATAGTGGGCAGGTTCGGAGCATTGGCGAGGCGGTGTTCGCTCGTGACTGCGAGTGCCCGGATGACGCCCGCCTGCGCCTGCGGCCAGAGCGTCGTCATGCTGTCGATGGCGAGATCGACGCTGCCGTTCATCATCGAGGTCAGTTCGTCGGTCGTGCTGCGGAATGGGATGTGCGTCATGTGCGTGCCGGTCGCGAGTTCGAACAT
>DATJTL010000115.1:0-2537 GCA_035503415.1 Xanthobacteraceae bacterium
GCATCGCAGCCTCCTTGTCGGCCAGCCGATTCTATCACGCCCCTCCGGCAACATGGACAAGGCTCGCAGCGGCCGATAGCTTCGCGGAAAACAGCACAATGGGACTGGGATGAACACACAAAAGACGCCATCGCGGGCCGAAATCTATGGCCGACACGCACGCATCGGCTACACCTCGCCGCCGCTCACCACCGAGGTGTTTCCCTACGAGTTCTACAAGATCGTCCCCGAGGGCGTGACGCTGGTCGTCACCTCGCTCGCCATCGTGGTGCGCTCGAAGGACGAGGTCGACCAATCTTACGACATCAGTATGCGCGCGGCCCGCGAAATGGCGGCCGCCGGCTGCGACATCATCGTGCTCGGCGGCGTGCCGATCAATCTGTCGCGCGGCGCCACGAATGCCGAGCAGATCATCCGCGATCTCGAAGCCGAGCTCAAAGTCAAAGTCTCTACCAGCGCGTCGGCGCAAGCCGCCGCCGCCAAGGCGCTCGGCTGCCGGAAGGTCGTGGTGGCGCAGCCCTACGAGGCGAAGGACACGGACCGGATCGCCGGCTACGCCAAGCATTTCGGCTGCGAGGTGCTGGGCGCGACCGGCTGGGGCTCGCCGTTCAACCAGATCGGCCGCATACCGCGCCACGCGGCGATCGAGATGGGCCGCGCGCTCATGCGGGAGCATCCCGAAGCTGACTCGATCCTGTTTCCGTCGCCGCACTGGCCCACTGCCGGCGCGCTCGACGTGCTGGAACGCGAATTCGGCGTCAACTGCATGTCCGCGCATCAGGCGATCGTGTGGGACGCATTGCGCCGCTGTGGCATCAACGATCGCATCGACGGATTTGGCAGGCTGTTTCGCGAGTTTTAGGCGGTAAGGAAAGATATATGCAGACGAAGCGTTCGTTCCTCACCTCCGGCGTCTCTGCTCTGCTCGCGGCTCCGCGTCTGGCGGCAGCGGAGCAGTCGCCGCCGCCCATCCTGCTCAAGGCCGGCATTTCCGATCCGGTGAACACGGTACTTGCCTGGTACATGGCGCGCGCCGCCGGGCTTTATTCCGAGCAGGGGCTCAACGTTGACGTCCTCAATATGGGTGGCGGCAGCAAGGGCGCCGAGGAATTGCAGGCCGCGCGCATCGACGTGATGCATGTCGGCCTGTCCTCCGTCGTCCGCGTCAATCAGTCCGGCGGCGACCTGCGGGTGATCGGTTCACTGTCGAACGTCATCCGCTTCACGTTTTTCTCCGCGCCCGGCGTGAAGACCGCGGCCGATCTCAAAGGCGGCGTGGTCGGGGTCAGTACGTTCGGCTCGGAAAGCGATTCGACCGTCACGCTCGCCTTGCAGAAGCTTGGGCTCACGCGCGACGACGTCATCATCAAAGAATATGGCGGCGGCTCGCGCCGATTGGCCGCGGTGAAGTCGGGGGCCATCAAGGCCACCGCGCTCAACGAGCCAATCGCCTCGCGGGCGCGCGCGGAGGGCGTCAACGTGCTGGTCGATCTCGTCCCCGACCAGATCCCGTGGCTGTTTTCGGGCATCGTCGTGCGCCACGCCGACATCGCCGCGCGCCGCGATCTGCTCATGCGATTTCTAAAAGCCAGCATCGAGGGCAATTATATCGCGCTCACCGACGAGAAGCGCGCCAAGCAAGTCCTGGCCAAAGAGCTGAAAATCGAAAGCACCAAGATTCTCGATATCACTTACGAGGATTTCAAGCAGCAGTCGCCGCCGAATCTCGAACCGTCGGCAGCCGGCGCGCAGAATATTCTCAAACAGTTTCCCAAAGCCAGCCAGAAGATCGGCGATTATATCGACACCAGCCTGCTCGACGCGCTCAAGAGCCAAGGCTTCTTCGCCGCGATGCAGCAGACGTACGGCCTCAAGCAATGAAACGCCGCCCGCTCCACGCCGCGACGCTGTTTGCACTGCTTGCCTTTTCGTCTCCGATACATGCCCAATCAGTCGGCAATTTCTACAAGTCGCATCCGATCACGATGCTGGTCGGCAGCGGCGCGGGCGGTGGCTACGACATCTATGCGCGCACATTTGCGCGCTACTGGACCAATCATATTCCTGGTCATCCCGACATCGTTGCGAAGGATATGCCGGCGGCCGCCGGTCTCGCCGCCGCCTCGACGCTCTACAACAGCGCGGAGCGCGACGGTTCGGTGATCGGCGCCTTCACCAACGGCGCGGCCATGGACCCGCTGTTTGGCGGTCCGGGCGCGCATTACGATCCATTGCAGTTCAAGTGGCTCGGCAGCATCGGCAAATTGGAAAACGTCTGCGCCACCTGGCATACCAGCGCGGTCAGGAGCATCGCGGCGGCGCGTGAACGGCAAGTCATCGTCGCCGCCGCCGGAGCAACGTCCAACACGGCGATCGCGCCGAACATGCTCAACACGCTGATCGGCACCAAATTCAAGGTGATAGCCGGCTACGATCCGGGCTCGGGTCTGACCATGGCGGTCGAAAGCGGCGAGGCCGAGGGCATTTGCGGGCTTTCGTGGTCGACCATGAAAGCCTCGCGCCCGCGCTGGGTGAAA
>DATJTL010000116.1:0-10166 GCA_035503415.1 Xanthobacteraceae bacterium
TATGGCGGAGCCGAGAACCTCTATGGCTATGACGCCATTAAGGCGTTCCGCGTCGCGCGCTCTCCGGCAGGCCTCGCACGAACGTTATCGAACACTGTTATCACCGCCTATGGCCCTGACCACGCGATAGCCTCAACGCTATTTCGCCGGTCGTCGGCGCCCACCAGCAAGATCGGGCGCCAGATGCAGACCTGGGTTCGTTTTCCGGAAGGCTGGCGTATAGTCGCCGCGCACGTGAGCATTATTGACGAGCCATAAGCTCCAGAAAACTCGTCCAACCCAATCTCATTCCGGCCTAATGCTCTCAGTTTCGCTCGGCCGACTTTATGGCATGCCGCAAAGCCGCTGAAACTCGCCGGCAATGATCGTTATAGGACGACGAGGTGCGAAATTCTTCGCTGCGCGGATAGTCCCGCTCTATTGGGATTTCTGCAGTGATGCGGCCCGGCCGCGAGCTCAAGACAATAATGCGGCTGGAAAGGAACACTGACTCATAGACACTATGCGTGACGAACACGACAGTTAGCCGGCGTCGTTCAAAAAGCCCTAGCAATTCGTCATTGAGCTTCGAACGGGTGATCTCGTCGAGGGCCGCAAAAGGCTCATCCATGAGCAAAAGCTTTGGCTCGGTCACCAGCGCGCGGGCTATCGAGACCCGCATTTTCATGCCGCCCGACAATTGCCGCGGATAGGAATCCGAAAAGCCGTGCAAACCGACCTGATCCAGCGCCTCCTCAATGCGCTCGCGCGCCTCACGTTTGGGCACGCCAGCAAGGAGCAGCGGCAAATGCACGTTTTGGGCAACCGTCCGCCAGGGTAACAGCGTCGGTTCCTGAAAGACGAAGCCGAGCGCCGCCCCAATTTTTCCGGCCGCGTCATGATACGCCGTCGGCCAGTCGATGGTGCCGGAAGTTGGCGCCGCCAGTCCGGCGATCAACTTCAGCAACGTCGATTTGCCGCAACCCGACGGCCCGAGCAGGCTGATGAACTCGCCAGGATAGATGGCGAGGTCGACGTCGGTGAGCGCTGTCGTCCCAGTGGTGAACGTCTTGCAAATCGACGACAGCCGCAGCAGCGGTTGCCCGCCGGCTTCCGACATTGCCGCACTGATCGGCGTTGGCTCGACGATGGCCCTGATCGGAAATGGTGCGGTCATTGTCCAGCTCCGGGCGTGAAGCATCGCCTCGCTACGTGCGAGTGTCGCCAAACGTAGACGAAGACCGGATTGGTGATCACGGCCATCCTCGCGTTCACTCCGCTGCGATCGCCGCGGCCACTGGGGCGCCTGCATTGCGTGGAGCAAACATCTCCGTCTCGCCGTGATCCTCCAGCAATTTCATCAGACGCCGACGCATGATCATTCCCGGCCGGTCGGAAACCATGTGCGCTTCGACGCGGCGTGACATGTCGATCGGAGTATCCGGATCTGTCGACTCGATCATCTCCTTGTCTTCGCGCGTGATCTTGAAATCCCAGTCGATCAGTTCCTGCGCCGGACAGTCCGTCTCCGTATCGTTGCGATAAAGCCACTGCACGACCTGGATATGATCGTCGTCGATCGGGGTCGCCGAATTAAAAATGATGTGCCGCAGCCCCGAGGGATATTCGATGTCGAGCTTGCGGCAGAACGGCATGTACCACTTGTTGCGCATATGCCGCTTGGTCGTCGGCTCGGTCGTTCCCGAGATTCTGTACTGCACCGGCGGATTGGCGACGGTGATCAGGGTCTCCGCCTCGAAACCGTAGTCAGTCTCGTTGATCTCGTATTTTTCCGGCAACGGCTGCGTGATCTGGCCGAACGTGCCCTTGTGAACGAAGGCGAAATGCGCGTTGTCGAAGGAGTTCTCCATCAAGCGCAGAGCGCAGGTGTTCCACACCTCGTAAAATTGCGGAACGCGCCGGTATGCCGGATCGTTCTCCTCGCTGGCATCGAGAATCGGCGCGATCGGGTCAGCCAGCGCCACCCACGCATAGCCGTAGCGGGCCTCGCAATGGTAAGCGGGTGTCGACAAATTGGGCACTTCCTGCTGCACCGGAAATTGCGGCACGTGCACAAGCTTGCCGGTGCGGTCATAGGTCCAACCGTGGTAACCGCAGACGATCTGACCGTCGTTGCACCACCCCTTCGACAGCTTGGATGTCCGGTGGCAGCAGCGATCCTTCAGCGCCGCCGGCTTGCCTTCCCGATCGAGGAACAACACGATGTCCTCGCCCAGTAGCCGGAACGGTTTCGGCCCTGATTTGAGATCCTCCATCGGTATCACCGCATACCAGAATCGCCGCAGGACCTTTTGCTTTGTCGTCAGCATCCCGTTCTCCTCCGTATCTCTTGCATGACTGTCAGGATTCCCTGACGACCGCGCTGTCGTGCCAGGAACCAAGCGCGAGCCTGGAAAAGCCGACCACGATGCTAAATAATGCTATGCCGGCCAGCGTGATCAGGAACAGTGCCGCGAACATGCGCGGAATATCGAGCTGGTAGCCGGCCTGAAGAATTTCGTACGCCAGTCCGGCGCCCCGGCCGCCAGTACCGGCTACAAACTCTGCAACGACCGCACCAATCAACGCCAATCCGCTGGAAATGCGCAGCCCCGCAAAGAAATACGGAAGCGCGCTCGGTATCCGCAGATAGATGAGATTTTGCAGGCGCGAGGCGCGATTGATGGCGAACAGGTCCTGATGACCGCCGTCTACACTGCGCAGGCCGATCGTGGTGTTAGAAATGACCGGGAAAATAGCGATGATCGTCGCACATATGATGAGCGCACCCTGGGTGTTCTTGACGAGAATGATGATCAGCGGCGCAATGGCAACGATCGGCGTAACCTGCAGGATGATGGCGTAAGGAAAGAAGCTGCGCTCAATGATCGGACTCTGGACGAAGAGGAAGGCGATCACCGTGCCGATCGAGACCGACAAACCCAGCGCGATCAGCGTCACCCGCAACGTCACCACGAGCGACTTTAGCAGATCGGGCGCATTGGCCACGAAGGTGGTTAGAATCTCACTCGGCGAAGGAAACAGATAGGAAGGGATGCTGAAAATCCGGCAACACGATTCCCATACCGCCAGCATGAGCAATCCGACGATAATCGGCGGCAGCGCGGCGGCGATTTTCTTAACGCTCACGAAAGCCATGCCGGCACCCTAGCCTCTGCTGTCTCCTCTGCCCTGCCGCTACCACATGACCTTGAGGTCTTTGACAAATTGCGTCGTGTACGCCTTGTGCCAATCGGTGTCTTTCGGCAGCAGACCGGCGCTGACCATCAGCTCATAATCCGCCTTCCAGCGTGCCTCGGTCATGATGCCTATTCCCATGGTCTTGGCGTCGCCGCCGTCAACGATGTGCAGCTCCTTCATTCGCTTGATTCCGAATGCGATCTGCGCATCGCTCATCTTGGGATTGTCGGCTTGGATGAGTTTATTGGCCGCCGAGGGATCATCCTGAAGGTAGCTCTTCCAGCCCTCGACCGACGCCTTGACGAAGCGGCGCACCACGTCGGGATGCTGGTTAAGGAAAGTGGTCGTCGTGACCATCGTCGTTCCATAAGGCGGATAGCCGTAATCGGCGAACAGGAAGAAGTGCGCGGGAACGCCCTTCTGCAGCGCTTGGAACGGCTCCGAAGACGGATAGGACTGCTGCGCGATGTTGTCGTCTGCAAAGAACGGCTGCAGATTGAATGTATAGGGCTGCAGCTGCGATTCGCTGTAGCCGAATCTCTGCTTGACCCACGGCCACCAGCTTGTTCTGCCGGAAGCAGCGATCAGAATCGTCTTGCCCTTCAGATCGCCCAGATCCTTGACGTCGGCATGGGTCATCATGCCCTGGAGGTCCTTCTGGAACGAAGCCGCCACTGTGACGACCGGCAACCCTTTCGCGATTCCGCTGAGCACCTGAAAATCGTAACCGATGATGATGTCGGCTTCCCCGCCGAGCAGAAGCTGCATGCCGTTGACCTGCGGACCGCCCATCTTGATCGTGACGTCGAGCCCCTCCTTCTCATAAAGCCCGGTCGCCTTGGCCTGGTAGAAACCGCCGTGCTCGGCTTGGGCGAACCAGCTGGTCAGGAACGTGACTTTGTCTGCCGCCTGAGCATGGCCGGCCAGGAGCAACAGCGCTGCGGAGGCAAAAATCGAAACGAGGCGAAGGCGAAGCATGTCCGGTCCCATCCATGGATTCGTCACGCGGAGCGTTGCGCCGGAACGTGCCAAGGCCCACCGCCTGAGTCCGCTTGAACAACACTCTTGTCCAATTCGATGATCAAGAATAAGCATCATTTTTAGCGTGGAGTGATGCCTTTCCGGCATCGTTGCTGAGGTCTTATGCAGACCGATGAATGTGCAGGCAGACGGCGGGTTCCGGTCGTCAGGTTTCGAATGAGGGGGTCTGAAACATGCTGCATTCGCGGCTTTTGAAATATCTCGATGAAGTCGCGCGATTAGGCTCGATCCGCAAAGCCGCCGGGCGGCTCAATGTCGCTTCCTCGGCGATCAACCGGCAGATCCTGGCGCTTGAAAGCGAGATCGGCGCGCCGATCTTCGAACGCATGCCGCGTCGGTTGCGTCTGACATCGACCGGCGAGGTGCTGATCGCCCACGTGCGCGAGACGTTAAAAAATCATCAGCGGGTTGAGGCTCAAATCGAAGCGTTCAAAGGGCTGACACGGGGCGAGGTGACGATTGCAACAATGAATGGGCTGGCGGCAGGGCCGTTGCCGCGTTTTCTCAACAGCATTCTGGACCAGCACCCGCGTGTGCTCCTGCGCCTGCGCGTGCTGCCTTTTGATCAAATGACGAACGCTGTGCTGGCCGGCGAAGCCGACATGGCACTCACCTATAACCCACCGAATAGCCCCGGATTGCGCGTCGTCGCCAGTCACGACCTTTTCATCGGAATCGTCGTTTCTCCCAAGCACCCGCTGACCAAGCGTCGATCGCTTCGGCTGACCGATTGCATCGAATTTCCCATCGCTGTCGCCGACAACTCGATGACGATCCGGCCCGTTGTCGACTTGGCGTTTTCCCGCGCCAATCTTTTTTTGCAGCCGACAATCGAAACCAATTCGATCGAGCTCATGAAGAAGATCGCACGCAGCGGCCAAGCGATTACCTTTCTCAACGAGACCGACGTCGCCGAAGAGGTAGCCGCGGGCGAAATGCGGCATTTGCCTGTGCAGGAGCTTGGCGCCCAGCCCATTTCGCTCAAGCTCATGGTGCGAGCGCGCGGCGGTCTCGATCGGTTTCCGAGCCTGGTGCTCGAGGAGCTGCGGAAGGCGATGCCGCGATTGGAAGTCTCCGATATAGCATGACTGGCACGAGCTTTGCGTTCTTGGCCATCGAGGGAGACCACGCGTGCCGGGACGAGCGTTTTTCTGGGCGGAGCTCAAGAGCAGCGATTTCCGGTCGCTCGACCCGGAAAAGACGATCGTCATTCTGCCGATCGCGGCCATCGAGCAGCATGGGCCGCATTTGCCGGTGATGACGGATATGGCGATCGCGGAGGGCATGCTCGCCCTGCTGCGCGAGCGCCTGCCCGACGAATTGAGCGTACTGACATTACCGATGCAAGCTGTGGGAAAGTCGAACGAGCATCTCTTGTCTCGCGGGACATTAAGCCTGTCCGCCGCGACGCTGTCGCATGTGCTGGTCGAGATTGCGGAAGGCGTGTGCCGCGCCGGATTGCGTAAAATGGTGTTGGCCAACTCGCACGGCGGCAACGTTTCGGTTTTGGCCAATGTGGCGCGCGAACTGCGGGTTAGATTCGACATGCTTGCCGTCCCGACGCAATGGAGCCGATTTGGGCTTCCTGGCGGAATTTACGATGTGGTCGAGGCAACGCATGGAATTCATGCGGGAGATATCGAAACGTCTCTGATGCTCGCGTTTCGGCCCGATCTGGTGAGCATGGCAGAGGCGAAGAATTTCGTCTCCACCGCCGTCGCAATGGAAAAAGAATTCGCCTACCTTTCCGCCGACGGTGCGCACGCCTACGGCTGGATCGCGCAAGACCTCAATGCCGAAGGCGCTGTCGGCGATGCCTCCAAGGCGACCGCCCAAAAGGGACGGCGCACTGCCGAGCATCAGGTCGACGGCTTCATTGCGCTTCTGCGCGACATGACTGTATTTTCTTTGAACCGCCTGTACACCGCCGATGCCGATCAAATTCACTGACATAAGCTGGCCGAATGCCGACCGTTACTGGCTCCTCAATGCCCGAGTGCCGGCGTGTCTGATAACGGATGACACCGCTCTCCCGGGCACGGGCGATGATGAAGGGGTCCTTGCGGTGGACATTCTCGTCAACCGCGGCAAGCTTGCACGCGTGCAGTTGCACGGCAGCGAGCGCGAGGGCGATGCAGCCATTGTCGACCTCGGGGGTCGGCAGGTCTGGCCGACCCTCATCGACATCCACACCCATCTCGACAAAGGCCACACCGTGGAGCGTAGCCCGAACGTCGACGGCACGTTCCACAACGCGCGGCTTGGCGCGATGGCCGACCGCGTGTACTGGACGCTCCCGGATCTACGCCGCCGCATGGATTTCGGCCTGCGCTGCGCCTTCGCGCACGGCGTCTCGGCAATCCGCAGCCATATCGACACCTATCCGGAAACAGTCGAGCGCAACTGGCAGGCTGTCCGCGAGATGCGCGATCAATGGCGCGGCAGAATCGATCTGCAGGCGGTATCGCTCTGTCCGATCGGACTGTTGGGGGGCGAGTTCGGCGACCGCGTCGCCGATACCGTGGCAAAATCGCACGGTTTGCTCGGTGGCGTGACACGCTCGGCGGTTGGCGATCACGGCGCCACGCTTGACGACATCGACGCGCTGCTGGACCGCTTGTTCGGTCTAGCGAAACGCCACGATCTCGACGTCGATCTGCATGTCGACGAGACGCACGATCCGGCCTCCGCCACGCTCCCCTCGGTCGCGCGTGCGGCGCTGCGTCACGGCTACCAGGGCCGCGTGGTGTGCGGTCACTGCTGCAGCCTGTCGAACCAACCCGACGACGTGATCGATCGCACGCTCGATCTGTTAGCGGCGGCCGAAATCGCCATCGTCACCTTGCCGACCGTGAACATGTATTTGCAGGACCGCTCGCCGGGGCGAACGCCGCGCTGGCGCGGGGTCACCGTAATCCAGGAGATGCGTCGCCGCGGCATCCGTGTCGCCGCGGCCGGCGACAATTGCCGCGACAGCTTTTATGCCTACGGCGATCACGATGTGCTCGATACGTTCCGGCAAGCGGTCCGCATCGCCCACCTCGATCATCCGCTCGCCGGTGCTCCGGCCTTGGTGAGTACGATCCCGGCATCGATCGGCAAGTTCACCGACCACGCTCGAATCGCAACGGGTGCGCCGGCCCGGCTCATCGTACTCAATGCCCGCACCATCAACGAGATCGTCTGCCGGCCGCAGTCCGATCGCGTGGTGATCCGCGAAGGCAAGCGGATCGCTGCGGAGATGCCCGAATTTTCCGAGCTGTGGGAAACCCACAACGGGGCGGCGGAGCCGGTGGCTCACGCGGTCACATGAGGTTGGCGGCAAGCTCCCTGGAACCGATGACGAACCCGAAGCACTGGCGCACATTGTACAGAGTGGCAGCCATGCAGAACTCCGGCGATGTGGTTGCCGTACAGTCTTCGAGCAACAAACAATCGAAACCGTGGAAATTGGCGTCCTGCAGCGTGCACAGCACGCACTGATCGGCGTTGACGCCGGCGAACAGCAGCGTCGTGACGCAAAGATTGCGTAGGATGCTGTCGAGTACGGTGTCTTGAAAGCCCGACATTCGGTATTTCGGAACCTGAATGTCGGTTGGATCAACGTCGAGGCCCTCGACGATGGCCGCGGACCAGCTGCCAAATTCAAGCACCTTTGCGCCGTTTCCGGGCAGACGATCGCCGAGCCCGACACCCTCCCCCGTGGGGTTATAAACGTGGAGCAGCGCCGGGCTGAGATTGAGCCGATCCGGTCGGTTGCCCCAATTGAGCCAGATCACCGGAACCGACGCGCGCCGCAGCAGCGGCAGCACGTTGTTGAGCGGCGCAATCGGCCGGCGCGCCGGCCCGACGTCGACGCCAATGTGCGCAAGCCAACCGTCGGGATGGCAAAAATCGTTCTGCATGTCGACGACGACTATCGCTGTGCGCGCCAGGTCGAAGGTCACGATCCGATTGCCCGCCGTGACGGTGATAGGACGCGGCTCGGCCGGGGTCCGAACAAGATCGGCGTGGCGCGCGTTGACCCGCCACTGGTTTCCAGCGGCGGTGCCGAGCGGCACCCCGGAAAAACTCACCTTTTCGTCCATTGGGCTGCTCCCAACACCCTGCGGTCTTCATCGTCGAGTTCGACGGGTTCACCGCCGCGGATCAGCTCGGCAAATCCTTCGTTCGGCGTCATCACGGTCAAAGTGTAGAGCTTGCCGGGGCCGGTATTCTCGATCACATGCTCGCTGCCCGGGCGCAGCAGCAAGGCGTCGCCGCGCCGGATCGGCATTGTCTTGTCCTCGCAGCGTGCAGTCCCCTCCCCCTCCAGTACGTAGAAAAACTCGTGCGCGTGCGCGTGCTCGTTTGGCGGCGTTGCGCCGCCCTTGGTGAAGATCTCGACCACAAAGATGTTGTCGATGTCATCCTTCTCCCGATCGAACAGGAGGACGAAATAGTTCGTATCCTTCGGACTGATCCGGAATGCTTTCGCCGTGGCGGCGTTTTCGAAGCTGTATTTCAGCATGTCTTCATCTCACGTTGCGCAAAGCTGGGGCCGAGCGGACGTCGTTGACGTCGCCGGCCGTCAGCGGCTACGCATTTGCCTTGCCGGGTGCGTGCTGTTCGGAAAAGGCGATCATGCGCATCCTCTATCTCTTTTGCCACCCGCTGCCGGAAAGCTTCCACGCCGCTATTCGCGCCAAGGCGCTCGCCGCTCTGGCCGATGCCGGTCACGACGTCGATCTGCTCGATCTCTACGCCGAGAACTTCAATCCGGTCCTGTCGGAGGACGCCCGTCGGCACTATCACGACACTGCACGAAATCGGAGCGGGCTCGAAAGTTACATCGCACGTCTGCAGTCGGCCGAGGCCCTCGTTTTGCAATTCCCAACATGGTGCTTCGGACCGCCCGCCATGCTCAAGGGCTTCTTCGACCGCATGATCATGCCCGGAGTCGCATTCGATCTCGGCGATCCGGCGCGTGTTAAACCGTTGCTGCGCAACATCAAGCGCATCGTCGGCGTCGTGACCTACGGCCGACCGCGCTACATGGCGTTGTGGATGAGCGATCCGCCGCGCAAGATCGTCACGCGCTACCTGCGCTGGTTCACGGGCGGAAGCGCCCGCACCGACTATCATGCGCTCTATCACCTTAATGTGGCGACCGACGCCCAGCGCGTGGCCTTCATACAGAGGGTGGAGCGCGCCATGCGAGGCCTGTAGATGCCGCCGCGCGGCGGGCTCACCGGCGGGCTCACCCATGGGCCGCCCCCAGACCTGCCGTCAGATGGACCAGCGCCGGTAACTCACCGATAGCCTCGATAACATGGGTCGGCGACAGCGCGAGGCAGCTTTCCCGGTCGCCAAATCCGTAAGCCGCCCAGCAACTCGCAATCCCGGCGCGCTTGGCAAAGGCGATGTCGATTTCGGTGTCACCGACCATCAGCGTGCGCTCGCGCGGAACCGGTAAGGCTCTTTGCAGGATATGGTCGTTCAACAGTTCAGGATCTGGCTTGACCGGAAACCCCGGCCGTTCTGCAAAAACTCGAGTGAGGAACGGTGTCATTCCGTGTCGATCGAGAGAGCGCACAACGGCATCGAAACCCTTGTTGCTCACGACAACGCATTCGATACCGCTCGCATGAAGCTCTTTTAGCGCCTCCCTCGCGCCCGGAAATACCTGGATCAGCGGCTCGCCTTCGTCGCGATAAACCGCCCGGTAGGTCGTGACGATCTCCTCCAGCACTCCACGGTCATCATGCAAAGCAGGATCGAGCAAGAGCAACGTATCGCGCAGTGGCAGGCCACTATTCACGGCAGGCATGAGGCGCTCGCCGGGCAGTGACCGGCTGTGGCTCATGAGCGCGCGTTCGAGGCAGTGCGCGATCGCGAGCCGCGTATCACTCAACGTGCCGTCATAGTCGAAAATGATAAGCTCGAAGACGTTCTCTGCCGCCATG
>DATJTL010000117.1:0-14520 GCA_035503415.1 Xanthobacteraceae bacterium
CGCTTCTCGTCGAGCACGTTCGCCTTGATCGCCAGCGCCATGAACGCGGTGACGACGGTCTTACCGGGATCGGTTGGGTGGGCCTGAAACACGGCGAAGAACTTGCCGAATTTCATGATCTGGTTGACGTAGAAAATATTCTGCTCGAGGGCGCCTGCGACCGGCGTGTCGAGACCGGTCAGCTGCTGCAAGGCGGATTGATCGACGTCGGCCGCGGCCAGCGTGAAGAACTCGCTGTGGAAGTCGATGTGATCGGAAACTTTCTTGGCGGTCTCGCGCAACTTGTTCACCAGCATGATGCCGAGCGGAATCTTGCCTTCGAGCTTGTAGGTCGATTGGATGCAGATCAGGGTCGTCGGCCCGCCGCACCATTTTCTGTCAGGGTTCTGATTGCCCATACCGGCCTCGTCGGTGAAGGGCACCACATCAGCCGCCGTAATCAGCTTGTGCTGGATCTCCGGATCGATCCGGCTGAGGAAATCAAGCGTCACGTAATGCGTCAAATCGATCGTGCCGGGCGCGCCGTCGAGGACGAAGCGCGCCTGCGCCACATACATATCGAGGGCCTCGACCTCGGGCTTGCCGCCGGCTTCGGCCTTGGTGACCGTCGGCTCGGTATAGGAAGGATAGAGCGCGAGGAACTTCTTTTCGTTGGGATGTTTTGCGGCCCAATCGGCAAAATGCATCAGACCGAGACCGGCATCGACAGCGTCTGCTGCGGGCTTGTCGCTGAAGGCGATAGTCGCCGGCTTGAGTTGCGCCACGTCGGCGTGCGTTGCCGAGGCGGTATCCTCAATGCGGAACGCCTGTGCGTTCGCGACCGAAAGCGAGCAGGCGAGAGCGGAGAGCACCACGGCGTGCCGGAGCCACATGTGTTAATTCCCCTGCGGCAAAATCAGGCTTTAGTCGAAATGTCCGCCCCAGAAGTAATCCGGATCGCGCGCGGGACGGGGCGGTCCTCCGTAGTACGGATTATTGGACTGAGGAGTAAACAAACCGCGTGCCGAGGGTTGGGGCTGTACCGGTTGCGGCTGCGATTGATAACCGGGCGGCCCCCAATTGCCGAAGAAACCGTGCCATGGGGACGGAGGCGGCGGTTGTGGGGGCTCCTGCTGCCAGCCCCGATTGGCATAGTACCCTCGGCCGCCGCCGTAATAACCCCCGTAGTACCCCCCATATTCACCGGGTGAGCCCTGCTCGGCGTTGGCGTCTTCGGTCTCGCGTTCCGCCGCCTCTTCGCGCGAGACAAGCTGATTTTGCGTATCGGCCACTTCGCCATCAGGGCCGATGCGGAAGTGCTCGATAAAGTTGCCACGGCCGCCACTGACCCGATCGCCGCTCATATAGTCGATCGGCACGTCGACGAGGTTGCGCCTCGCTTCCGGCGAGGGACCGGCGAGCGGCACCTTGGGCGCGATGTTGTCCGCCCACACGTCGTCGATAATCGGCTCGAAGATCGGCAGCGCCACCCGCGCTCCGTCGACAGGGCCAAGCGACCGGCGCTTGCCATTGCCATTGTCGTAGCCGACCCAGACCGCAATGGTGACGTCGTTGGTGAAGCCGACGAACCAGCCGTCGACGGAGTCCTCGGTGGTTCCGGTCTTGCCGGCGACGTAGGGCGAAAGCTGTCCGATCGCGCGCGCAGTGCCGCGTGCCACCACGCCCTGCAGAATGCTTTTCAGCTGATAGAAGCTCGCCGGGTCGGCGGCGCCTATCCGCGGAAACAGCGGCGACTTTGGATAAGCAAAGACCGTTTTGCCGTCGAGATCGATCGAATCGATAGCGTGCGGCTGCGGCCGCGTGCCTTCGTTGGCGACGGCGGCGTAAAACGCCGCGAGATCGATCATCCGCACCGGCTGCGCGCCGAGCACAAACGGATAGTAGCGCACGCAGTCGCTGTAGATTTTCGCCGCCACCGCTGTGGCGCAGATGTCGTCGAGGCTCGTCTCGGGGCTGGGGTCGATGCCACCGTCGAGCAAGTGCGCGGTCACAATATTCACCGAGTGTTCGAGACCGCGCCGCAAGGTGTAGATGCCGCCGATCTGGTCACCGTAATTGCGCGGCGTCCAATAATAATCCTCGCGATTGGAATCGCCGAGCGCGATGACGTCCTGCCCGTTCAACCCACTGCCGACCGGGGGCAGGGTGATCGGGTCATCAAGGATGAGCGTATTGGGCTGCAGTCCCTTCTGCAGGGCGGTGAGATAGGTGATCGGCTTGATCGCCGAGCCGGGCTGCCGCTCGGTCTGCCAGGTGCGATTAAGCTGGCTCAGTGGGTAGGAGAAGCCCCCCGCCATGGCGAGGATGCGGCCGGTCTTGTTCTCCAGCACCAATGCCGCCCCCTGCACCGTTGGCCGCACGCGGATTTCGGCCCGCGCGGTAGCGGCCGGCCTTGGTCTCCCGACTCTCTTTCCTGTCGGCACTGCCGGCGCCGCTTTGGGCTCGACCACGTTGACGTAGATGACGTCATAGAGGCTCAGATTGCGCCTGATCGTCGACGTGTAAGTGGTCAGCGGCACGAGACGTCCGTCGGGAAGCCCGACATGGATCGCGCCATCGCCCTTCTTGCCGCCCTTGTCCAGGACCACGGCCGGGGTCCAGTGCACGTCGTACAGCGGCAGGCGCACGGCGAGTAGCGCCTGCTGCCAGGCCGGCATGTCCGGTTGTTTCCCTGTCGGCTGGGCGGACGCGAGCTTCTGCACGGCGTCGGCGATGTTCGCTTCAGGCCCGTGAAATGCCATGCGGCCCATCGATATTTCGTACTTCGCCAAACCTTCCTGCAGGGCGGCTTCGGTCTGCCGCTGCAGCTGCGCGTTGATGGTCGTGTGAACGATGTAGGGCGCGGCGGTCAGGCTATCGACGCCCTCGAGCTTGGCCTCACGGCCGACGAAGTCGGCGAATGCGAAGCCGCTGTCGCGATGGGGCCGCGTGAAATCGACGAGCTTTGGGGGCGCAGCGAGCGCCTGGTCCTTCTGCTCGGCGGTGATGAAACCGTCGTCCTTCATGCGATCAAGAACGTAGGTGAGCCGTTCTTTTGCGCGCTGCGGATGGAGGTCGGGATTGTAATAGCTCGGCCCCTTGAGCAGGCCCGCCAGGATGGCGGCTTCAGACAGAGTGAGATCCTTCGCCGATTTGCCGAAATAGCTGCGGGCGGCCATTTCGATGCCCCACGCGCCGCGGCCCATATAAACGGAGTTGAGATAAAGCTGCAGGATTTCGCTCTTGCTGAGTGTGTTCTCCAGCCGCGAGGCAACGATCATTTCGCGGATCTTGCGCTGGTAGGTGATGTCGTCGCCGACCAGCAAGTTCTTCACGACCTGTTGGGTAATGGTCGAACCGCCCTCCGGCCGTCCGGGATTGGCGAGATTGCCGATGAAAGCGCGAATGATGCCGCGTTCGTCGATGCCGTGGTGCTGATAGAAGCGCTGATCCTCAGCGGCGATAAACGCCTTCTGCACGAAGTCGGGAACGTTGGAGAGGGCGATCCAGATGCGGCGGTTGCCGGGCTGATAGATGTCGGCGAATTTGCCGCCCGTTCCATCGTACAACGTGCTCATGCTCGGCAGTTTCTTGTTCTTGAGCGTGTCGAGCTCCGCCTGCTGCGGCAGATCGGTCGCCGCCTCGTCGAAGAAATCGATCACCTGGCCGAGATCGACCACCGGCTTGTCGATCGGCTCGTTCTTGCAGAACTGGTGGTAGGCGGTGTTGAGGTCGGAAAAGCTGATGCCGTGAAAGACTGCCGCATTGGCGCCGACCGCCTTCGGGTCGTCGAGCGCGGTGGAGATGAGTTCGTCGAGATTGATCGATTCGATATCGAAGGCCTGGCGCATGTGGGTGCAGCCGTCGCGCAGGATCTGTACCACCTGCGCCTGATCGGCCACGGGGTCGAACTTGGTCTTGACGTCATGCGGCTGGGTCAAGACCTCGCTGAGCGCCAGCGCGGTCGCAAAAATCTTGACCAGAATGGTGTCCATGGGGCGCGGGCGGCGAGCGGACCAGTGTGTGGCGGCGACAACCTATAGAACTGCGAATATAGCGATATGATCCTTACAAAAAGACTTTTTTAGAGCACTAACTCGAAAGGCGCAGGCTGATTTGCGGAAAAGTTCACGTTACTCCAATAAGCTAAAGGGCGGGTGACGTTTCGAAAAAAAACATCCCGCTCCAGCATCGCCACACGGCAACCACTGCGATTAACCTATTGCGGTGCCGGCGATAATCCGTCGAAATGGCGGCGCTTTTGCAGCCAGGCGAGCAGGCTCAAACCCGGCAGACCGGCGAGCGCGCACGCGACGAAGAACCACACCCAGCCGGTGACGTGCTCGATATAGCCGCTGCCAAGCGAAAAAAAGGTGCGGCCGAGCGCGGCGACCGCATTGAGCAGCGCGAATTGCGTAGCCGTATAGAGCGGGTTCTTGCACAACACCGACAGGTAGGCGACGAAGATCACCGTGCCCACCGCATCGGTGAAGAACTCGATCGTCGTGGTAAGCGTCAGCATCGACGCGCTCATTCCGACGTGGGCCTGCCAGGAGAAGCACAAGATCATCAGCGTCTGCAGGATGCCGCCGATCCACAGACTCGACGACAGCGGCAGTGCGCGCGCGATGAAGCCGCCGGTGAAGCCGCCAAGCAGCGTGGCGAGAAAGCCGACGCCGTTGCGAATGGTGGCGATCTGCGTGAGTGAGAAGCCGAGGCCGAGGATGAAGTTGGTCGACAGCGAGAACGCGAGCGCGTCAGCAAACTTGAACAGTGCCACAAACAGCAGCACCATCAAGGCGAGATCGCGGGAAAAAAAATCGCGAAAACTGTCGAACGCCGCCCAGAAGGTGCGTTGAAGCCAGTTTTCACGTACAGCTTCCTTGCTATGTTCGGCCTCCACCATGCCCGACCTGTCCGGTTCGGTCGCCAGCATGGTCGCCAAAATTCCGATCAGAACGAGCACCGCCATCACGGCGTAGCACGCGCTCCATGCCGACCGTTGGGGAAGTCCAAGCGAGCCGCGCAAGCCGGCCACGAAAAGCAGCGCTCCCGCGCCCGAAACCAGCGCGCCGATGCGATAGGCGGCGATGTAGGAGGCGAGCCCGGCGGCCTGCTCGCTTTCGTCCAGGCTTTCGACGCGGAATGCGTCGATGACAATGTCCTGAGTCGCCGAGGCGGTAGCGACGAACAGCGCGCCGATGGCCACCACCAGCGGCGATGTGGCCGGGTTGGTCAGGCCAAGGAGCACGATCGCAGCCATCAACCAAAGCTGCGTGAACAAAAGCCAGCCGCGGCGGCGACCCAGGAGCCGCGACAGCACGGGAATGTCGAGCGCGTCGGCGAATGGCGCCCAGAGGAATTTGATGCTGTAGGGAATGCCGACGGCGGCGAACAGGCCGATGGTGCGCACGTCGACGCCGCTTTGCGTCATCCACGCCTGCAGGGTCGAGCCGATGAGCACGATCGGCAGCCCGCTCGAAAAACCGAGCAGAAGCACGATGAGCACGCGCCGCTTGCAATAGACGGCGAGCGTTTCCCGCAGCGAATGCTGCTTCTTTGCCCCGGTGCCGGCGGCTTCGGGCGTAACGACCATGCGCACGGCCTAGCTGATTTGGCGCGCCTTGCCAACGCGGGGCGCTATTCGCCGGCTTCCAATTTGCGCGAGACCGGCGCGGAGATGGCGTCGGCGAGGCCGCCGTCGTCCTCGAACTCCACTTCGGCAATGCGCGTGCCACGTTTTTGCGCCTTTTCGGACGAGATCAGGATCTGCCGAACATCTTCGCCGGCCTGGTTGAAATGGCCCTGCAGCTTAAGCACGCGGTCGTGCGTGCGGTTGACGTCCTCGATCAGCTTGCCCACTTCCGCCTGAATCTGCCCGGCGGCGGCGCGCATGCGTTCCTCCTTCTGCATTTGCTGAATGAGGTGGACGGCGACCATAAGGAGCGACGGCGAAACGATTACGACCCTGGCGCGGAACGCCTTTTGCACGACATCGTCGAAGCTTTCCTGCAAATCGGCGTATAGCGATTCGGAGGGCACGAACATCAGCGCGATGTCCTGCGTTTCACCGGGAATGAGATATTTCTGCGCGATATCGGCGACATGCTTGACGATATCCGCCCGCACCCGGGCGCCCGCGGCGCGCCGCTCGTCGTCGCTTTTGGCGTCCTTGTAGGCGCTGACCGCTTCGAGCGGGAATTTCGCGTCGATGATCAACGGCCTCTGCCCGGGCAGGAATACCGCGCAGTCGGGGCGCGTCTTGTTGGACAGCGTGTACTGGAACTCGTAGCAGTTCTTCGGCAAACCGTCGCGAACGATCAGCTCCATGCGGCCTTGGCCGAAAGCGCCGCGCTCCTGCTTGTTGGCGAGCACACCCTGCAGGGAGGTGACCTGGCTGGCGAGTTCGGTGATGTTCTTCTGCGCGCCGTCGATGACCGCAAGCCGCTCATGCAGCTTCTGCAGATGGTCTGCGGTATGTTGCGTGGTCTTCTGCAGCGAATCGCCGAGCCGATGGGAGACCGAATCGAGCCGCTCGTTGACCGCTTTTTGCAACTGCGATTGGCCCTGCTGCAGGGAGGCTATCATCCCCTGCAGGCGCGCCACGGCGTCGCTCTGCTGGTGTGCCAGATCCGCGATCACGGTCTCGGCCGGCCGGCTGGGATTGCGGGCGCGCCAGAGGAGAGCGGCGAGTACCGCGCAAACCGCGAATGCAGCCAGCATGGCCACAACCGCAACAATCGCCAGGATATCGGTCATCGGCTGCAGTCTATGCGATTCGCGCTTGTGGGAACGAAGTGCGAACGGTGATAACCTGCCGCGCCTGAAGGCGCAACCAGCGCTCGCATTGACCCCGCTTTAGCCACCCCTTACATCGCCGAATATGGCGCTGCGCGAGATCATCAAATTGCCCGACAAGCGGCTGCGGCTCAAATCCGAGCCGGTCAAGCGCATCGATGCCGGTATCCGCAAGCTGGTCGAGGACTTGTTCGAGACCATGTACGACGCGCCCGGCATCGGACTGGCGGCGATCCAGATCGGTGTCGCCAAGCGCGTCGTCACCATGGATTTGTCGAAGAAGGACGACGAACAAAAACCGCAGGTCTTCATCAATCCGGAGGTCACCTGGACGTCTGCCGAAAAATCGACCTACGAGGAAGGCTGCTTGTCGATCCCGGAATATTACGAAGAGGTCGAGCGTCCGGCGCAGGTCAAGGTCAAGTATCTCGATCTCGACGGCAACGAGCACGAGATCGAAGCCTCCGGCCTGTTGGCCACGTGCCTGCAGCACGAAATCGACCACACCAACGGCGTGCTCTTCATCGACCATATTTCCAAGCTCAAGCGCGACCGGGTCATCAAGAAATTCACCAAGGCGGCAAAGAAGGTGGAGGCTTGAGTCTGCGCCTCGTCTTCATGGGCACGCCGGATTTCGCCGTGCCCACGCTTGCGGAGCTTGTCGGCAGCGGCCACCAGATCGCTGCGGCCTATACGCGGGCGCCGCAGCCGAGCGGGCGGCGCGGGCTGGAACTGACGCCGACGCCGATCGCGCGCGAAGCCGAGCGTTTCGGCATTCCGGTACTCACGCCGAAAAGCCTGAAGAGCCCCGAGGCCGCCGCGGCTATGACGGCGCACGGCGCCGATGCTGCGGTGGTCGTTGCCTACGGGTTGATTCTACCGAAGGCGATTTTGCAAGTTTTTCCACTCGGCTGTTTCAATCTGCATGCCTCGCTGTTGCCGCGCTGGCGCGGCGCGGCGCCGATCCATCGCGCCATCATGGCGGGTGATACGAACACCGGCGTGGCGGTCATGAAGATGGAGGAAGGGCTCGACACCGGGCCGATCGCCATGGAGCGACGCGTCCCGATCGGACCGGACCTGACTACCGGCGAGCTGCACGGCGAATTGGCGCGGCTTGGGGCAAACCTGATGCTGGTCGCGCTCGGCGCGCTGCAGCGGGGCTCGCTGCAATTGACGCCGCAGGCCGACACGGGCGTGACTTACGCGAACAAGATCGACAAGGCCGAGACGCGCATCGATTGGACGAAGTCGTGGCAGGAGGTTCACAATCATTGCCGCGGGCTATCGCCCTTTCCCGGCGCGTGGTGTGAGATGCCAGAAGCAAGCCGCGTCAAGATTCTGCGCACCGCGAAAGGCGTCGGCGAAGGACCGCCGGGCCGCGTGCTCGACGACAGACTGACGATCGCCTGCGGCAGCGGCGCGGTGCGGCTCGTCGAGCTGCAACGTGCCGGCGGCAAGCCGATGGCGGCGGAAGAATTCTTGCGCGGCGCGCCGATCGCGCGCGACTGTGCTTTGACCTGAACGAAGGCGATGCCGCGCTACAAGCTCACCATCGAATATGACGGCACGCCGTTCATCGGCTGGCAGGCGCAGGACAACGGTCCCTCGGTGCAAAGCACGCTCGCCGAAGCCATCTTGGCCTTCACCGGCGAGCGCGCCCATGTGGCCGGCGCCGGACGCACCGACGCCGGCGTGCATGCATTCGGCCAGGTGGCGCACGTCGATCTCACCAATGATTGGGACAACGACACCGTTCGCGATGCGATCAACTTTCACCTGCGTCCGCGTCCGGTGGCGGTGCTTGCCGCGGAGCGCGTCGACGCCTCGTTCCAGGCGCGCTTTTCGGCGACCAAGCGCCATTATCTGTATCGCATCGTCAATCGCCGCGCCGATCTGACCCTCGATCAGCACCGCGTTTGGCGGGTGCCGCGCCCGCTCGACGCCGCGGCCATGCACGCGGCCGCGCAGCAACTGGTCGGGCGACACGACTTCACCACGTTCCGCTCCTCGGAATGTCAGGCGAAATCTCCGGTGAAAACACTCGACCGCCTCGATGTCGTCCGCCAGGGCGACGAGGTGCGCGTCACCGCCTCGGCACGCTCGTTTCTGCATCACCAAGTGCGCTCGATGGTCGGATCGCTCGTTCACGTCGGCGACGGCAAGTGGAGCGTCGGCGATCTCGCCACAGCGCTTGCCGCCCGCGACCGCTCGGCCTGCGGCCAGGTCGCGCCGCCGCAGGGGCTTTATCTGGTGCGGGTGGAATATTGAGGCAGCAGTTCGACCGCGAAACTCGTCGCCTGCTCGCCGCGCTGAGAGCGCTCCCACATCGTTTGGTAGGCGGCTTCCAGGTGACGCGTGAAACGCTCGGACTTGAACAACGGGCAGGTGTCGCGGTTGCGCGCGAGCTTTTCGCGGATTGAGGCGAGCAGAGCCCGGTCGCGCGCGAGCTTGAGCGCCAGCGCTTCGTAATCCGCTAATGAGCTGGTGATCAGTTCGGGCAAGTCCACGGCGCCGAGCAGGCTTCCCGCCATGCGCGCCGTGAACGGCTCTCCCGAGCAGGTCAATACCGGCAATCCGGCCCACAGCGCGTCGCTTGCGGTGGCGCCGCCGTTGAACGGGAACGTATCCAGAAACAGATCGGCGGCGCGGTATCTCGACAGATAATCGGCATATTTGATCGAGGGCGCGAATACCAGGCGCTCCGGCGCGATGCCGCGCTGCTTCGCCTCGCGCCGCAGATTTTGCGAGGAGACGGGATGGTTCTCCAAAAGCCAGAGAACGCTGCCGTCAACGCCTTGCAGCAGCCGCATCCACACGTCGAATATTTGCGGCGTGATTTTGAAGGTGTTGCAGAAGCAGCAAAAGACGAAACCTGCTTCCGGCAGCCCCAATTGCGTGCGGGTCGGTGCCAGCGCCGCGAGCGGGCGCTTGGTGTCGTTCGCCTGATAGGTGTCCGGCAGGGAGACGACCTTCTCGGTATAGAAGGGCCTGCTTTGCGGCGGAACGACGTAGGCGTCGGCGATGATGTAATCGATATAGTCCGCGCCGATCGTTGCGGTGAAGCCGAGGTAATTGACCTGGACCGGCGCCGGCTTGCGGCTGAACACGCCGGTCCGCTCGTCGCCGAAATACCCATTCAGGTTCACCAATATGTCGATCTCCTCCTTGCGGATCGCCGACGCCGCCTGAAGGTCGTCGAGGTGGCCGATCTCGATGACGCGGTCGAACGCGCGGTTTATGCGCGCGCGCACGTCGCTGCCGTCGTCACGGCCATTGTCGAAGGCGTAAAGCTCGAAGCGGTTCTTGTCGTGGAGCTCGAACAGCTCGGCCATCAGGAAGCACACGACATGAGCCCGAAACTCGCCGGACACGTAACCGATACGGATCTTGCGATGGCTGTATTTCTCTCCGCGCCACAGCGGCGCCGGCGAGCGCGGATATTTGTCCGCCGTATAGATCTCGACGCAGCGCTGAAAGCTGCGCGCGGAATTGGCGACCGCCTGATAACCGAACGGCTCGACCGGCGCTGCGCGCTCCTGCAGATCCTTCTCGATCGACTCGACGACGGCGTCGAGCTGCCCCCAGTCGCAGCACAGCATTTTCAGGTGGAGAAGCTTGCCGCTCAGATATTTGTGGCCGAGCATCAGCGACTGCGCCCTGGTATAGGAGGCAAGCGCCTTGTCGTAGCGCTGCAATCCGTACAAGGCGTTGCCGCGGTCAAAATAGATGGGACCGTAATTGGGCGCGAGTCGCACGGCCCTGTCGTAGATGTTCAGTGCGTCCTGATAACGCTTCAGCTTGGCGAAGACCGTTCCGTAATTGTGCAAACATGGCACGACCGTCGGATCGATCGACACCGCCCTTCCTATCAACTTTTCGGCTTCGTCGTACTGGCCCGACTGCGCGCGGATGATGCCAAGCATGTGCAACGCGTCGAAATTGCCGGCGTCGGCATCCAGCGCTTTTCTGTAAAGGGCTTCGGCCTCGACAAGGTTTCCCTGTCGATGCAGGGCGATCGCCTGGTCGATCAATGTCATTCGCGGGGCGTCCGTTCCAGCTGGGTTCGACCTCGAAGCGGCGGACGGTCAGAGCGAGAAATACTTCTCAATGATCCGCCGATACACCGCGGTGAGTGCGAGAAGATCGGCGACCGGCACGAGCTCGTCGACCTGATGCATTGTCTGCCCGACCAGCCCGAACTCCAGCACCGGGCAATAATCCTTGATGAAGCGTGCGTCGGAAGTCCCGCCGGTGGTGGAGAGTTTCGGCTTGATACCGGTCATTTCGGCGATTGCCGCCGCGGCGAGGTCGGTGAACGGGCCGGGCTTGGTGACGAAGACATCGGCGTTCGACGGCTGCCACTCGACCGAATAGCGGATGCGGCCGCCGGCGGCATCTCGCGCGCGGCGCTCGATCAGCGCCTTCAGCGAAGCCTGGCTGTGGCGGTCGTTGAAGCGGATGTTGAAGCGTGCGCGCGCCTCGCCGGGGACGAGATTGACCGTCGGATTGCCGACGTCGACGGTGGTGAATTCGAGGTTCGACGGATCGAACTGCTCGCTGCCCTGATCGAGCGGCGCCTGCAGCGCGGCAATCAGCGTCACCAGCCCGCGGATCGGATTGTCGAAGCGATCCGGATAGGCGACGTGGCCCTGACGGCCGTGGACGATGATCGTGCCGTTGAGGGAGCCGCGCCGGCCGGCCTTGATGGTGTCGCCGAACGCATCGAGATTGCTCGGCTCGCCGAGGATGCAGTGGTCGAATTTCTCGCCGCGCTCGGCCGCCCATTGCAGCAGCTTGACGGTGCCGTTGACGGCGATGCTTTCCTCGTCGCCGGTGATGAGCAGCGAGATCGAGCCTTTTTTCGGCGCGCCGCCGTTCGCCGCCAGATAATCGAGCGCGGCGGCAACGAAGCAGGCGATGCCGCCTTTCATGTCAACCGCGCCGCGGCCGTAAAGCATGCCGCCGTCAATATCGCCCGCAAACGGCGGATGCCGCCAAGCCTTTGTGTCGCCCGGCGGCACCACGTCGGTATGCCCGGCGAAGACCAGGTTGGGCTGCGCGCTGCCGATGCGGGCGTAGAGGTTTTCGATCGGCGCGGTGCCGGGCTCGGCGAAGGTCATGCGATGGACGGCAAATCCCGCCTTCGAGAGCACATCGTGCAGGTAGGCGATGGCCCCGCCCTCCGCCGGTGTCACCGACGGGCAGCGCAACAGATCGCGGGCAATGGCGACGGGATCGGCAGTCATCATCAACAATCTAATCCTTTTATCAACAATCTAGTCCTTGCGGTTGACGCCAGCGAGCGGGTCCGGGCCAAACCGGTTGGCGCCCACCGTGCCCTTGCGGAAACCAAGCTCGATCAAAAGGCCGAGACCGACAACGCTGAACGGCACGGCGACGGCAACAGCAAGCGTGCTCGGCTGCGCGTCGGTCCCCGCCACGCCCAAAACTGAAAACAGGTCGAGCAGCACGCTGCCGGCGAAGAAAATGGCGACAGGCCACAGCGGCCAGTCGCGATCGTTGCCGCGTTTCACCGCGATGGCGAATTCCGGATAGTTGAAGGCGAGGTCGACGATGGCATTGAGCTTGTCGCCCCCGATCTGCTGGGCGGCATAGCACGCGAGGAAATTGGCGACGCCGATGATCCCCATCGCGATCCAGAAGGTCTTGCGGCCGATGCGGCCGTGGAAACTGTCGAGGAGATAAAGCCAATTCATCGTCGCTCGCGCGATCAATCGCGCAAGAGTTCGTTGATGCTGGTCTTGGCGCGGGTTCTCTCGTCGACGCGCTTGACGATGACGGCGCAGTATAGAGCGGGACCGGCCTCCCCTTTCCTGTCTGACTTGCCAGCCATGCTGCCCGGCACCACCACCGCGTAAGCGGGCACTTCGCCCTGCGTCACCGCGCCGGTCTCGCGGTCGACGATCC
Organism: Xanthobacteraceae bacterium; assembly: GCA_035503415.1. Classification (GTDB taxonomy): domain Bacteria; phylum Pseudomonadota; class Alphaproteobacteria; order Rhizobiales; family Xanthobacteraceae; genus BOG-931. The sequence continues at coordinate 12,709 of DATJTL010000117.1, forward strand.
GTGTCGAGGCGCCGATGAATACGCCCATCGAGAGCACCGCGCCTTCGCGCACGATCACACCCTCGGCGACTTCCGAGCGTGCACCGATGAAGCAATTGTCCTCGACGATGACCGGGCCCGCCTGCAGCGGTTCGAGGACGCCGCCGATGCCGACGCCGCCGGATATGTGGCAGTTCTTGCCGATTTGCGCACAGGAGCCGACCGTGGCCCAGGTGTCGATCATGGTGCCCGAATCCACATAGGCGCCGAGATTGACGAACGAGGGCATCAGTACGACCCCGGGCGCGATATAGGCCGAACGGCGCACCACGCAGCCCGGTACCGCGCGGAAGCCGGCGGCGCGGAAATTCTTGTCGTCCCAGTTGTCGAATTTCGACGGAACCTTGTCCCACCACGCCGCGTGCGCCGGGCCGCCTGGAATAACGCTCATGTCGTTGAGCCGGAATGACAGCAGCACAGCCTTTTTGAGCCACTGATTGACGCGCCAACTCCCTTTCGAAGGGCCGTCGGCGCCGCGCTCGGCGACCCGCGCCTCGCCCTTGTCGAGCAGGTCGAGCGCCTGCTCGACCGCCTCGCGCACCTCGCCTTTGGTCGATGGCCCGATGCCGTCGCGCTTTTCGAACGCGGCTTCGATGGTCTTTTCAAGCTCGGCTACGGACATGGAGACAATCCCCGTTTGCGCGGTTTGTCGGAGGAGACAGAAGCGATGTCAAGCAATGGCAGCCCGGCGCCCACTCCACTCAAGCCGGGCCAGAGAGGCGCCGCAAGAACCCGGCCAGATCATCGGTGACATAATTGACGTGCGGCTCGTCACGGCCGGCAAGCTCCCAATCCTCGCGCAGCACCACGCCGGCGCCCTTAGGCACGACCAGCACCGTGATCATGCCGAGCGCGTGCGGCACTTCGAGATTACGCGCCAGATCCTCGAAAATCACGGCGCGCTTGGGATCGACATCGTGCCGCTTGAGGAAGCGCTCATAAACGACGGGTCGCGGCTTCGGCTCAAGCTCGGCCGCCCTGATGTCGAATATGTCCTCGAAGTGTTCGTCGATTTCGAGCCGCCGCATCACCGCTTCAGCGTGATGGCGGGTGCCGTTGGTGAGAATGAGCTTGCGCCCCGGCAGCGCGGCTATGGCGGCCGCGAGCGCCGGATTGGGCGTGAGCGGCGAGTGGTCGATCTGGTGGACGATTTCGAGAAACTGGTCGGGCTCGAGCCCGTGCTCCTCCATTAGCCCGCGCAGCGTCGTGCCGTAGCGCCGGTAATAGTCCTTCTGCAGACGAAACGCCTCGTCATGGCTGATCTTGAGCAGGCCGACGATGTAGTCGCGGATGCGCTGGTCGACCTGCTGCCACAAATTCAGATGATGCGGATAAAGCGTGTTGTCGAGATCGAAAACCCAGGTCTCGATCCCGCGAAAGTCAAAATCGCGGAGGGAGCGATGCGGCATTGAAGCTGACTCGTTCTCGTTATCGCCACTTTTCACAGGAAGGTGGGTTTTAAACCTTACCGAATCCGTTGCAATGTGGGCTGGGGTGGGGAAAGGCAATGCGCAAAAGATTGCGGAAAACGCTGCCGTTCTTTTTGGCTATCTGTCTCGGCACGATGGCTGCCGCGTTCATCGCGGGCGTAGCGCTGCTTGCCGCGGCGCCGTCGTAGGGCCCCTCCCCCTCCATCGCGCTCACCACTTCCAGAAACGCGAAGCAAAGAAATTCCGTTCTCGCGCTGCGCATCTCTTCACCTCCTCCCGGTGGGGAGAGGTGACGTGCGTCCTTTCGGCACGCATCTTATCGTTCTCGCGCTGCGCTTTTTTT
>DATJTL010000118.1:0-2787 GCA_035503415.1 Xanthobacteraceae bacterium
TAGAGGCCCCCGGCGGCAAGCGCCGGGGGCCAAGCCTCCGGGGGAAAGTTGAAGATGGTGACCAAGCCTCTCCTGCGGCGGCCTTGGCCGGTCAACCATGCAATTGCGGCAGGAAGTTGTACCATGTGGGGTCCGGCAACCTGGGGCGGACTAATGGCCAATTGTCCGTGGCCCAATCGCCACCGTCGGCGGCGGATAAACGCCGGTATAAATTTTACATAAACATCAACGCGCTAAGCGCTCCCCGATCACAAAGATTCGTCCACTCCCGCGTTGCCTTACGCCCCTGGTGGCGCCAAAAGGGTACCGCAAGGCGAGCGGAGGCCAGGGGGGTGGCCGGTCCGATTGGGCCGAATAGTTGCTCGCACTTTTAAGGACCGGGTTTAAGGGACGGCGCGTCAGGTGCGAGCACCGTTGAATCTTTCAATCATACGGCGCGAATTGCGCGGCATTGGACCTGCGTTGCTGTTGATCGCGGCGACGACAGTCGCGCTCCTGTTGCTGCGCCACTATTTCGGCATCCTGCGCGGCTCTGTTCTCTACCTCGTCCCGGTCATGATCGCGGGCTATCAGCTCGGCACCATTCCCGCTCTGGTCACCGCCGTCGCCGGCGTCATCCTGTCCGGATACATCTATTTCGCTCCCCTCTACAGCTTCAAGGTCGCCTCGCCGCAGGAGGCGCTCAATCTTTTGTTGTTCATGGTGGTGGCCGTGGTGGTCTCCCACCTTTCCAGCCAAGCCAAGAACCACACGACGATCGCGCGCAAACGCGAACGGGAGATGAGCGACCTCTATGCCTTCTCGCGCCGGCTCTCCGCGGCGCAGAACGCCTCGGAAATCTTCAACGCCATCCAGAATCATCTGGCCAATCTCGTGCAGCGCAAGGTGGTGCTGCTTGGCGCCGCCGAATCCGGCAATGCCGAGGAGGTGCCGGAACCAGTTCGGGCGCGCGCTGCTATTGTCGAGCGCGATGCACAGGCCGAACGGACGGTCGCCGACGGCCGCGGCAATATCTGGTTCATTCGGCGGGTGTCGCCGAAAGCGTCGCCGGATATCGGCAGCATTGCGATCGATCTCGGCAATGTCTCGGGCGAAGCTCTTGACGACATGTGCCAGCGCATCGACGGCGCGCTCGACGAGGCCGCCGCCACGCTGGAGCGGCTTGACGTGGCGCGCGCGCTCAACGAAGCGAAGATGCGCTCGGAAACCGAACTCCTGCGCGAGGCGCTGATCGGCTCGGTATCGCACGAATTGCGCACGCCGCTGGCATCGATTCTCGGCGCCGCGACCGTGCTCGCCAACACGCCGGCGCTCGCGGAAGACCAGCGCCTGCTGGCGCTCGCCGGCGTGGTGCGCGACGAAGCCGAACGGCTCAACAGCGACATTCAGAACCTGCTCGACGCCACGACGATCAGCCGCCAGCAGGTGCGGCCGAAGCCCCAATGGGTCGAGCCGGTCGACATCGTCAACGCCGCGATCGAGCACCGCCAGCGGCGGCTCGCCGGCCATCCGGTGGCACTCGACCTCGATTCCAACCTCCCCATCGTGCGCGTCGACCCCGCACAGGTGCGACAGGCTCTCACCCAGATCCTCGACAACGCCGCCAAATATTCGCCCGACGGCGCGCCCATCCGCGTCACCGCGCGGGCGAACGAACAGAGGGTCGTGCTGTCGGTGCACGACAGCGGAACCGGCTTGACCGAGGACGAAAAACGACGCGTCGGCGAGCGGTTCTTTCGCGGACCCCGTCATGCCGCCAGCAGCTCCGGCTCAGGCCTCGGATTGTGGGTCGCCAACGCGTTTATCGGAGCGAACGGAGGCAGCGTCGAGGTGGCGAGCGACGGCGCCGGGCAAGGCACGACGGTTTCGATTCGTCTGCCGGTGTCGCCCGAACCCCGGCCGCGCGAAGCGATGTTCGTTGAATCGATGGCGGCAAGTCCGCTCCCGTCCGAGCCCCTACCGGCCCAGCCAATCTCAAGGCGGCCGGCAAGGACCGAGACGTTGCCAATAAAGGCCAGCGCCGATGAATGACATTCTGCCTTCCGTCCTCGTCGTCGACGACGAGGTGCAAATTCGCCGCTTCCTGCGGACCGGCTTCGAGCTCGACGGATTTAGCGTCAGCGAGGTCGAAACCGGCACCGAGGCGCTGCGCGCGGCGGCGCTGCGGCCGTCCGACCTGGTCATCCTCGATCTCGGCCTGCCCGACATGGATGGCGCCGAAGTTTTGGAGCGGCTGCGCGCCTGGTCGAGCGTACCGCTGATCGTGCTGTCGGTGCGCGGCAGCGAAGCCGAGAAGGTGCGGCTACTCGAACTCGGCGCCGACGACTACGTGGTCAAGCCATTCGGCATGGCCGAGTTGCTGGCACGCGCCCATTCGGCGATGCGGCGGCAACTGCGCACCACAGGCGGCGAGCCGGTGGTCAAGTTCGGACCGCTCGCCATCGATTTCTCCGCGCGCATTGTACTGGTCAACGATCAGCGGGTAGCGCTGACGCCCAAGGAATATCGGCTCCTGCAGATCCTGGCGCAGCATGCCGGCAACGTGGTCACCCATCAATTCCTGCTCCGCGAAGTCTGGGGCAACGAGCACGTCGACGACACCCATTACCTGCGCATTTTCGTGCGCAAGCTGCGCCGCAAGATCGAGGCCGACCCGACCCAGCCGCGCATCCTGGTCACCGAGCTCGGGGTTGGCTATCGCTTGGTTTCCACCGAGACGTCGGCGAGCTCGCCTGCGGCGGCGCCAGCCGGCTCGGCATCCGCCGCGCCGGACGGTGCTGCGACCCG
>DATJTL010000119.1:0-6136 GCA_035503415.1 Xanthobacteraceae bacterium
CGGGTCCTGCGGCGAGACTTTTATGTCGCGCCCATACGTGAACGGCGAGAAGCGGTCCACGCGCAGATCCTCCCAGCTCGCGCCGCGATCTTGGCTGCGGAACAGGCCCATGCGCACCGCGAGAATTACGGCGTCGGGATCGGCGGCGCTCATGCAAATTGCGTGACCGTCGAGCATGCCCTCAGCTTCGGTGTCGCTGACGATCTTTGAGCGCAGCCGCGGCTCAGCGACGGACAGCCGGATCAAGCTGTCGCTGCAATCGCTCCAGCTTTCGCCGCCGTCGGTCGAGCGCATGACCCCGCCGATTTCGAGCGCGGCGTAAATTTCATCCGGCCGGTTCGGGTGGCGGGCAAGCCGCATGACCCGGACCGCAAACGGCGCCTTGCCGCGATCCGGCAGTTGCGGATCAGGAAGGCGCGTCCAGCTCTCGCCGGCATCGTTGCTGCGATAGATCGCAACCGGCGAGCCGCCCGCGAGCATGCGCTTGGGATCGGCCGGGTCCGGCAGGAACGACCAGATCTGCACGCCACTATCGGGAAAATTCGCTCGTTTGAACGTCGCGCCGCGATCCGTCGAACGATAGATGCCGTCCTTGGTGCCGGCGAGAACGAGAGCGGGATCGCGCGGATGCACGAAGACGGTATAGGCTTCCGGTTCGTTCAGAACGTGCTTCCAGTCCGCACCCTCGGCGTCGCGGCGGAACACACCGGCGAGATTGCCCTCATTACCGCCGTAATAGCCGCCGACGCCGGCGAAAACATACGATTGAGGCATGGCGCACCCTGCGATGTTTTGCCTACCTTATCCCCGCTTTCGCGGGGCGGGCAATCAAATCAATGCAGCGTCGGCCGCTCCGCGACGACCTGAAGACTGAGCTCGCCAATAAGCCTGCCCCGCTCGGCCTCGGCGGCGGCAAGTTCAGCCGCCGCTTCCTTTGCGGTTGAATCGTTTGAGCCCCACAGAACGATGCCGCCAAGCAGCGCCGCGATCGCCGCCAGCAGCAACCGCGGATCAAACGAGATCACGCCGAGCACAATGACCGCAAGCAGAATGACACCGCCCAAGATCGCAACGCGCCCGACGAGAATGAACTTGCGGCAGCTTTCACTTTTCGCGGCAAGTTCCTCGATCTGCGCCTCCAGGCGCTCGATCTCGTCGTGGGCGTCAGTATCTGACATCAGCTTTCAGGGATCAGGATCAACAATCACACATCAGTAATCAAATAGCCCGATCGACACCCTGATGTCTGAATTACTGGCCCCTGATTCCCGTCACTCCGCCGCCACCCGCGTCGCCGGGTCGATCGCCTCGACCTTGGCGGCGCAGAACTTGAACTCCGGAATTTTGCCGAACGGATCGAGTTTCGGGTTGGTGAGCAGATTCGCCGCCGCCTCGACGTAGGCGAAGGGGATGAACACGACGCCGTCGGGAATGGCGTCGTCCTGGCGCGAATTGAGCTCAACCACGCCGCGGCGCGTCGAGACGCGGATCATGTCGCCGGGCCTGATGCCGAGCTTGGCAATGGTGCCGCGCGACACGGCCGCAATGGCGCTGGGTTCGAGCGCGTCGAGCGTGGTTGCGCGCCGCGTCATCGCGCCGGTGTGCCAATGTTCGAGCTGACGCCCGGTGGTGAGGATAAACGGATACTCGTGGTCAGGTACTTCATCGGGCGGCTGCAGTTTCGCCGCGACCAGCTTGCCGAAGCCGCCGGGACGCGGGAAGCCCTTGTCGAAGACCACGTCGCGGCCGGGCTTGTCAGGTGCGTCGGCCGGATAGGTCACGGCGCTCTCGCGCATGACCCGGTCCCAGGAGATGTTATCCAGCGACGGCATCATCGACGCCATCTCGGTGTAGACCTCGCCGACATCGGCGTAGTTCCAATTGCAGCCGATGCGGTTGGCGATCTGCTGGATGATCCAGATGTCGTGCCGCGCGTCGCCTGGCAGCGGCAGCGCCTGGCGGCCCATCTGCACCTGGCGATTGGTGTTGGTGACCGTGCCGTCCTTTTCCGGCCAGGCCGAGGCCGGCAGCACTACGTCGGCATACATCGCTGTCTCGGTAAGGAAGAGGTCCTGCACCACCAGATGCTCGAGATGCGCCAACGCTCCGCGCGCGTGATTGAGGTCGGGGTCCGACATCGCTGGGTTCTCGCCCATGATGTACATGCCCTTGATCACGTCGGCGTGCACCGCGTCCATGATCTCGACCACGGTGAGGCCCTTCTTGGGATCGAGTTTGGTGCCCCAGGCGGCTTCGTATTTGGCACGAATTTCCGGACTCTCAACCGACTTGTAGTCGGGGAAGAACATCGGAATGAGACCGGCGTCGGAGGCGCCCTGCACATTGTTCTGCCCGCGCAGCGGATGCAGCCCGGTGCCGGGCCGGCCGATCTGGCCGGTGATCAGCGACAGCGCGATCAGACAGCGTGCATTGTCAGTGCCGTGGGTATGCTGCGAGATGCCCATGCCCCAGAAAATGATCGCCGATCTGGCGCGCGCGAATTTGCGCGCCACGGTGCGGATGACGTCAGCCTCGATGCCGCAGATCGGCGCCATCTCTTCAGGCGTGTAATCCTTGATGCTCTCAGCGAATTGCTTGAAGCCCTCGACATAGGTCTGGATGTATTGCTCGTCGTAGAGCTTTTCGGCCACGATCGTGTTGAGCATGCCGTTGAGCATCGCCACATCGGCGCCGTTCTTGAATTGAAGCATGTGGGTGGCATGGCGCTTTAGCGCCTGGCCGCGCGGATCGGCCACGATCAAGGTCGCGCCGCGCTTCTTCGCCTGCTTGAAGAAAGTCGCCGCCACCGGGTGATTTTCCGTCGGATTGGCCCCGATGACGAAAATCACTTCGGAGTTTTTGCACTCGTTGAACGTTGCCGAAACCGCACCGGAACCGACGCCTTCCATGAGCGCGGCAACCGAGGAAGCGTGGCAAAGCCGCGTGCAGTGATCGACGTTGTTGGTGCCGAAACCGGTGCGCACCAGCTTCTGAAAGAGATAAGCCTCTTCGTTCGAACCCTTGGCGGAGCCGAAGCCTGCCAGCGCCTTCGAGCCGTCACGGTCGCGGATCTTCTTCAGACCGGAGGCGGCGCGATCGAGCGCCTCCTCCCAGGTCGCCTCGCGGAAATGCGTCCACGGATTCGACGGGTCGATCGCCTCGTGAGGGATCTTCGGCACGCCATCCTTGCGGATCATCGGTTTGCGCAGCCGCTGCGGATTGTGCACGTAGTCGAAGCCGAAGCGGCCCTTCACGCACAGCCGGTTTTCGTTGGCCGGTCCGTCGCGCCCGGTGACATAGAGGAGCTCGTCGTCCTTGATGTGGTAGGTGAGTTGGCAGCCGACGCCGCAATACGGGCACACGCTGTCGACTTTACGGTCGGCCTTGCCCTTGAAAATGTTGTTGGCGTCAACGAGCGTCGCCGGCATCAACGCGCCGGTCGGACAGGCCTGCACGCATTCGCCGCAGGCGACGCAGGTCGAGGCGCCCATCGGATCGTCGAAGTCGAACACGATCTTCTCGCCATGGCCGCGCCCGGCCATGCCGATCACATCGTTGACCTGCACCTCGCGACAGGCGCGGACGCAGAGATTGCAATGAATGCAGGCGTCGAGATTGACCGCCATGGCCGGATGGCTGCGGTCGGGCGCGGGACTGTGCCGCTGCGGAAAGCGGCCCCGCTTGACCTGCATGCTGGTTACGATCTTCCAGAGCTGGGAGGCCGGATCGTGGGCATGCGCCTGGTCGGGCTGATCGGTGACAAGAAGCTCCGCCACCATGCGGCGCGCTGTCTTGGCGCGATCGGTCTGCGTCTTGACCTTCATGCCGGGCGAAGGCGTGCGGATGCAGCTCGCCGCCAGCACGCGCTCGCCCTCGATCTCCACCATGCAGACGCGGCAATTGCCGTCCGGCCGATAGCCGGGTTGCGGCGAGTAGCACAGGTTCGGCAGACTGATGCCGAGCCGTGCGGCGGCGCGGAATATCGTCTCGCCGTCACGGATGTCGATCTCGCGGTCGTCGATGGTGAAGGTGTTGGGTTTTTGGGCGTTCGCGTCGCTCATCGAGCAAGCCTTTCGGTCACCAATGTCCCAGCGGTTTCTTCATGTCGTCGGGAAAGTATTTTAGCACACACAGGAGCGGATTCGGCGCCGCCTGGCCGAGGCCGCAAATCGAGGCGTCGCGCATCAGGGCTGAGAGTTCGTCGAGGAGGGCGCCGTCCCACGGCCCATTGGCCATCAGTTGCGCCGCTTTTTCGGTGCCCACTCGGCAGGGCGTGCACTGCCCGCAGCTCTCGTCCTCGAAGAACTTCATCAGGTTGAGCGCCACCGCTTTCATGTCGTCCTTGTCCGAGAGGATGACAACCGCGTGCGACCCGACGAAGCAGCCGTATTTTTCCAGCATGCCGAAGTCGAGCGGGATGTCGGCCATCGACGCCGGCAGGATGCCGCCGGACGCGCCGCCCGGCAGATAGCCCTTGAACGTATGGCCCTCGGCCATGCCGCCGCAGAATTCGTCGATCAACTCACGCGCGGTGACGCCTGCTGGCGCAAGTTTCACGCCCGGATTCTTGACGCGTCCGGATACTGAAAAGCTGCGGAAGCCTTTGCGCTCGTGGCGGCCTTGCGAGGTGAACCAGTTTGCGCCCTTCTCGACGATGTCGCGCACCCAGTAGAGCGTCTCGACGTTCTGTTCGAGCGTCGGGCGGCCGAACAAACCAACCTGGGCGACATAGGGCGGCCGATGCCGCGGCAGGCCGCGCTTGCCTTCAATCGATTCGATCATCGCGGATTCTTCGCCGCAGATGTAAGCACCGGCGCCACGGCGCAGATGGATTTTCGTGTGTTCGGCGAGACCGGCTTCCTCGGCCTTTGCGATTTCGGCGAGCAGCAGCAGAATGATTTCTGGATATTCGTCGCGGACATAAAGGTACGTATCCGCTGCTTCGACGATCCAGGCCGCGATCAGCATACCCTCGATGAAGCGGTGCGGATCGCGCTCGAGATAATAGCGGTCCTTGAACGTGCCTGGCTCGCCTTCGTCGCAATTGACCGCGAACAGGCGCGGGGCGGGTTCGGCCCGCACCAGCGACCATTTACGACCGGTGGGAAAGCCGGCGCCGCCGAGACCGCGCAGGCCAGCGTCGCTGACGAGCTTGATGACGTCGTCGCGGCTGCGCGAACCGCCAATGCAGGCCTTGAGCAGTTCGTAGCCGCCATTCTTCACATAGGCATCGAACGCATTCGGGGTCGGATAGGCGTGTGCATGTACGGGCTTTGCCGCCGCCGCCGCGACTTTCTCAATATCCGCATGCAGAACTTGCACATGACCGACCGCGCAGGCTGGCGCACGGTCGCAAGCGCCCATGCAGGGCGCGCGCACCACGCGCACGTTTGCCCCGAGCTTTGCCGGCAGCTTTTCAAACAAATGCTCGGCGCCAGCGAGCGCGCACGAGAGCGAATCGCACACGCGCACCGTCACCGGCGGCGGCGGCGTCTCGCCCTCCTTCACCACATCGAAATGAGCGTAGAAAGTCGCGACCTCATAGACCTCGGTGAGAGCAAGCTTCATCTCCTGTGCCACCGCAGCAAGATGCGGGGCCGAGAGATGGCCGTAGTGGTCCTGGATCAGATGCAGGTGCTCGATGAGCAGATCGCGCCGGCGCGGCCGATCGATGAGGAGCGCTTGCACCTCCTCAAGCGCCTGTGGATCGACTTGACGGCCCTTGGGCGTACGCGGCGGCCGGCGGCGGCCATCCCGCCCCCCCTCACGGGGGCGCGATGTCGGCGGAGGCGATTGGGTAAGGCTCATTTTTCTCTCGAAACCGGCTCGTCGACATGGGCGCCAGAGCCGCCGTCTCCTCCTAAATCAATAGAAGATTTCTATTGATAAGTCGATCTTACTCTGGAATAACCTATCGTCACTGCGGTGCCAAGATAGGCAATTTGGTCCGGATTTTCCAACGAAATCGCGTAGATCGCACGAGTTACATGGTGATCGACAAGCTCGAATTCCTCTTGGCGCTGGCGCGCGAACGTCACTTCGGAAGAGCCGCCGAATCCTGTGGCGTTACCCAGCCGACGCTGTCGGCCAGCATCAAGCAACTCGAGGACAGTTTCGGCATTCTCCTCGTCAATCG
>DATJTL010000120.1:0-7195 GCA_035503415.1 Xanthobacteraceae bacterium
CTCATCGCCTCGGTCGAGCGCCTGCGCGAGGAACTCGCCGACGTCACCGCCGGCCGCTTCGACATCATCATCGGCACGCAGCTTGTGGCGAAAGGCCACCACTTCCCGATGCTCAATCTCGTCGGCATCATCGACGCCGATTTAGGTCTCGCCAACGGCGACCCGCGCGCCGCCGAACGCACCTTTCAGCTCCTGCATCAGGTGGTCGGCCGCGCCGGCCGCGAAGCCGGCGCTGGCTACGGCTATCTGCAGACGCACCAGCCCGAGCATCCGGTGATCCGCGCGCTGCTCGCGCAGGACCGCGACGCCTTCTACGACGCCGAGATTGAGCTGCGCGAGAAAGCGCATTATCCGCCGTTCGGACGGCTCGCGAGCCTCGTCGTCTCCGGTCAAGACCGCCACGAAGCTGAAAGCTTCGCGCGCGCGCTTGCCCGCTCGGCGCCCAAAGTTGATCTCACCGGCGGCGCGCCCAAAGCCGACAGTCTCATGGCCGACGATGTGCGCGTGCTCGGCCCCGCCGAAGCCCCGCTCGCGCTGGTACGTGGCCGATATCGGTTTCGTTTGCTGGTCAAGTCGCCGCGCGCCTTCGATCTATCGGCCTATTTGCGCGACTGGCTCGCCTCGGGCCCGCAGCCGAAGGGATCGATCAAGCTCGAAATCGACATCGATCCGCAGAGTTTTTTGTAGCGCTGTCATCATCCGCGGAGGCGGATGATCCGGTAAACACGGCGGCGGTATTTCACCCGCGCGCGGGGAGAGGTCGGTCACCCTTGTTTGCTGTCGGGCTAGTTACGTCGCCCGCGGCCCCTGCGGAGGCGGCCGCGGATACTCGCCGGCATCGACGATCATCTTGCCGACCGGCCACAGCGCGATGCCGGCAAGCTTGAAATGCGCCCAGGCGAACGGGATGCCGATGATGGTGATGGCGAGGAGCACGGCAGTCATGAGATGGCCAAGCGCGAGCCACCAGCCGGCCAGCACCAGCCATACGATATTGCCGATCATGCCGAGGGGCCCCGTTCCGATGTCGTCTGTGCCGAGATACTCGGCGCGCGACACCGCTTTGCGGCCGAACGGCAGCATGGTGTAGGAGGCAATATTGAAGGCGGCGCGTGCCCATGGAATGCCGATGATGGTGATCGCCATGATGACAGCAGCGAACAACCAGGCGACCGCCATCCAGATGCCCCCCAAGAGCAGCCAGAAGATGTTGAGCAGCAGCGATACCGGCGACATGGGAAACCTCAAGGCTGCTCGAATGGCGCCGATGACGCGGCGGTCGCGTCTCCTCCGCCGTTATCTATTGATTGCGCCAGTGTTCCGCCATCCTCAGGCGAAGCGCGCCCTAGCCCGGGCCCGCGCCTTGATCGTCTCGTCCTCGCGATTCTTCGCCAGGCTTGCGGTTTCCAACGACGAGAGCAGGCGTCGCGCTACGTCCGACACGTCATTGACCGCTTGATCGAATGCCGCCTGGTTGGCGCGCGACGGATGGGTGAAGCCACTGAGCTTGCGCACGAATTGCAGCGCCGAAGCGCGAATTTCATCTTCCGTGGCCGGCGGTTCGAAATTGAACAGCGTACGGATGTTGCGGCACATGAGTAACTCCTTCGGCGTACGGGCAACGCGCAGGATGGGTACGATGAAATGGAGTCTATCACCTGTTTGATCCGGCGGCTTAGGGTGGGTTTCGCAACGGCTCGACCCGTCCTACAACGCGACCCATGACGGCGACGATCGACATCATACTGCTGCTCCTTGCCGTGCTGGTGATCGTCGCCATCGTCGCGCGGCGACTTCGCACGGACCCGTCGATCCTGCTCGTGGTCGCCGGTATCGCGCTTGCCGTCATTCCCGGCCTGCCGCGGATCACGCTCGCGCCCGAACTGGTGCTGTACGGCATCCTGCCGCCGCTGATCTATTCGGCCGGCGTCTCCATGAGTTGGCGCGAGTTCCGCTTCAATCTGCGCTCGATCACGTTGCTGGCGTTCGGCTGCGTCCTGTTCACCAGCGCCGCAGTGGCGGCCGTGGTGCATTTCGCATTAGGCGTCAGCTGGGCGCTCGGCTTCGTGCTCGGCGCCATCGTGTCTCCGACCGACTCGGTCGCTCCGCTCGCCATCTTGCGCGGCCTCGGCTTGCCGCGGCGGCTCCTCGTCATTCTCGATGCCGAAGGTCTCGCCAACGACGCCACGGCGCTGATCCTCTACCGGTTCGCCGTCGCCGCGGTCGCCACCGGCCTGTTCTCGCTGCCGCAGGCCGCCGGTGAGTTCGCCCTGATCGTGGTCGGCGAGATCGCCTACGGCATCGGCATCGGCTGGCTCAGCCTGCGGCTGCGCCGCTGGGCGCGCGATCCGCGCGTCGAGATTACATTGTCGCTGCTGACGCCATACGCCGCCTTTCTGGTCCCGGCGCATCTTGGCGGATCGGGCGTGCTGGCGACTGTGGCGGCCGGTCTGTACGTAAGCTGGAACGGCCCACTGCTCATTCCGGCGGCGACGCGACTGCAGGGAATCTTTTTCTGGGACCTGATCATCTACTACCTCGAAGGCTTCGTGTTTCTAGTGACCGGCGTGGAGACCCGGGAGCTGATCGAGCACTCCAGTGCGGTTTCGCTGCGCGAACTCGGCTTGGCCTTGCTGTTCACCGTCGCCGTCATCGTGGTCGCGCGATTCATCTGGGTCTTTCCGGCGGTCTATCTGCCGCGCTGGCTCAGTCCATCGCTGCGCCGCCGGGATCCGGCTCCGCCTTGGCAATGGCCGTTCCTGCTTGCCTTCGTCGGGGTGCGCGGCGTGGTCTCGCTCGCCGCGGCGCTGGCGCTGCCGTTGACAATGCTTGACGGTGCCCCGTTTCCGGACCGCGATCTTTTTCTCTTCGTCACCTTCGGCGTCATCGTGGTCACGCTGATCGGCCAGGGGCTCATGCTGCCGGGCCTGGTGCGCTGGCTCGCGCTGCCGCACGACGCCGCCGACGAGCGCGCCCGCGAACGCGACGCCGAGACCGCCGCGCGCATCGTGACGTTGAACATAGCGCAAGGCCGGTTGGACCAGCTTGCAACCGACGGCCAGGTATCGGCCGAGGTGCTGGCGATCTTGCGCGCGCGTCACGATCATCGCGCCGGGCAGTTGCCGAAGGACGGCGAGGCGATAGCGGCGGCGGCGGAGCTGCGCGCCGAACTGATCGCCGCCGAGCGCGAATATATCTATCGGCTGTTACAGGAAGGCCAGATTACCGACGAGGCGCGCCGCCGCATTGAGCGCGAACTCGACCTCGAGGAAGAGAGCCTTGCGTTCAAGCGCGAAAGCGTCGAGGACCCGCCGCTGTAGCGGCGCTGTTTTTGTTCAACGTCGCTTCGCTTTGCCGGACCGATTCCGCTTTGTCCGGCTGCTTGCGGCGAATTTCTTATGTTCCGCTATGGCAAACGCCTTTTTCGCCCACGCCGCCAGCTCGTCGGGATCATCATAGAGCCGCTCCGGCAGGCGCCAATAGGGTAAGGCGTGCTCGCTCGGGCGGCCGGATGTCCGGCCACGCGTGTAGGTGAGAGGCTTGCAGCCTTCGCGCTCGAAATCGGCGCGATTGCTACCGTCCACTTTGAGATAGATCACGTCGCGCACAATCAGGCCGAACATCAAGCCGTCGGCAAAAATGCCGGAGCCCGAGAACATGCGCCGCACCGTGACCGGACCGAACGAGGCGAACAGGTCGCCAATAAAATCTTCGTCCATGCAGCAATCCTTCGATGTCACTGCGATTGTAAGGCCTATATTGGATGACGAGCAAAATCTCCGGAGCGCTGCATGCCATCCGCGGCCGCCGAACCCGTGACCATTCCAGTTGACGACGATCTCCTCGTTTCGGGACTGCTGATGACGCCGCCGCGTGCGCGCGTTTGCCACGTGCTGGCGCATGGCGCCGGCGCGGGGATGACTCACCCATTCATGGCCGCAGTTGCAGAGGGGCTTGATGATCGCGGCATCGCCACGTTGCGCTATCAGTTTCCCTATATGGACCGCGGCTCCAAGCGGCCCGATGCGCCAAAACTTGCCCAGGCAACCGTCCGCGCGGCGGTTGCGGCGGCGGCGAACGCATTGCCGGGACTTCCGCTCATTGCCGGCGGCAAATCGTTCGGCGGGCGGATGACCTCGCAGGCACAAGCAGCGGCGCCGCTGCCGAAAGTATGCGGCTTGGCGTTTCTCGGCTTTCCGCTGCATCCGGCTGGCAAGCCGTCAGCGGAGCGCGGCAAGCATCTGTTTGATGTGAAAGTCCCCATGCTGTTTTTACAGGGGACCCGCGATACGCTTGCGACACTCGACGAACTGTCCCCGCTGTGCAAGGCGCTCGGCAAGTGCGCGACATTGCGGCTGTTTGCCGATGCCGATCATTCGTTCCACGTGCCGGCGCGATCAGGCCGCACCGATGGAGCGGTTCGCGGCGAAATGCTCGACGCGCTCGCCGATTGGATCGACGGCGTGATCTAGCACCAAGTTCGAGCATGAGCGGATAATCAGCCAATGGAGTAAGCCTATGGCGCACGAAATCATGGTTCGACGCAGTCCACTTTCACCCACTGCACTTCCCGCGGCCGGCGCACCGGCGCTGGCGGTGGGCGCAACGGCGCTGGGCGCGCTCGCGATCGGGGCGCTCGCGATCGGTGCACTGGCGATCGGCCGCCTTGCGGTCGGTCACGTGGAGATCAAGAAGGCCCGCTTGCGGTCGCTTGAAGTGGACGAATTGACGGTTCGCAAGCTGCGCGTCGTTGAACCACAGGAATCCGAAACCTGACGCTTACTATCTGGCGCCTGCTATCTGGAATTCCCCACTCGCGACGCCCTCACCGAACGGCGCAGCAGCGCGTAGAGCGAACCGCCGGTGAACGCGCCGAGCACGTACATGATGGCAGCGACGACCGCCAGCGGCGCGCGCAGGCTGAAGCCGAGAAAGGCCATCGTCACCGGGCCGAGATTCTGAAACACGAAAATCAGAATGACGGCCACGAAGACGACGATGACGGTCAGATATAGCCAGCGCATGACAATCCTCGCTTTCGGACCCGAAAGATCTGCCTATTCCACTTTCTTCCAATACTCCGCAAAAAATCCGCGCGGGTCGAGCGCACCGACCGGCGCGCCGGCCACGGCTTTGCCGCCGACGCAGCGCCAGGAATAGAGCGTGTCGTGGCCGGTCACCGCCATCGGGATGAACTCGGCGTGCTCGTGCGTCCGGCACCATTGCGTTGCTGCCGGCAGTTCGTTGGCCGTGTTGGCCTTGCGGCAGGGCAGATTGGCGCCAACCCAGCAGACCAGCACGGCGCCATCGGCGCAGCGGAAAAAGCCCGCGCCCACCGCGTAGTGGCGGTCGACGTGGAACAGCCGGCGGATGTCGGGCGCGAGCCCAGCCGGCGCTGTGCGCACCTGGTCGTCGGTGCCGACGCGGGCGCAATAGGCGCGCGGGCTTTCGTCCTTGGCCGGCGCGGCGGCGCTACCGCGCGGCACGGACGTCAGGCCGCACAGGACGACGATCGCGGCAACGCCGAGCAGCGCAATTCGTCGATCGCGGCAAGTGCGTTTCATGCCGAACTCCAATGCGGCCGCGTCATTCCGGCAGTGACGACAACGGCTCAAATCGTGCTAGCTTCCGCCGCCGGAATTCGCCGCAGGCGCCCTCGTCAAGGAGGCTTTCATGGCCCGCATTCGTCACCTGGCCATTCTGACCGAAGACGTCGATCGGATGGTCAAATTCTACACCAATTCTTTCGGGCTCACGATCGTCAAGGGAGTAGGTACCGCCACGTATCTCACCGACGGTCACATCAATCTGGCGATCATCCCGATCGGCCCGGAGCGCGAGATCGAGGGCAATCAGCTCAGGGAAGGCATTAACCATTTCGGCTTCGAAGTCGAAAGCGTCGCCGACCTCGTTCCGGTCTGCAAACAATGGGGCGCCGCCACCGATACGCAGAAGCGGCCGCCCAACCGCGAGGCCGAATATCGCGTGCACGATCCCGATGGCAATCCCATCGACCTGTCGCAACACGGCTGGCCGCATTAGCGATGCGTAAGATCGTTTTGACCATTCTGGCGATGGGCGCAGCTTGCGGCCTCGCCGGCACCGCCGCGGCAGAGACTTTTCCGTCGCACCCGGTCACGCTGATCGTGCCGTTCGCCGCCGGTGGGCCGTCGGACACGGTAGCGCGCGTGGTGGCCCAAGGCATGTCGCAGGCGCTCGGCCAGTCGGTCATCGTCGAAAATATCGGCGGCGCCGCGGGCACGATCGCGGCGGCCCGCGTCGCGCGCGCAACACCCGACGGCTACACGCTCGCCGAGGCCACATGGTCGACGCACGTGGTCAGCCCGGTCGTTTATCAGCACCTGTCGTACGACGTGCTCAAGGATTTCGTGCCCGTGGCGCTGCTGACGCAGACGCCCGAAGTGCTGCTATCGAAAAAAACGCTTCCGGCGAACGATCTGCACGGGCTGATCGCCTGGCTCAAGGCCAATCCCAATGCCGCGTTCCAGGGCGTGGCCGGCGGCACCGACGAAGTCGCCGGTTATTTCTTCAAGCAGAAGACCGGGACCCAATTCCAGTACGTGCCCTATCGCGGCCTCACGCTGGCGATGCAGGACCTCGTGGCGGGGCGGATCGATTTGATGTTCGACCAGCCGTCGGACGCGCTGGCGCAGATCCGCGCCGGCACCATCAAAGCCTATGCGGTCATGGCCGATCGCCGGCTGGGCGTCGCGCCGGAGATCCCAACCGTCGACGAGGCTGGACTGCCGGGCGTTTATCTGAGCACCTGGCAGGCGATCTTTGCGCCGAAGGGCACGCCCGACGACGCCATTGCCAAGCTCAATGCCGCCGCGCAAACTGCGCTCGCCGATCCCACCGTGCGCAAGCGCCTTGCCGACATCGCCCAGGACGTGGTGCCGCGCGATCAGCAGTCGCCGGCCGCACTCGCCGCGTTCTACAAATCCGAAACCGAGAAATGGTGGCCGATCATCAAGGCCGCCGGCATCAAGGCGGAGTAGAGCATGATCCGGAAAAGTGGAAACCGGTTTTCCGAAAAGATCATGCTCCACCAAAATCCTAGAGCGCCAATCGATTCAATATGAAGCGATTGCGCTCTAGTCGCAGAGGCGAATTTTAGAAAAACGCCTGGATGCCGGTCTGCGCGCGGCCGAGCACCAGCGCGTGGATGTCGTGG
>DATJTL010000121.1:0-4766 GCA_035503415.1 Xanthobacteraceae bacterium
GTAAGAGCCGCCTGGCGTGGTCGGCCGCCGAAATGGCCGAGCGGTCGCACGGCGTCATTCTTCAATTGATCGGCTCACCGTTCTACACCGACGTCGGCTTGCGACCGGTACGTCGGCTATTAGAACGCCGCTGCGGCATCGGGCGCACATCCCAACCGGAGGAACGACTTCGGCATCTGCGTCGCGAGCTCGAGGAACGATCACTCGACCCGGCTTCGACACTCCCGCTTTTGGCTCCGGTGTTGGGCATCGGGCCCGAAACCGGCTATAGCCCTGTAGCCGCCGAGGGCCGGAAGCTCTATCAGCAGATCACCGGCGCGGTGCACGAATATTTGCGGGCATGCAGCCGTGATGCGCCCTCACTCATTCTCGTCGAGGACATGCATTGGTTCGATGAGGACACCTTCGACGTGGTCTGTTCACTCTTGGGCGGCGACCTCGGCGGGCACGTCCTTGTCGTGATGACCAACCGCTCCCGGATGTCTCTGCCCGACACCGCGAAAGTCCAGGTGTTCGAACTCCAACCGCTCGGCGACGACGAAGCCGACCAGTTGATCACCGCCTTGCACCCGGCGGTGCGCGCCGATGAAAAACGTGCGATCCGCCAACGCTGCGTCGGAATTCCGCTCTACATCGAAGAAGTGGTCGCCAAGCTCAAAGAGCAACCGTCCGATGCGTCCAACTCGCACGGCGTGCCGGACAGTCTGTACGAGGCGCTGTTCGCGCGTCTTCGATCCAGTCAAAGCGCGGTGCAGGTAGTTGAGGCGGCAGCGATCATTGGCAGCCGTATCGAACGTGGGCTGCTGCTATCAGTGCTCGACATGCCTGAGGGCGAAGTCGACACGGTGATCGCCGAACTAGTGAACGCTCGTGTGCTGGAACCGCTTGCCCAACAGAGCTTTCGCTTTCGCCATGAACTGCTCCGCGAAGTCGCGGAGGAACTTTCGCCCCCTACGCTTCGCCGCAGTTTGCACAGCCGCATCGCGGACGGCCTGGCGGCGGTGCAGGGCAATCCCGACTGGCCGCTGATCGCGCGTCATTACGAGCGTGCCGAGCGCTTCTCTGAGGCGACATCGGCATACGCGGCGGCATCGGCTAATGCCCGGCTGCGCGGCGCACTCCGGGAGGCGCTGACTTACCTGACGCATGCCATTTCGCAAGCCGAGCGCGCCCCATCCGGAGGCGAACGCGACCGCTATGAAATCGCGCTTCGACTCGGACGCGCGTTCCTGGCTCAGGCGGCCGAGGGCGTGGCAAGCCAGAACGCAGCCGCTGACTTCGAACGCTGTCTAGCCTTGTGCAGCAGCGACTTAGCCGACGACGATCTCTTTTCGACCGTCATGTCGCTCTACCCGTACTACACGATGCGGGCCGACCTCGACCGGGCTGAACGACTGGTCGAGTCGGTCCGTGCGCAGCTAACCGGTCCCCGGGAATGCTTCCTACCCATCAACGAATTCGGGCTGGGTATGTTGGCCTGGTATCGAGGTGAATTCGGCTACGCTCGCGAGAAGCTTGAGGTAGCGGCCGCAACGCTGACCGAGGCATGCACCCATGATCTCGAAGCGATGCTGTTCATGCCCAACGATGCCACTGCCGGGCTGTACACGCATTTGGCACTGGCCCGCTATATCGACGGTGACCTGGCCGGTGTGGCCGCGGAGTTGGCCCGAGCCGAACAGCGTTGTGCCGAAATACCCTTCCCCAAAGGCGTTTTCAGTTTGGCCTATGCGCGGCAAATGGAAATACTGATCCGGTTGGAAGCCGGGCAGCTGCACCGCGCCGCCGAAGCCGCGGTCGAGCTGATCACCCTGGGCGAGCAGCACGGCTTTGATTTTTGGGCGTTGGTCGGGACGGCGCAGCAGGCCACCGTCGCGGCGGTATCAGCGTTGGCAGACAGCGCGGATCGGGTGATGTTGCAGCCACACATCGCGACGCTGACCGCATTCGTCGAGATGTCGCGATCTATGGACACGATCTCGCTCATCACCTTCTACGATGCAATCCTGGCACGTCTTCTCATTGCGAGCGGCGACTTGCCGAAGGCTCGCGAGCGCTTGGAAATCGGGCTGGAATTGGCCGAACGGACCAGTATGCACTTCTACGACGCGGAGTTGCTGCGACTGCGAGCCCATACCAGCGACGATGTCGAGGCACGTCGCGTGGATCTTCAGACGGCCTGGGAACTGGCTCAGCGTCAGCACGCGCCGATCTTCCAGCTACGGGCCGCGACAGACCTTTTCAAGCTCGGCGGCACACCGGCCCGGCATACGCTATCGGACACACTGAGCCTTTTTCCCGACGAAAGCAGTTGGCCGGAAGTTGCATCCGCCCGGGCAATGCTCGAGTGAGACGGCCCGGCGGGAAGATCGCCATCATCGGTGGCGGCATGGCCGCGTTGAGCGCCGCCTGGCGGCTAAGTGAGCCGGGTTCGCGTGATCGCTTCGAGTCCATAACCGTGTACCAGCGCGGCTGGCGGCTCGGGGGTAAGGCCGCATCGAGCCGCGGCGCCAATGGGCGCATCGAAGAACACGGGCTGCACATCTGGCTGGGCTCCTATGAGAACGCGTTCAGCCTCCTGCGCGAGTGCTATGCCGAATTAGACAGGGCTACCACAGATCCCACAGCACCGATACAGACCTGGGAAGAGGCGATCGCGCCGGCTGACAACCCCGGCCTGGCCGATAGCTGGAACGGCAATTGGGTCACGTGGCATGGCACGCACCCGCGCGACGACAAGCTGCCGGGCGACCCGGACAGCACGGGCCGCGAACTTACCGCGGCAGGGTTCGTCGAGCGCGCCTTACGGCTCGTACTCGCCTTCGCCGGCTCGCTCCGGGAGGCCGCCCCCGGGCGTCTGACGCTCAGCGTGTCGCCCGATCCGCCGGCGCCGACGCCCGCGCCCCCTTTTCAGGCGGTGCTGCGCGCGACGTTGGCGGCGCTATTGGCCGTGGTGGATCCGCAATTCACCGAAGCGCCCGCTTCCGATGTCATCGAGCACGCGCTTGATGCGGTCCGCAATGCGATCGACGCTGACGATCGCGTGGATCGTAGGCGCAGTTGGGTACTGATCTCGCTGGTCGTCGCAGCTGTACGCGGCATCATTGCCGACAAGCTGATCACCGATGCCCATGGCTTCGCGGCCATCGACGACGAAGACTTCTGCGACTGGATCCTTCGTCACGGCGCGCATCCTGATGTCGTCGATTCGGCCATGGTGCGCGGCGTCTACGACTTGGTATTCGGTTACCGCGATGGCGACCCGCGGCAACCGGCGGTTGGCGCCGGCGTAATGACATTCCTTATCGGCCAAGTGCTTTTCGGCTACCGGGGAGCGATTTTCTGGAAAATGACGGCCGGAATGGGCGATGTCGTCATCGCACCGCTGTATCAGGCACTGCGCAGGCGCGGGGTGGAATTCGAGTTCTTCCACCGTCTCGACGCACTGCACTTGGATGCCTCGCGCCAGTCGGTTGCCACGATAACGATGGGCCGCCAAGCACGGCTCGCCGAAGGCATTCAACATTACGAACCGCTTACCAGGATTCGTGGACTCCCGGTGTTCCCCAAACAGCCGATCGCCGAACAGCTCCGAACAACCGCCGGACTGGATGCGACGGAATCGCACTTCGGCGCACACGACGATGTCGAAATACGAACCCTGAAACGGGGTGTCGATTTCGATCACGTGGTGCTCGCCGTGTCGATCGGGATGATCCCGATCGTGGCCGGCGAGCTCATCGAGGATCGCCCGGAGTGGCGCGATATGACAACGCATGTTCGCACGGTGGCGACCCAGGCCTTCCAAATCTGGCTGAGGCCGGACGAGGCGTCACTCGGCTGGAACCAGCCCGGCGCGACCGTCAGTGCCTACCTGCCGCCGTTCGACACTTGGGCATCGATGCCCCAGACGCTATGGGCCGAGGACTGGCCGCGCGCCGAACGACCCGGCACCGTCGCGTACTTCTGCGGCAGCCTCGACGCACCCTGGCCCACCACGGATGAGCATTCGCGTTACGCCAGTCGATACGCCGATCAGGTCGGGACCGCGGCCGTCAGATTTCTCGATCACCATGCGGGGCTGTACTATCCGAACGCCGTCACCGAACAGGGATTCGCCTGGCATCTGCTCTGCGGTGTGAACGGCCGGCGCGGACGCGAGGCGTTGTCGACTCAGCACGTCAGCGTGAATATCGACCCGTCGGACCGCTATGTGCAGTCCGTCCCCGGCACCGAGCGCTATCGCCTGAGGCCGGACGAAAGTGGTTACGACAACTTGGTGTTGGCCGGCGATTGGACCGACTCAGGCATGAACGCCGGCTGCATCGAGGCAGCGGTGATGTCCGGTCTCGAAGCCGCGAACGCCCTGATGGGCCGTCACCGCTATCACCGCATTCGCGGGCTCTACCTGCCCTGAGCCGGCTCTTCGGCGGCGCCGGTCAACGGCTCGCCGCGGCGCAGCGAGCCGATCCAACCGTCGCGCCGCTCACCGCGCTGTTCGAGCAGCCCGCGGACCGTCCCTTCCATCCGGAACCCACACCGTCTGGCGACTCGTCGTGACGCCCAGTTGCCCACTTGCGCACGCCAATACATCACCTCGATGCCCTGCAGCCCAAAACCCCAATCCAATACCAGCCGCAGCGCGCGAGTCATCACGCCCTTGCCCCGCGCCCACGGGGCGAGCCCGAAACCCACTTCGGCGCCGCCCACACCGTCGAACCGCAAATCCACGCTGCCCGAGAAGCGTCCCTCGTACGCGACCGCGA
>DATJTL010000122.1:0-16826 GCA_035503415.1 Xanthobacteraceae bacterium
TCGCCGGTCACCGCGATGTGGTCGGCTCCGCAAGCCTTCACCTCGCGCGTGATGGCATCGAGCACTTGCGGACGATGGACGAATTTGCGCTTGCGCTGCCAATTGATGAAGCCCAGCCCGCGCTTGCCGGCAAGCTCGGCAAGACGCGGGCGCGACGCCATGTGCAGGTCGGACAGATGGGCGAGCACGAACATCGCGCCATGATGCCCTGTGATTGAGGCGGCTTACAGTGATTTACGGTCGCGCCGTGACGGCTCTACGTCACGAGCTGCCGATCAGGATGCCGGCCGCGAACACCAGCACGCCGCCGACCACCACCTGGAACGCCGCCTGCAGGAATGGCGTGTCCATGTAGCGGGTGCGGATCCACGAAATGGCGGCCAGTTCGACCGCGACCACCGCAAACGCAATGCCAGTCGCCAGATAAAAGCTCGGAATGAGATAGGGCAGCGCGTGACCCAAGCCGCCGAGCGTGGTCATGCCGCCGCAGACCAGGCCACGGACCACCGGCGCACCGCGCCCGGTGAGCGAGCCATCGTCGGACAGCGCCTCGGCAAAGGCCATGGAGATGCCGGCGCCGAGCGCGGCCGCGACCCCGACCAGGAACGTCGACCAGGTATTGTGGGTGGCGAAGGCGGCGGCGAACAGCGGCGCCAGCGTCGACACCGAACCGTCCATCAGTCCGGCCAATCCAGGCTGTACGTACTGGAGGATGAACATGCGCTTGGCGGTCGCATCCTCGGCCTCGCGTTCGCCCGGCGTGATTTCCTTGCCGAGGTCGTGGGCGAGCTGCTCGTGCTTGTCTTCGGCCTCGGCCAGCTTGCGCAGCAGATCGCGCGTGGCGTCGTCATGCGCGCTATGGGCCGCGCGCCGGTAGAAGCGCGCGGTTTCGTACTCCATTTCCTCGGCGAACTTGCGCACGGCGTCGATCGCAAGCGGCCGGTTGAGCCAGATCGGACGGCGGGTGACGAAGCCCTTGACGTCTTGCCGGCGAATGAGCGGGAGAAATTCGCCGAACCGCTTGCGGTGCATGGCAAGCAGCATGTCGCGATGACTGATCTCCTCCTCGGCCATCTTATCGTACATTTGCGCGGTATCCGGGTAGGAAGCGCGCATCGCGTCGGCAAAGGAACGGTAGATGCGGTTGTCTTCGTCTTCGTTGGAGATGGCAAGCGCGAGGACTTCCTGCTCGCTCAGGTCGGCAAAACGCTTCACGGCGACGCCTCTTCGGTCGATGATCCGATGCTCATGGCTATATTAGAACGGCTCTAAACAATTTCACCAGGGAAATGTTCTCAATGGATGTCGACGCGATCCGCCGCCCTTTCGAGCCTGCGTTCCGCCGCGTGCTGCATGCTTACTGGCGCTTTGCGCGCGGGCTCACGCTCGGCGTCCGCGGGCTGGTACTCGATGAGCAGGGCCGCGTGTTCCTGATCAAGCACAGCTATCTGGCCGGATGGCATTTGCCGGGCGGCGGTGTCGAGCCCGGCGAATCGCTGGCGACGGCGCTCGCGCGTGAATTGCGCGAGGAGGGCAACATCGAGTTGATCGGACCGGCCGAACTTTTCGCGATCTACTGGAATCGGCGCATCGCCTGGCGCGATCATGTCGCGCTCTATGTCGTGCGCTCATTCCGGCAGAGCGCGCCGCCGCAGCCCAATCGGGAGATCATCGCGCACGGATTCTTTGCTCCGGACTCGTTTCCAGCCGACACCACCGCCTCGACTCGCGCGCGCGTCGCCGAGGTGCTCGAGGCGCGCAGCGCCAGCGAGATCTGGTAGCGTTTTGTCGCCAGTCTGTTGGATCGGCAACAAAACTAAAAGCATAGCAATATCCGACAAATTAGTTCGCGAGTTTGATTCGAGGCGCTGCCAAACGAAAAAAGCAGCGCCCGATCGGCGTCGTTTTTCTGATCAAATAAACGGCAACTATGCTTCGTCGATCACGTTAGCTG
Source organism: Xanthobacteraceae bacterium (assembly GCA_035503415.1). Taxonomy (GTDB): domain Bacteria; phylum Pseudomonadota; class Alphaproteobacteria; order Rhizobiales; family Xanthobacteraceae; genus BOG-931. The sequence goes on from DATJTL010000122.1 coordinate 1,955, forward strand.
AAATGGAGAGGTGGCTTTCGGTTCGAGGAGTACAGCGTGATGAAAAGAAGGATGATGATCGCGGTGGTGGCGGCGGTGGCGCTCAGCGTAAGCGGAATGACGGGGGCGCTGGCGCAGCGAGGTGGCCATGGCGGCTTCGGCGGCGGCGGTGGTTTTGGCGGTGGCGGCCGCGGTGGATTTGGCGGCGGTGGGTTTGGGGGCGGCGGTGGCTTCCGCGGTGGCTTTGGCGGCGGCGGCTTTGGGGGCGGCGCCGCAATCGGACGTCCCGGTTTCGGAGGTGGAGTTGGCTTCGCCCGTCCTGGCGTGGGCTTTGGTGGTCCTGGCGTGTTCGGACGCGGCGTGGCATTCGGTCGGCCAGGTCTCGGCTGGGGACGCTTTGGTCCCGGCCGCTTTGGCTTCAACCGCTTCGGCTTCAACCGCTTCAACCGCTTTGGCTTCCGCCGCGCGTTCTTTCCGGGCGTCGGCCTTGGCCTCGGCCTCGGTCTCTATGCGTCCTATGCCGAGCCTTACTATGACTGCTACGACCCGGGTTGGGGTGGTTACGGAGGTTGGGGCGGTTACGGCGGATGGGGTTACGGCTCAGGTTGCGGACCTTGGGGATACGGTGGTGGTTACGGAGGTTGGGGTTGGGGTTGGTGAAGCAGGCGATGACACCGCGTCCCATGCGGACGCGGTGCGCTCTCCTTATGAAAAACACCTAATAAAGATCGCGCAGGTAGCTTCAGAGAGCAGTTAGCTTTAGAGATTCGGATAATCGGCGGCACGGCGCAGATTGCAGTTGAAATGGTTGTGCTGGACCGCGACAGGAGCAAATGCTACGCGGCAGCGCGATGAACGACATCTCGCTGACGATCCTGCCCGAGAGCAAGGACGACGCCGAAGCGATTGCGCGCCTCCACGAACGCACCTTCGGTCCCGGCCGCTATGCCAAGACAGCCTATCGGCTGCGTGAACAGGTCGAGCACAGCATCGACCTGTCGTTCATTGCCCGCATCGGCACGCTCTTGGTCGGCTCGGTCTGGCTCACGCCAATTCGCATCGGCACGAGCAGCGCGCTTCTGCTCGGTCCGCTCACTGTCGAGCCCGCTTTCCGCGAGCGCGGCATCGGCCAGGCCCTGATCGCACACGCGCTCAAGGTTGCCGCCGTCAAAGGACATCGCCTCGTGGTCCTGGTCGGCGACGAGCCGTATTACGCCAAGACCGGCTTTAAGCGCGCTCCACCCGGCCGTGTCGTTATGCCCGGCCCGGTCGATCCGGAGCGGCTCCTGGTCGCCGAGCTTGTGCCGGGCGCGTTCGACGGAGTGTCCGGACGCGTGCGTCCGGACTGGGATGGCGATAAGAAATAACCGAAGGAAGAATTTAGCGCCCCTCGCGCGCCCACGTTCCGGCGAGGCTGCCTAACAGGAGCAGCAGTCCGATCAGCCCGGTGAACACCGGCAGCACGCCGATGCCACGCACGACGCTGGCGTTGCTCATCTTCAGCCCGATCCAGTCGTCGCCCTGATAGGTGTCGCCCGAGCGTACGGCGATGATGCGCGGTACATGCAAACCGTCGCCGTCGTCGAGCCGGCGCGAGGAACCGCCGGTCGCTTTGGCGATCGGCGCCAGCACGTCGGTCGTTGACGTCACCTCGGCGAACTCGCGCGGATTGGCCGGACCGATATTGACCAGCGCGTTGAGCTTGCCGTCGGTCGCGCGCCACAGTCCGAGCTCGTTGGCGGTGACCGTGCTTTCCCAGAGTCCGGGCTCCTTCGGATCGAGCTTGAGTTCGCGCGTCGTGCCCGATGGCGACGTCAGCGTCACATCGGCGACGGAATCGCCCATGGTCTGCCGCTGCACCACGAGGTTATGCCCGTTCACCTTGAGCCGCAGTGCCTCTTCTTCGAGATCTGGCTCCTTCATTAGCCAGTGCGACAGCCGCCGCAGCAGGTCGAGTTGCGGCCCGCCGCCCTGAAATCCGCGCGCCCATAGCCACATCTGGTCGGAGAGCAATAGCGCCACGCGGCCCTCGCCTTCGCGCGAGAGCACCAGGAGCGGATTGTCGTCGGCGCCTTTCATGACCGTAGTGCCCGTCGGGTTGACGGTATCGACGACGCGAAACCACTGGCTCCAATGCGGCGGATCGCTGTCGGAGCCGGCGAGACCCCGCGTCACCGGATGCCGCTTGCCGAGATCAGTGAGGCGCGGACGGAACGGCTGGTCGGTCACCTCGCCGGTCGGCTCCGCCGGCAGAATCGAATCGAGCGGGGTGTGCCAGATGCTGAACTGGCTCGCATAATCAGGTCCGGCATCGACCAACACCGCGCCGCCGTCGCGCACATACTGCGCGATGTTGTCGAAATAGAGCATCGGCAGCACGCCCTGGCGCGCATAGCGGTCGAAGATGATGAGCTGGAACTGATTGATCTTCTGCTGAAACAGTTCGCGCGTCGGAAACGCGATCAGCGACAGTTCGTTGATCGGCGTTCCGTCCTGCTTTTCCGGCGGGCGCAGGATGGTGAAATGCACGAGATCGACGGACGGGTCGGATTTGAGCAGGTTGCGCCAGGTGCGCTCGCCCGGATTGGGCTCGCCGGACACCAGAAGCACCCGCAGCTTGTCGCGCACGCCGTCGATCGAGACCACGGCGCGGTTGTTGACCGGCGTCAGCTCGCCGCCGGGAAGCGGCGCAGCCTCGATCTCGACGATGTTCTCGCCTTCGTGCGGGATCTGGATCTCGATGCTCTGCGGCACGCCAACGGGGACGGTGTCCTTCTCCAGCACCTCGCCGTCGCGACGCACGGTGACTTCGGCGGACGTTTCGTGCGCGCCGTGATCCTCGACCCGATAGGTGATGGTCTGCGATTGGCCGACGATGCCGAAACGCGGGGCGGCGATGAGCGCCACGCGGCGGTCGCGTTCGTCGTTGTGTCCGGTAATCAATGCTTGAACGGGCGCGGCGAAGCCGAGCGCGGAGGCGTCTCCCGGCACGTCGTGGACGCGGCCGTCGGTGATCATGATGACGCCGGCGACGCGGTCGGGCGGAACATCGGCCAGCGCCGAACTGAGCGCGCTGAACAAGTGCGTGCCGTCGGTGTCGCCGTCGGCTTGGCCCGCCTCAACAACGCGCGTCTCCAGGCCGGGAATGCGGTGCAGGCGCTCGACGACTGCGGCGCGCGCTTCCTCGGTCTGCTTGGTGCGGTCGCCGAAATTCTGGCTCGGGCTTTTGTCGACCACCACCACCGCGACCGAGCTGAGCGGCTGGCGATCCTCGCGCGTCAGCGACGGATTGGCGAGCGCCAGTACGATCAGCGAAAGCGCAAGCGCGCGGATCGCGGCGCCGCGGCTGCGCACGATGAACAGAGCCAGCGTGAGCACCGCGATTGCAGCGAGCGCGGCCCACAGCACGCGGGCATCGACCAGCGGGGCGAACGCAATGCCGAGGTTCAACATGGCCTCCTACTGCCCCAGCCGTTCGAGCAGCGCCGGCACGTGGACCTGATCGGCCTTGTAGTTGCCGGTGAGCGTGTACATCACGATGTTGACGCCGGCGCGGAACGCGAATTCGCGCTGGCGCGGTTCGCCGTCGACCATCGGCAGCATGGGCTGTCCGTCCGGCTGGATCGCCCAGGCGCCGGCCAGGTCGTTCGAGGTGATAAGAATGGAGGAGACGCCGTCGCCGCCGCGCGCCGGACGGCTTGCCTGCTCCTGATCGTCGCTTGCCGGCAGCGCCTCGACCCAGAGCTGGCCGTTGGAAAAGCGCCCGGGAAAGTCGCGCAACAGATAAAACGTCTTGGTCAACACATGATCGCGCGGCACCGGCTCGAGCTGAGGTAGGTCGAGCGAGGAGAGAATTTTGCGCAGTTCCAGCATGCCCGGACTGCGGGTTTCGCCGCCGGGGCCGGGCGGCGCGTCGATGGCGTCGCGGGTGTCGAACAGCACGGTCCCGCCGTTCTTCATGTAGGTGTCGATACGCTTGAGCGTATCGTCCGACGGCCGCGGCATGCCCGGCACGATCGGCCAATAGATCAAAGGATAAAAAGCCAACTCGTCGTGGGCGATGTCGAGCCCGATCGGATCGCCGGCTTCGAGCGCAGTGCGCTGGGCGAGAAACAGCGTCAGTCCGGCGAGCCCGGCCTTGCTCACGGCGTCGACGCCGGCATCGCCGGTGACGACGTAAGCGAGCCGGGTTTGCAGCGCCGCCGGCGGTACGTCGGGATTGGCCGGCTCTTGCGCCCGCGCCTGCGCAAGCGTCAGAGCCAGCGCGGCAAAACCTGCGATGACAGCGGCTGCGGCGCGTGAGCGGCGCGGCATGAGCCGCGCGATACCGCCGCCGAGAAAGAGCACGACCAGCGAGTCGAGAAGAAATAGACAAAGCGCGGCAAGGAAGACGGGACCCCGTAGATCGAGTGGCTCGCTGGTGCGGTAGACTTCAAACTTTGCATTGGCGAGCGGAGCGAAATCGAGCGGCTTAAGCTGATCGTTCGCCGCGAGCGTGTTGACGGCGAAAAAGCTTTCCGGCGGACCGTAGAAGCCGGGCGGATGATCGGTGGTGGCGCGGCCGGAGAAGTTTGTCGGCACCGGCCGCGCCGTCGCCGGCGGCGCGGCGAAGACACCGAAGCCGTCGAGGATGCGGGTCGGCGGCACAGCCTCGTGCGCCGCGTTGGTCTTCGCATTGGCGGTTGGTGCGAGGTTGCCGGTGCCGGCAAGATCGACGATGCGCTTGAGCATTTCGACGAAGGTGCCCGATAGCGGCAAGTTCGACCAGCGGGTATCGCCGGTGACGTGGAAAAGTACGATCAGCCCCTTGCCGCGCCGCGCCGCGGTAACCAGCGGCGTGCCGTCGGCAAGCGTTGCCCAGGTGTTGTCCGACAGCGTCGCATCGGGCTCGGCGAGCACCTGCCGAGTCACCGTTACGTCGTTTGGCACCGCCATGCCGTTGAACGGGCCTTCGCGCGAAAAGGCAGCAAGCGGCTGCGGCTGGTCCCAGCTTAGGCTGCCGCCGAGGATGCGGCCGCCGCGCCGCAGCTTGACCGGAACGAGATCGTCATCTTCCGCCGCCGCAAGCCGTGGTCCGGCAAAGCGGATGAGCACGCCGCCGTCCTCGACCCATTGGGCGAGCCGATCGTGAGCCTCGCCGGCAACCGTGCCGACATCGGCGAGAATCATCACAGGCAGCCGCTCATCGAGGAAATGCGTCACCGCGTCAGCCGGCGATTCGCCCTGCGCCAGCCGCAGGTCGGCGAACGGACTAAGCGCGCGTTGGATGTAATAACTCGACGACAACAGCGGCTCGTCGGTGTCGGCGGTCGCCGTCGATACGATGCCGACGGTCCGCCGGCGCCAGCGCTTGTCGAGCAGTTGCACGGCGCCCGCCGAGCGCTCGCCGACGATCTCGACGCGGGCGATATCGTTGCGGATTTCGACCGGCAAGTCGAAGCGCGCCTGCGTCTCGCGGTCGGCAGCGTTGAAGGTAAACGCAGCGTCGCCGAGCGGCAGGCCTTTGAGATCGAGCGCGCGCACCATGCCGGATTCGGCGGCGCCGGGATTGAGGCGCAGCACTTTCACCGAGAGGCCGCCGGCCGCGTTATCGGCCGCGGTGAGCGCTCGGGGGCCGGCAACGCCGCCCGTGACGATAGTGATCGGACGGCCGCCGAGCACTTGTGCCAAACCTTTGACGAACTTGTCGCCGTTGCCCAGGTCGGTTCCGTCCGACAGCCACATGACTTCGACATCGTGCGTCGCGGCGAGGAATCGGGCGATGGCCGGCAGCGCGTCTTCGCGCGTCAGTGTTTGCGGCACCGGTCGCATCTGGTGCAGTCGCACCCGCGCCGACTCGGCAGGCTCCAATGATATGTCGCGCGTTCCCTCGGACAGCGGAATGAGCGCCACCGGGCGGCGATCATCGGCGGCGCGCGCGATGACGTCGTCCGCGGTGCGCACCCGCGCGTCCCAGGTGGCCGCCGCCGCCCAGCCGTCGTCAATGAGAATGGCAACCGGCGAGCGTGTTTGTGTTGCGGCGAGCGGCGGGTGCCACAACGGGCCCGCGGCGGCGATGATAACGAGACCGGCAAGTATGAGCCGGATTAAAGTGAGCCACCACGGCGTGCGCGCCGGGGTTTCTTCCTTGGGCGCGATATCGAACAGGAGCCGCGTCGGCGGAAAGTCGATGCTGCGCGGCCGCGGCGGAATCATGCGCAGGAGCCACCACAACACCGGCAGCGTCAACAGTCCGATGAGCACCAGCGGTTCGGCAAAGCCGAGCGAAAGACCGCTAATCATGCCGGCGTCCTCGGCGACTCGGCGGCGGCGCGCGCCTGTGCTCCAAGCTCAACTGCGGCGGTACTGATACGGGCATGGAGCGAGAGCAGTAATTCGCTCGCCGGGCGGTCGGTACGGTGAATGGTGAAACTCCAGCCGAGCCGGTCGGTCTCGCTGCGGATCTCGTCGCGATGACGTTTGACGCGCGACGTATAGTCCGCCTTCCAGGTTTCGGCGCGGCCGGCGGTGATCCGGCCGCCGTTTTCCGGCTCGACGAATTCAATGCGGCCCGAATAGGGAAACACTTCTTCGGCAGGATCGACGATCTGCACCACGTGGCCGCGCGCGCCGCTGCTGGAAAGCTTCGTGATCGTGTGCCGCACTTCGCCGATCTCGCTCCACAGATCGGAGAGAAGCACCACTTCGGCAAGCGGGGAGGGCGAGAAATTCGGCGGCAGGCTCGTACGCTCGCTGCGATCGTGCACGATGGCCTGCGCCATCAACTCGACCACGTTGCGGTTGCCGGTCGGACGCATGAGGCCTGGAATGCCGACGCGTTCGCCACCCTCGACCAGAACCTCGGCGAGTGCCAGCGCGACGACCAGCGCGCGATAGAGCTTGCTATCGCGCACCAGCGGCGAGGCAAAGATCATCGATGCCGAGCGATCGGGCCAGATCCAGACCGTGTGCGCGGCCTCCCATTCCTGCTCGCGGACATAAAGATGATCGTCGCGTGCCGAGCGCCGCCAATCGACGCGCGAGGCGGGCTCGCCGGAGACGAAACGGCGGTATTGCCAAAAATTCTCCCCCGGCCCGGCGCGGCGGCGGCCATGCAGGCCGTGAATGACGGTGGCGGCGACGCGGCGTGCTTCCAGGATCAAGCGGGGCATGCTGGCGGCCAGCGTCCGGCTTTCGCCGACCGCGCGTCCGACCGCCGGTCCGTCCTGGTAATTACGCTGGGACGCGGGTTTGGGCTCGACCGCCATTCGCCTATCCGACACGCGCCTTTATGCGCGCAATCACCGCCTCAATGGTCTCGCCCTCGGCGCGGGCCGTAAACGTGAGCGCCATGCGGTGTTTGAGCACCGGTTCGGCGAGATAGAGCACGTCATCGATCGAGGGCGCCAGTCGCCCGTCGAGGAGCGCGCGGGCGCGCACTGCAAGCATGAGCGCTTGGCTTGCGCGTGGACTTGGGCCCCAAGCGATCAGCTTGGCATCGCCGCCGTCTGCTCCCGGACGTGCCGATCGGACAAGCTTGAGAATGGCTTCGACCACGGATTCTCCAACCGGCAGACGCCGCACCAGCCGCTGCGCCGCCATCAGATCCTCGGCGGTCATCGCCGGCTTCGGCCGAGTTTCCTCGGAGCCCGTGGTTTCGAACAGGATTTTGCGCTCGGCGTCGCGATCGGGATAACCGACGTCGATTTCCATCAGGAAGCGGTCGAGCTGGGCTTCCGGCAGCGGGTAGGTGCCTTCCTGCTCCAACGGATTCTGCGTGGCGAGCACGTGAAACGGTTTGGGCAGATCGTGACGCGCGCCGGCAACGGTGACATGTTGCTCCTGCATCGCCTGCAGCAGCGCCGATTGCGTGCGCGGGCTGGCACGATTGATCTCGTCGGCCATCAGCAACTGGGCAAAGACCGGACCGGAGATGAAGCGGAAGCTGCGCTTGCCGGTCTGGCTCTCTTCCAGGACCTCGGTGCCGAGAATGTCGGAAGGCATCAGGTCGGGCGTGAACTGGATGCGCCTCGCATCGAGCCCGAGCACGATGCCCATCGTCTCGACGAGCTTGGTCTTGGCAAGCCCCGGCACGCCGAGCAGGAGCGCGTGACCGCCGGACAGGATGGTGATGAGGGCCTGTTCGACCACCTTGTCCTGGCCGAAAATCACCGTGCCGATCGCGGCCTTGGCGGCGCGCGCGTGTCCAGCCGTCGTTTCGGCCGCGCGCACGATCATGTCTTCGAGCTTCTCAAGTCCCTCGCCGCCAGCAGCGGACATAGCTAACTCCTTGTCTTCGAGCCGTATTCCGGCGCTCTCAGGCGCCTGGTCGCGGACTGCTCCGAGTCCGCCAACATTGCACGAATATGCGGCCATGCAATAAATGCAATATATGCGCCACCTGCCTCACCAGCAGATCGAGCGCCTATTTTTCCAGCCACTGCAAGCACAACTTGGGTTTGGGTCGGCGCGGCGACTATTGCTAATCACGAGCGCGCGAGCGATCCGCTTCAATTGGCCCCCGGACTCATGTCCAACCGGTAGGTTCCAGGCAAACCATGGCGAAGGAAGGGCAGGTCAACGTCGACTCGATCACGAGCGCGCTAAGGCTGGCGAGCGAGGCCAAAGGTCCGCCGCCGGTCGAGCGCTGGAACCCGCCGTTTTGCGGCGACCTGGACATACGTATCGCCACGGACGGGACCTGGTTCTATCTCAAGACCCCGATCGGACGGCCGGCCTTGGTCAAGCTGTTCGCCTCGGTGCTCAAGCGCGAGGGCGATCGATATTTTCTGGTCACGCCGGTCGAAAAGTGCGGCATCCAGGTGGATGATGCGCCGTTTCTCGCGGTCGAGCTCGACGTTGCGGAAAGTCCGGCCGGCCGCGTGCTTAATTTCCGCACCAATGTCGATGACTGGGTTGCCTGCGGTCCGCAGCATCCGTTGCGCTTCGAGCCCGAAGCGGGGACCGGCGGGCTGAAGCCTTATCTTCACGTGCGCCGCGATTTGTGGGCAAAGGTGACGCGCACGTTGTTCTTCGATCTGGTCGCGCTCGGCGAGGAATGCAATGTCGAGGGCAGGGCGAAGTTCGGCGTGGTATCAATGGGTACGTTTTTTCCGATGGCGGATGCCGCCGAGGCGAGGGACTTTGCGTGAACGAGCATAGCGCAGCACTGCAGCACCAGACGCAAAACTTCTTTGGGCAGGCACGGGCGCTGCTTACGCTTGATGTGCCGCCGGCACTGACCGATCCGGCCGCGCAAGGCGTGCGCCGCGGCGATCTCGACCTCGATCCGGTACTGTGGGAGCGCGCCGGCGTAAGCGCCACAAAACCCGCTTCCGTCCTCGTCCCGATCGTCAACCGTGCCGAGCCGACGGTGCTGCTCACTCAGCGCACCGCGGATCTGACAAGCCACGCCGGACAGGTGGCGTTTCCGGGCGGCAAGATCGAATCAAGCGATGAAAGCCCGGCGCGCGCCGCGCTGCGCGAGGCGCATGAAGAAGTCGGCCTGGCACCGAGCCTGGTCGAGCCGATCGGCTATCTCGATCTTTATCTGACTTTTTCCGGATTTCGCATTTTGCCGACCCTGGCGAGGGTCAGACCGGACTTCACGCTCACACTTAATCCGAGCGAAGTGACCGAGGCATTTGAAGTGCCGCTCGATTTTTTGATGAATCCGAAAAATCACCAGCGCAAGACGCGGGACTGGAAAGGTATCGCGCGGGATTATTATGCGATGTCGTTCGGCGAGCGTTACATCTGGGGCATCACTGCGGGGATTTTGCGCAATCTTTACGAGCGGGTCTGCGCCGCATGACCAGATTGATTTTTTTTGCGCTGTTTGCCGTGCCGTTTCTGCTTTACGCGGCGGTACTGCTGGCCATCCGCGTTGACGTTTTGCAACCGAAGAGATGGGCGCCGTGGCTGCGCGTCGTTGGCGGTATTGCTTTCGCCATCCTGACCGCGGCGTTAGTCGGCGGCATCTGGTTCTTGATCCATTTTGTTCAGTTTTCGGGTGCGCCGCCCGGGTCGACCTATGTTCCCGCGCATATCGATAGCAACGGCAAGTTCGTGCCGGGGACTATCAAGTGACTGATGGCCAAGTGACTGGCGCCCAAGTGACTGGCGTCCAAGTGAATGACGCCCAAGTGATTGGCGTTTAAGTGACTGACGAGCAAAAGACCGGACGATAATGACGGCAGAGCTTCGCGAAGCCTCATGGCTCAAGGACGGCGCGGTCGCCCGTCTTCTGGCGGTGCTCGATCGCGACGGCGAGGAGGCGCGCGTGGTCGGCGGCGCCGTGCGCAACGAATTGTTGCGGCGGCCGGTCGCCGAGATCGATGTAGCAACCACTGCGGTCCCGGAAGAGGTTGTTCGCCGCGTCGAGGCTGCGGGGTGGAAGGCGGTACCGACCGGCATCGAGCACGGCACCGTCACCGTCGTCATCAAAAGCCACCCGTTCGAGGTCACGACGCTGCGCGAAGACGTCGAAACATTCGGCCGCAAGGCGAGGGTGATGTTCGGCCGCGATTGGCGGGCCGACGCCGAGCGGCGCGATTTCACCATCAATGCGCTGTCGGCGAACGCGGATGGAAACGTGTTCGATTACGTCGGTGGGCTTGCCGACATCGCGGAGCGACGTGTGCGCTTTATCGGTGAGCCGCAGCAGCGGATTGCCGAAGATTATTTGCGCATCCTGCGTTTTTTCCGCTTTCACGCCTATTTTGCCGACGGGGCGCCGGATGCGGCCGGCCTGCGCGCCTGCATCGCGGCGCGCGCCGGCCTCGATAGGCTTTCGCGCGAGCGCGTGCGCATGGAGCTTCTTAAGCTTTTAGTGGCGCCGCGCGCGGCGTCCACGCTGGCGGTGATGGGCGACAGCGGCCTGCTCGGCGCGGTACTCGGCGGCGTAGCTTATCTTGGGAGCTTTGCGAAATTGGCCGAGATCGAAGCGATGCTGACACTCGATGCCGACGCCGTGCGTCGGCTCGGCGCGCTCGGCGTGATGGTCAAGGAAGATGCCGAACGGTTGTCGCAGCGGCTGCGTCTCTCCAAAGCCGAATCAGAACGGCTCCTCGCGCTGGAACTGTGGTGGCGCGTGAAGCCGTCCTTCGGCGAACAGGCTGCGCGCGCGCTACTTTATCATCTTGGCCCGCAATCCTTCACCGACCGCGTGCTGCTCGCCTGGTCGCGCGCCGAGGCTGGTGCGGCCGACATCGCTTGGCGCGAGCTTGAAAGCTTGCCGCGGCGCTGGGCGGTGCCCGACTTTCCGCTCAAATCGGCCGACTTCACCCGCCGCGGCGTGCCAGTTGGTCCCGCTCTCGGCGCCGCCATGCGTGCGGCCGAGGAGGCCTGGATCGCGGCGGATTTTCCTGCCGATGGTGCGGTAATCGAGGCGATCGCCGAACAGGCGGCGCACCGATTTAGGGCAGCCGGCTAGTTGCCGAGAGTGCACGGGCGCGCAATGCGCGTAGCCGCCTGCGGCCTCCTTGGGCGAATCGATGCACCCGCGGACGGGCAAGCGCGATGACGCGGCGGGCGCGCATGCGCTCGACCTGCATTTCGTTGCCGCGCCACACAAAATCGTTGCCGTGCAAGGCGCTGAAAAAGAGCGGCGGCAGGAGCAGATCGCGCACCAGCCCGTAAAGCGGCGAGAGCGGAGAGACCGGCCATCCGGCGCAGGCTGCAAGCAACATCTCACCGCCGTACCAGAATGCGCCGAATGTCGCCGCCGCGAGAATCGCCGATATTCCGGCTCCATTGGCGACGATGCCGACCGCGATCATCGGCAGCACGCCGCCGGACAAGATCTCGGGAAGAAAGTAGAGGAAGAAGCTTGCACGGCGCAGCCGGGCCCAGCGCAATTGCCTGTTCCACACTTCGGTGGCCGTGCGCCGGCCGAGCGGCTGGGCGAACGGCCGATCGACGAGCCGCACTTTCAGACCGGCGGAGCGGACCACTTTGGTGGCCGCCGCGTCCTCGGCGACTTCCTTGGTGAGAGCGGGAATTCCACCGGCACTGTCGAGGTCGGCGCGCCGCCACAGCATGGTCTTGCCCTGGGCGAAACCATAGCCGAGCGAATCAGCGGCATATTGCCAGCGCGCCTGGTAGCCGTTGAGGAACGCGCATTCGAGTTGCGCCCAGAAGCCCTCCGGCCGGCAGCCGATCGGCGGCGAGGCGACGAGCCCGGTATCCTCCTGCCAGCTGGCGAACAGGAGCTGGATGTAGTCAGGAGGCATCAGCACGTTGCTGTCGGCGATGACGATCCAGTCATGGGCGGCCGCGCGCCAGCCCTTGAGTACGTTATTGAGCTTGGGATTGTTGCTCACGCGATCGTCGCCGATGAGCAATTTTGCCCTCGTGCCGGGATGCGCTTCGATCAACGCTCGCACGAGCGGGACGACGGGATCCTTTGCGGAAGCGACGCAGAACAGGATTTCGTAGTGCGGATAATCGAGCGCGAACGTCGAAGACAGCGTATCGGCCGCATAATTGTCCAGTCCGCATAGTGGGCGCACCAGCGTTACGGCGGGAAGTTGTTCGGACAGCGTTCCGCGGCCAGGGCTTCGCCGGAATCGGCGAATCGCGAGAACAAGGCTCGCGACGTGAAAAAATGTGACGGAGACGGCGAAAGTGGAGGCGGCAAGAATCAGTGCTGTCATCACGCGGACATCTAACGCATCGCCATGACAGTGCTGTGACTCGCGCCGCGGTGCCGATCGGAACAGCCGTTAACGAACAGATAAGATCGTCGGATCGGCCGTTAACTCTTGTTGTCATCGTGCTGCAATGGAATCGAACTAGCAAAACGCCAGGATCGAACCGCAGCGAGATGATGATTCGTGACTTTTGAGGACGGCTCAATCGGGTTCCGTACTCTTTTCATTTCCGATGTCCATCTCGGCGCGCGCGGCTGTCAGGCCGACCGCTTGCTCGATTTCCTTCGCTACCATGATGCCGAGACCATCTATCTGGTCGGCGATATCGTCGACGGTTGGCAGCTGAAGTCGGGCTGGTATTGGCCGCAGCAACACAATGACGTCGTGCAGAAGCTGCTGCGCAAAGCCCGCAAGGGCGCCCGCATTATCTATCTGCCCGGCAACCACGACGAGTTTCTGCGCGACTATTACGGCACCCATTTCGGCGGCATCGAGGTGGTAGAGCGCGCCATCCATCAGGCCGCCGACGGTCGCCGCTACCTGGTCGTGCACGGCGATATCTTCGATATGGTGGTCAAGCACGCGCGCTGGCTCGCTCATCTCGGCGATACGGCCTACGAACTCGCCATCTTCGTGAACCGGCACTTTAACGCCCTCCGGCGCCGCCTCGGCTTTTCCTATTGGTCGCTGTCGCAATGGGCCAAGCATAAGGTGAAGAACGCGGTGAACTATATCGGCGCGTTCGAGCAGACGCTTGCCGCCGAGGCGCAGCGTCACCAAGTCGACGGCGTCATTTGCGGCCACATCCACCACGCGGTGATCCACGACAATTTCGGCATCCGCTACGTCAATTGCGGCGACTGGGTTGAAAGCTGCACGGCAGTTGCCGAGCATCCGGACGGGCGGCTCGAAATCATCACCTGGACCGGCGAACAGTCCGTTGAGCGCCCGCTCGCTCCGTCGGAGCAAGATACCGTCGAAGACGAGAGGGAAATCGCGGCCTGACAGGTCCGAAGCTCTCGCCGGCGGCTTTACTTTCTCCCGCTCAGCCGTGTCGGATTTTCAGCGCCAGGATGGCTGCGGTGATCGCGAACGTCACGGCGCTCGAGCCGATCAGCGGGGCGTCGGCGATCGCCAGCCCGTATATCAGCCAGAGCAGGATGCCGAGTACCGAGAGCGTCGTGGCAGTGAGCGAGATCGCGCGGGTTTCGCGGTCGCGAATGATCTTGAGCGCTTGCGGCACCCAGCACAGCGTCGTGAGAACGGCGGCAAGCGCCCCGATCGTCTCGATCAACGCTGGCGCCATTACCGCAATCTCCGTTGTTGCGATCGAGTTCCCGCTGCTCTGGCGCGTGCCACACGCTTGCCGCGCGTCGCTTGGGGCAACCTTGGGCCGCCCTTGGGGCGAATGCCGAATCGACGAAATTTTAGCGGCGCTTCGGTGTGGCTCTGATGACACGGCGCTCGGAGCAGTGCGGTCGAAGTCTTTCAGCATGCCGACGCCTTCTTGTCATCGCAGGTTCACGGATAAAGCGTAGAATCATCAATGCGTTGCGTAATGCGCTGGAAAACGCGGCCATGATTGTTTCTGATCATACCACCAGGGTCTTCGACAGCGATCTGATCAAGCTTACGCAGAAAGTCGCCGAGATGGGCGGCTTTGCCCAGAAGCAGATCATCGATGCGATGGATTCGCTGGCGCGGCGCGACATGGCGCTCGCCCATCAGGTCGTCGCCAACGACACGATCGTCGACGATTTCCAGCGCCAGATCGAGGAAAAGGCGGTGGAGACCATCGCCCTGCGCCAGCCGATGGCGATCGATCTGCGGGCGCTCGTCGCCATGCTGCGCATCGCCAACGACCTGGAACGGATCGGCGATCTCTCAAAGAACATCGGCAAGCGTGCCATCGCCATGGGCGGTGAGCATTCGGAGCGCACGATGCTGCGCGGGCTGCGGCACATGACGAATCTCGCCGTCACCCAACTGGCCTGCGTGCTCGACAGCTTCGTCGACCGTTCTCCCATCAAGGCGCTCAAGGTTTGGCAAAGCGACAAGGAAATCGACGCACTCTACGTGTCTTTGTTCCGGGAATTGCTGACCTACACGATGGAAGATCCCGGTTCGATCTCGATGTGCATCCACCTTCTGTTTTGCGCCAAGAACATCGAACGCATCGGCGACCACGCCACCAATATCGCCGAGGCCGTGCATTACATGGTCGAAGGCCGCACTATCGCCGGCGAGCGCCCGAAGGGCGA
>DATJTL010000123.1:0-4929 GCA_035503415.1 Xanthobacteraceae bacterium
TGCTCTCGGGCACGCGCGAGGCCGAATTGACAGCGCTCGGCGTCATCTCGGGCGTGCATCGGGCCGATGGCGTCGTCGGCGATCTCGGCGGCGGCTCGCTCGAACTCGTCGACGTGCACGGCACCCGCGCCCGCCACGGCCTGACCAGGCCGCTCGGCGGCTTGGCGCTTGCCGACATCTCGGCGAAGTCGCTCAAGAAGGCGGAAAAATTCGTCAAGAAGACGCTCAGCGCGCTGCCCATGCTTGCCGCCTGCAGGGACCGCAGCTTCTACGCCGTCGGCGGTACATGGCGGTCGCTGGCGCGGCTGCACATGTGGCAGACCGGCTATCCGCTGCATGTCATGCACGGTTACGCCATTGCCGCCGACGAGGCGCTCGAATTCGCCAAGCTCCTGCATCGGGTCGACGTCGAGACGTTGTCGCACATCGAGGTGGTGGCGAGCGCGCGGCGGCCGCTCCTGCCCTACGCGGCGCTGGTGCTCGAATACATCCTGCGCATCGGCAGGCCGCACCAGGTCGTGTTCTCCGCGCTCGGCGTGCGCGAGGGATTGCTCTACGCGCTGCTCAAGCAGAAGGACAAGGAGAAGGACGCGCTCATCGAGGCGGCGCGCGATCTCAATAATCTGCGCTCGCGCTCGCCGCGCCATGGCGAAGAATTGATCGGCTGGACCGATCGCTTCATGGCCTCGTCCGGCCTCGACGAGACGGCCGAGGAGCAGCGGCTGCGCCATGCGGCGTGCCTGCTCGCCGATATCGGCTGGCGGGCGCATCCCGATTATCGCGGCGAGGAAGCGCGCAACATGATCGCCCACAGCGGTTTCTCCGGCGTCGATCATGCCGGCCGCGCCTATCTGGCGCTGTCGGTGTTTTATCGGCACGTCGGTTTCGTCGTCGACGACGAGATGTCGCAGCGGCTGCGCGAGCTCGCTTCCACGCGCATGATCGACCGCGCCCGCGTGCTTGGCGCCGCGCTTCGCCTTGCTTACGTGGTCTCCGCCGCGATGCCGGGCGTGCTGCCTAAGGCTCCGCTCGCGGTCGAACGGCAGCGGCTGGCGCTCCGATTGCCCGGCCAATCCTCGGCGCTCGGCGGCGAGCGCGTGGTCAACCGGCTGCGCTCGCTCGCCCGGCTCATCGGCCGCGAGCCGGTGATGCTGCTGGGCTGAGGACCGCTACACGGTGCTGAGCGAATGCGCGGCGGTTTTGTCGCCGGCGCGGATTGCCTCATCGCGACGCTTGCGCGCAAGCGCCTCCGCGCCTCCGCTTGTCGCGTGGTAAAGCTCGAGCGTCTCGAATTCGCTGTCGGCTGGCGGGGCGATCGCCAGGTCCGAATAGGTCCAACGGTCCGCCGCGTTCTCGACCTCTCGCAGCAACGAGATGGCTGATCTGAACATCCGCCCGAAGTGCCATCCTTTGCCGACGGATTCGGCGAGATAGCGCGGGTAGAACAACAACGGATTTTCGCGCGGCATGCCGTGGCGGCGGTCACGACGGAATTTGAGCCGAAACAGGCCGGATTCGAGCGGATGCACGCCCTCATATTTGGCCGTGAGGTAGAACCACAGGATCGCCGTCAACGTCGTCTTGACCCGGCCGAGCTTGGCGGCCGCCGTGCGGCGCAAAATCGTACGGATGTGCTCGGGCGTGTAGTAGGTGTCCCAGGCGGTCCGGTAGGCGTCCTCCCATTCGGCGTCGGTCATTCGGGCGTGATGCGACACCCGATGGTTCAGGTCGTATTTGTTCAGGTCGGCGTCCATCCAGACGCCCTGCTGCCACAGTTTCTTGTGATCCTCCGAGCCCGGCAACGGCGTCAGGAAGAAGAATTCCAGCACGTCCAGCGGCAGCTCGCGCTTGATGATCTCGATGTCGCGCTTGATGGTCTCTTTGGTGTCGCCGGGAAAGCCGAGGATATAGCCGGCCCAGGTGATAGCGCCGTGCTCGCGCCATTTCTGCAGCATGATGCGGTATTCGGTGATCCTGTTCTGGCGCTTCTTCGCCGCCATCAGGTTATCCGGATTGATGTTTTCCAATCCGATGAAGACCCGCCGCACTCCCGCTTGCGTCGCCTTTTCGATGAAGTTCGGAATCCGGTGGCACAGCGTGTCGACCTGAATGGTGAAGCCGATCTTGAGGCCTTCGCCGACGCGCAATGCAATCATGCGGTCGAGCAGCGGCTCCCAGAGCCGGTTGCGGGCGAAATTGTCATCGGTGATGAAGAACCGGGTGATGCCCTGCGCATAGTTTTCGCGCACGATCCGTTCCAGATCGTCGGGCGAGCGGAAGCGGCTCTTGCGGCCCTGCACATTGATGATGGTGCAGAACGAGCATTGGTAAGGACAGCCGCGGCCGAGATCGATGCTCGACAGCGATCCGGACGTGCGCCGCACATGCTTCCAGGGCAGGAACGGAGCCGGCTCGCCTTCGAGCGAAGGCAATTCGTCCATGTGGTTGTAAATAGGCTTGAGCTTGCCGTTCCATGCGTCGCGCAGCACCTCGTCGAGGCGACCGTTTTCAGCTTCGCCGGCGAACAGCGAAATCCCCATCGCCTGCGCTTGGCGAATTTCGGCCGGCAACTGCGGCAGCATCGCGATGCAGCCGGAAACGTGGAAGCCGCCGATGCAGACCGGCAGTCCGGCGTCGAGGAACGGCCGCGCCAGATCGACCGCGCGCGGAAACTGATTTGACTGCACGCCGACGAGACCGATGAGCGCGCTGCCGCCGGCGTTGCGGATCATGCGGATGATGCGCTCGGGCCGCACGCGCCGGTTTGTCTCGTCGTAGGTATGCAGGCGGATTTCCACGTCGGGGCCGAGCACACCGCGGCGCTGCGCGTCCTCGGCGAGACCGTTAAGACAGGCGAGCGTGTTGGACGGAATAGCCGAGCGAAGCCACTGAATAGGGTAGCCATCGTCGTCGTAATGGGTCGGCTTGACCATTACGAAGTGGAACAGCCGTGCATTCCCGCTTGAAGCGGTTGCTCGCGATACCGACACCAAGACAACAGCCCCCAACTCGCCGTCGGCTTATTTTATTCTTATCAGCCTTCAGCAAAGCTCGGAGGTATCTGATGGCGGTGCTAACGTGATTATCCGCGTTCGACCAGCGCTACTCGTCCTTTCTCGATGGCGAGCGCGAGCCGGCCGTGCTTGAGCGAGAGCGCCTTGTCGCCAAACAGCTCGCGGCGCCAGCCTTTGAGCGCGGGAACGTCGGCTCGGTCGCTGGCGGCGATGCGTTCGAGATCGTCGACCGTTGCGATCACCTTGGCGGCGACGTGGTGCTGCTCGGACACCATGCGCAACAGCACCTTGAGCAGTTCGACGATGGCGCCGCCGTTCGCCGCCGGCGGCGCGCGTGACGGCAACGGCAGCGTTTTGATGTCGCGGGCAAGCCCGCGTTCGACCGCTTCGATGATCGCCTCGCCCCAGCGCGAGCGCTCGAACCCCTTGGGCAGCGAGCGCAGGTGCTTGAGCTTCTCCGTCGTCGTCGGCCCATGCACGGCGATGTCGGCGATGACCTCGTCCTTGAGCACGCGCGCGCGCGGCACATCGCGCGTCTGCGCCTCGCGCTCGCGCCAGGCGGCGACTTCGATCAGCACGGCAAGCTCCTTGGGCTTGCGCACGCGGGTCTTCAGCCGCTGCCAGGCGTTCTCCGGCTCCATCCGGTAGGTGTCCGGCGAGGTGAGCACGCCCATCTCGTCCTCGACCCAGCCGGCGCGGCCGCGCCGCTCGAGGTCGTCCGATAGCGTCTGATAAACGTCGCGCAGATGGGTCACGTCGGAAATCGCGTAAGCGAGCTGCGCGTCCGACAACGGCCGCCGCGTCCAGTCGGTGAAGCGGTGCGACTTGTCGAGCGTGTCGCCGGTGATGCGCTGCACCAGCTGATCGTAGGAAATCGAATCGCCATAGCCGAGCACCATGGCGGCGACCTGGGTGTCGAAGATCGGATGCGGAATGAGCTTGGCCGCGTGCCAGATGATTTCAATGTCCTGGCGCGCGGCATGGAAGACCTTCACCACCTTCTTGTCGTCCATCAGCGCGTAGAAAGCGGACAGATCGATGCCGGGCGCCAAGGCGTCGATGACCACGGCCTCCTCGGCCGAGGCCATCTGCGCCACGCAGAGCAGCGGGTAATAGGTGCTCTCGCGCAGAAACTCGGTGTCCACGGTGACGAACGGATGCCTCGCCATCCGGGCGCAGAAGTCCACGAGCTCGGCCGTAGTCGTGATCGGCCGCATCGAGGCTGTGATTTCGGCGCTGCGCAGCATGCTTGTGGCTAAGTGTGGTTCAAGTTACGCGCGCGTGGCAAGGCCCGCGGTGACACAGTCGGCATATTGAGGAATTCCCAGGGGCTCGGAAAAGCCCCAACCGGAACCTCGATCAGGGTCGGGCCGTCGCGGCGGGCGAAGGCGCGCCGCAGCGACAGGCGCAGTTCGTCCGCGCCCCGGGCGCGCACCGCCTCGGCGCCGAAGCTCTTGGCGAAGGCCACGAAGTCGGGGTTGGCGAGGTCGCTGGCGATCAGCCGGTTGTCGAAGCGTTCCTGCTGGATGCGGCGCACGTTGCCGTAGGCGCCGTCGTTGAACACGACCGTCACCAGCGGAATGCGATGGCGGATGGCGGTCGCCATCTCGGTCGCGGTGAACATGAAGCCGCCGTCGCCGCAGATCGCGACGACCGGCGTATCGGGGCAGGCGCACTGGGCGCCGAGCGCGGTGGCAAAGCCCAGGCCGAGCGGGTCCTGAAAGCCGGGCGACAGATAGGTGCGCGGCCGGTAGACCGGGTAGGCGACGCGCGCGGCAAAGACCATCTGGGTGATATCCTCAACCAGGATGCCGTCCTCGGGGAGCTCGGCGCGGATCGCCTCGAGATAGGCGAGCTGCGGCGCGATCTTTTCGAAGCGCTTGCGCCACGCCGCCTGGCGTTCCTCCATCTCGGC
>DATJTL010000124.1:0-5268 GCA_035503415.1 Xanthobacteraceae bacterium
AAAGTCGGGCGCGAATTTTCCGAGATGATGCGCCACGAATGGTTCACGCTCGGCATCCATCTCGGCTACCGCTATGAGGGCTCGCCGATCTGCTGGCCGGACGGCACCGAGCCGCCGGCCGACGAGGCCAGAACCTATCTGTCGACCGCACGGCCGGGGCACCGCGCGCCGCACGCTTGGCTCGCCGACGGACGCTCGACGCTTGATCTGTTCGGCCGCGGCTTTGTGCTTCTCGGCTTCGGCGTAACGCCGGCCGGTGCCGCGCCACTTCTGGAAGCGGCGCGAGACCGCCGCGTGCCGATCGAGTTTGCCGGCATCGACGAACCGCACATCGTCGCGCTTTACCAACGGACATTCGTGTTGGTGCGGCCGGACGGCCACGTCGCCTGGCGCGGCGACCACATGCCGGACGATCCGCTCCACCTCATCGACGTCGTGCGCGGGGCGGCGATTGCTTGTAAGATGGGTTGAGCGCAGCGAAACCCATCGTTACACCTTCACGACAGCATGGTGGGTTTCGCTTCGCTCAACCCACCCTATAGTCCGAGGCGCCCAATGAGCAAACTCCCCTCCCGCGAAGAACTCGCCCAATCCGGTTCGCTCGAGGAGCTCTACGGCAAGCTCGGCAAAATCAGCGTTGGTCCGGGCTGGGCTAAGCCGACACCGTCGCTGTGGGCGGCGCCGCGCAAGAATTTTGCGCCTGCGCACTGGAAATACGACCAAGCGCGCGGCGCGCTCGATGCCGCCGGCCGGCTCATCAACACCGAGCTTGCGGAGCGGCGCAATCTCATTCTGGCAAACCCGGCGTCGGATTACGGCACGGTCCGCACCATGGTCGCCGCCTATCAGATGATCATGCCGGGCGAATGGGCGCGCTCGCACCGCCACACCCCCAACGCGCTGCGCCTCATTCTCGATTCCGAACCGGGCACCTATACGGAAGTCGACGGCGTCAAGATCGCCATGGAGCCGGGCGACGTGCTGCTCACGCCAAACTGGTCGAGCCACGGCCACGGCAACGACAGCCGCGCCTGTGCCTACTGGCTCGATTTTCTCGACGTGCCGCTGGTGCAACTGCTTGAGCCGATGTTTTTCGAGCCGGCGGAAGAAGAAAGCGCCGAGAAGACGCCGGGCGCCGCCGCGCCGACCACAGACTCGCCGTTCGTATTCACGCTGCGCGATACGCTAAAACGCCTCGACGCCGCCGCGCCCGATCCGTCGGGACCGTTCGCCACGCAGGTCGAGCTTGGCAATCCGGCGATGGACACGATCGGCCTGCACATGATGCGGCTTTCCCCAAGCGTTCGCACCGCGCCCTATCGCGCAACGACCAACAACATCTACGCCATCGTCAAGGGCAGCGGGGTGACGACGATCGACGGCGAACGTTTCGAATGGAACCGCGGCGACGTGATCGCCGCTCCCGCCTGGCGGCCGCATTTTCACGAAGCGGCAGGCGACGCGCTCGTGCTGCGCGTGACCGATGAGCCGGTGATGCAGCGGCTTGGCTTCCTGCGCGTCGAGGCGCCGGCAGAGGCGGTGCATTAGCGGTTTCCCCCGCTCTCGGTGGGGCGGAGAAACCGAAGTCTACGGCGTCCAGGTGACGAAGCGCCGTTCCAAAAACTCGACGGCGTAGAACAGTACGACGCTGATGGCGGTGAGAAGGATGATCGCCGCAAACGCGAGCGGCGTCTGCGATTGCGCCGTCGAGATCATGATCAGATAGCCCAGGCCATCCTGCGCCGCGACGAACTCGCTGATGACCGCGCCGATCACTGCGAAAGTGATGGCGATCTTACAGCCGGTGAACAGATGCGGCAGTGCGATCGGAATCCGCAAACGGCGGAAAATCGCAGCCTCCGAGGCGCACAGCGAATGCATCAGGTCGAGCATCGCTTTCGGCACCGCCTCGAAGCCCGCCACCACGTTCACCAGAATGGGAAAGAAACAGACCAGAAGCACGATGACGATCTTCGGCAGGCTGCCGATGCCGAGCCACAGGATCACCAGCGGCGCGAGCGCCACCTTCGGCACGGACTGCAGGCCGAGCAGGATCGGATAGAGCAATCGCCGCAATGTCACGGTGAAAGCGATGAGGACGGCGAGCGGCAGCGACAAGGCCAATGCGGCGACAAAGCCGACAACGCTTTCGTTGAGCGTCACCAGGCTGTGGTGGAGAAGGTCGGGAGCCCAGTCTCTGGCCGCCGCGACAATCGCCGACGGCGCGGGCAGCATCCAGCCCGGAATTTTGAAGATGCGGACGCCTGCTTCCCAGACGACGAGCAGCAGCAGATAAATCAGCGGCGTCGTCGCACGCCGGAGAACCACGCTGAAAGCCGACCCGCCCATGACGCTTCAGACCCGATTCCGCTCGAGGAGCAGATCGCGCGCCAGCTGCTTGATCTCCAGGAACCGCGGATGATTTTCGGTATTCACGTCGCGCGGCCGCGGCAGGTCGATCGGAATGTCGAGCCGGATGCGGCCCGGACGGCGCGACATGACGATGAGCCGATCGCCCAACAGGACCGCCTCATCGATCGAGTGAGTGATGAGCAACGCGGTCCGGCCAAGTTCCTGCCACAGCCGCGACAGTTCGAGCGAAAGCTCCTCCCGCGTCAGCGCATCGAGCGCAGCGAACGGCTCGTCGAGCAGCAGCATCTTGGGATCGGCGAGCAGCGCCCGGCAAAACGCAGCCCGTTGCTTCATACCGCCGGACAGCATGTGCGGCCGATGGCCGGCAAAATCCTTCAACCCGGTCAATTCCAGTAACCACTGGGCGCGCTCGCGCGCCGCTTGTCGTGGCAGCGCCATCACGTCGGCGGGCAACATCACGTTGTCCAATATGCTGGCCCACGGAAACAGCACGTGATCCTGAAAGACGATGCCGACCTCGCGCGAAGGTCCCTCGAGCGCCGCACCGCCGCGCCGCACTTGCCCTGACGTCGGCGTATCCAGTCCGGCGATCAGCCGAAGCAAGGTCGATTTCCCGCATCCGGAAGGACCGACGACGGAGACAAACGTGCCTTCACCGATTGCAAGATCGAGCGGTCCCAGCGCATGGACCTTTTGTTCGCCGCTGCCGAAGCTCTTATCGACGCCGGTGAGCTCTATGATAGGGGCGGCGAGCTTGCTCTGTTGCGCCGCCGCAGGCGAGATCGCGCGCGCGGCGAGCGGCTCGGAATTCATTCCACGAAGCCCGGCACATACATGTCCTGCGGCTGCACCGGATTTTTGATCGGATACGCCTTCTGCATGACCGCAATCGTCCGCGCGATGCGGCCTTCGTCGATCACGCCGAGCGGCTGGCCGGGCACGACGGCCAGTTCGCGCACTTTTTCGATTTCGCCTTGCGCGACCTCGACTGGAATTTCCTTGTGATATTTGTGCATGATCTCGGCGGCGGCTGCGGGATCGGCGAAAGCATCCCGCATTCCCTTCAAGGTGGCACGCACGAACCCCCTGAGCAGCTGCGGATTGTCTTTGATCGTTTGTTCGCTCGCAATGATGCCGTTGCCGTAATAGTCGAGGCCCGCGTCCTTATAGGCGAACCGGACGAGCTTCTTGGGCTTGACCGCATCGGCCAGGAGCGGTTCGCCGACCGTAAACTGGCCGATGGCATCGACGCGCCCGGTCGCCAAGAGCGACGGCAGCGCCGACACCTCCGCCGTGATCCACTTCACCTTCTTTGCATCGATGCCGGCGGCTTGCGCATAAGCGTTGAAGACGACCGGGATCGCGCTGAACGCGCTGTCGGCAAGCGTCTTGCCCTCTAAATCCTTGGGCGTCTTGATGCCGCTGTCGGCGAGTGCAAAGATCGCATGCGGCGGACTGGAATAGACGATCGCAAGAAGTTTGACCGGTATGCCATCGTTGCCGCGCGCAAGCACCAATGCGCCGGCGTCGGCAAAACCGATGGTCGCCGCGCCGGATGCTACTTTCTTTATGGCGTCGATCGATCCCTGACCGCGCAGGAAGTTGAGATCAATGCCTTCTTCCTTGTAGTAGCCCTTGTCGTACGCGACGTAAAAGTACGAATGACGGCCGTAATAGCCGAAATCGGTGGTGAAATTGACCTCGGTCGCGCGCGCGGACGGCAGCGGCAGGAAAGCCCCAGCAATCAGCACTGCGCCAATGAGTCGAGCGAGCATTCGCATGACCGTAAGCTCCTTGAATGTCGAATGATCGCATTAGACAGGCAGCTGGTCATTCGCGACGCGAGATCGACGCTAGAAAATTCACTGTCGAGGGTCAATCCCGCGATCGTCGCACGCGGGACACAAGCGCAACGCAGTTTGCCGCAGTTTTTCCAACCATGGATTGCCATCGCCGGCTCGCTCCCTTGACAGCGTGGAGTACCGTTCGTAACGAATCGCGACCGAGAGCGTTTGTTCAAGCCGAATGATGAGTCAAAAAAATCCGCGTAAACGAGTTGCCGTCATCGGTGCCGGCCTGGGCGGCTTGACCGCCGCGGGCTTTTTGCAGCGCGCCGGTTTCGAGGTGAAAGTCTACGAGCAGGCGCCGGCGTTCTCGCGCATCGGTGCCGGCATCATTCTGTCGGCCAACGTCATCAAGGTACTGCGCCGCCTCGGGCTTGAAGAACCCCTCATCGCCGCCGGTATCAAATCGCAGAGCTATGTCAGCCGCGCCTGGGATACCGGCGAGATCATGGCCGAGTTTGTATTCGACGCGGCGAGCGAACGCCGCTACGGCGGTCCTTACGTGCACATCCATCGCGGCGACCTGCATGCGGTGCTGGAGCGCGGTGTCGCTCCCGGTACGATCGCCTTCGATTATCAGCTCACGGACCTGCAAGAGATAAACGGCGCGATGCGCCTGACCTTCGCCAACCGCGCCGTGAGCGAAGCCGACATCGTCATCGGCGCCGACGGCATCCGCTCCAAGGTGCGCGACTATTTGCTCGGACCGGAGCCGCCGCAATTCGTCGGCGCCGTCGCCTACCGCGCGATCTTTCCCGCCGAGCGGCTCGATGGTTTCAAAATTCCGGACTGCACCAAATGGTGGGGCGGCGACCGGCACTGCCTGCCGTATTATCTCACCGGCCGGCGCGATGAAGTTTATGCGATCGGCGTCGTGCCGGCTGCGGCCTGGGAGCACGGCGACACGTCGATTCCGTCAAGCCGCGAGCAATATCTGACATCGTTTGCCGGTTTCCACGCCGATTTGCAGCGCGTGCTTGAAGCCGTCGAGACCGTCACGCTCTGGCCGATCTTCGACCGCGGACGCAACGATTGCTGGAGCGGCGGCCCA
>DATJTL010000125.1:0-7077 GCA_035503415.1 Xanthobacteraceae bacterium
CGCCAGGACGTGGCGCCAGCGGCCGCCAAACTCGGCGCGCCGCTGCGCGGGCTGGAAAATCTGGGCTCCTTCGAATGCCGCGGCCGCGATCGCGTGCGCGGGGCGACGTTGAGCGAGCACGGCCGCGCCGACGCGCTCGACGTGCATTCGTTCAAGCTTGCCAACGGGCGCACGCTTGTGCTCGCCGATCCGCGAGTGCCTGCGGATTTCCGCAACGCCGTGCGGGCGAGCGCCTGCGCGCGGTTCATGACCGTGCTCGGTCCCGGCTCCGACAGCGACCATGCCGAGCACGTCCACATCGACCTCGAGCCGCGGCGCAACGATTACAAAATATGCGAGTGGGATGTTCGCGAACCGGCGCCGCAGGCGGAAGGCACGCCGATCCCGATCGACGAAGTCCCGCTGCCGCGCCCGCGGCCGATTGCGGCGAATGTCAGCCGCTAGAGGAATTTGTTAGTCCGGCTACGGTTAAAGGGCGTGCTTCAGCCCCGATGTGCTGATTTTCTCAGTTACTCGGCCGCCGCCTTTTTCAGAATCTCGTCGGGCGTCGAGGAAACGACCTCGACATATTTCGGTACGAACTTGCGGCCCTCGATGTATTTGATGAATTCCGGCTTGATGTCGTTGGCGAGGATTTTGCGGATGCGCGCGTGCTCTTCGATATCCGACCATTCGGCGATGAGGAAAAAACGCTGCGGGTCCTCGGTGTCGCGGCAGAGCACGCCGTCCTTCACCTGCGCCCAGGACTTGTGCATCGGATTGCCATCCGAATAGTCGAAGGTTTCGAACAGCCGAATGAATTCGTCCTCTTTGCCCTTCTCCACGCGGAAGTCATAGATGTGCAGATAATTGCCCTTGGTGGCGAGCGGTTCTTGCGCCATGGCATTCTCCTTGCAGAGTTGGCGAAGCGTACGCCGACAAGTGGCCGCCCGCAAATCCATTGCAACGCCAGTTCGCTTGGATATGCTCGGATGGTTGGATGACGGGCCGGCAAGGACGATGCACATGATGCTGCGCAATGCCGATATGACGCAGGATTACGTCTGGCCTAATGACGATCTCACCGTCATTCCGGACTGGGTCTACACCGATCAAGCCGTCTATGAGCGCGAAATCGAGCGCATCTTCCACGGCCACACCTGGAACTATGTGGCGCTGGAAGCCGAGGTGCCCAACCCCGGCGATTTCATCCGTTCCAACGTCGGGCCGACAGCAGTCGTGGTTGCCCGCGCCGCCGACGGAACGATCAATGTGTTCGAGAACCGCTGCGCGCATCGGGCGTCGGAATTCTGCCGTGAACTGCGCGGCAATGCGCGCGCGTTCATCTGCCCCTATCATCAATGGACTTATGATCTCAAAGGCAACTTGATCGGCATTCCGTTCCGCCGCGGCGCCGAAGGCAAAGGCGGCATGCCGCGCGATTTTGACGTCAAGCAGCACGGCATCCGTCAGCTCGCCGTCACCAGCCATCGCGGGGTCGTGTTCGCTTCCTATGCCGATGACATGGAGCCGCTTCCCGACTACCTCGGGCCCGAGGTGTTGCGCGAATTCGAGGCGACATTCGACGGCCGCAAGTTGAAAGTTCTCGGCCATTACCGCCATTCGCTGCCGGGTAACTGGAAGCTCTATCACGAGAACCTCAAGGACCCGTACCACGCCACGCTCTTGCACACCTTTCTGGTGACGTTCGGGCTCATGGTCGTCGGCAACCGCTCGCTCATGCTCGCCGACAAGAGCGGACGGCACGGCGTGATGGCCTCGGCCAAATCGGATGCCAAGAAGCTTTCCGGCGATGCCAAGAAAGAGATGCTGGCTTTCAAGGAAGGGCTGACGCTGCGCGAGAAGCGCTTCATGAATTTCATCGAAGAGTTCGACAGCCCGTGGTCGGTGACCATGGCGACGATCTGGCCGAACCTGATTGTGCAGCGGGAAATGAATACGCTTGGCGTGCGTCAGATCGTGCCAGACGGCCCGCACGAATTCGTCATGAAGTGGACCATGTTCGGCTTCGAAGGCGACGACGAGGAGATGACGCGGCATCGCCTGCGCCAGGGCAATCTGATGGGGCCGGCCGGCTACCTCGGCCTCGAAGACAACGAGGCGATCAAGTTTGTCCAGGACGGCATGCGCCGCGTGCCGAACGGGACGCATCTGGTCAAGCTCGATCCGGAAAGTCCGCAAGGCACCGCCGACACGCTGATCTCGGAGTCCGCCATTCGCGCCATGTACCGCCATTGGCGCGAAGCGATGGGTCTCTAATGCAGCCGTCGCCGCCAGCTGTTGCCAACGACCGGCGCCTCGAAGCGCTCTTCCTGCATCGCGAGATCGAAGAGTTCAACAACGCCTACGCCGCCGCGCTCGACGACAACCGGCTGACGGACTGGGCGGAAATGTTCACCGATGACGCCTTCTACGTCATCATCTCGCGCGAGAACGCCGATCGCGGCATGCCGGTCGGTCTGATCTATTGCGAGAACAAGGGCATGATCTACGACCGCGCCTTCGCGCACGAGAAGACCGAAATGTTCGCGCCGCGCTATCTGCGCCACATCATCGGCAACACCCAGATCCTCGGCGAGGAAGCAAACGGCGACATCCGTGCGCGCGCGAACTACGTCGTCGTGCAGGTCCTGTACGACCGGCCGGAGGCAAAGCTGCATCAGGTCGGCGTCTATCACGACAAATTCCGCCGGGTCGGCGATCAACTGAAACTCGCCGAGCGCCGCTGCGTCTACGACAATCTGCTCGTCGACAACGCGCTCTGCCTGCCGGTGTAAGGCCGCCGCATAGCCGGCTGGCGCGGTCTTTTCGCTTGGCGCAGTCGCGCGTATGATGCCGGAAAAATTCGAGGCGGAGGGAGCGCAATGACAGTTTGGCGCCGCCGTTTTCTGCAGCTCGCCGGAGCTGCCCTTGCGGTTCCCGCGCTGGCGCGGCGCGCCGCAGCGCTCGATTATCCGACGCATTCGGTGCGCATCGTGGTCGGCTTTCCGCCCGGCGGTCCGACCGACATTTATGCCCGGCTGATCGGGCAATGGCTGTCCGCCCGCTTGGGCCAGCCGTTTGTCATCGAGAACCGTCCCGGCGCCGGCAGCACGATCGGCGTGGCGGCCGTCGTAAGTTCGCCGCCTGACGGCTACACATTGCTTCTGGTGAGCACGTCGGCGACGATCGCGGCCTCATACTATAGAAATCTCAGTTTCAACCTCGTCCGCGACATCGCGCCGGTTTGCGGCATTTCGCTCGAACCGTTGGTCATGGTGGTGCATCCGTCAGTGCCGGCCAGGACGGTTCCGGAGTTCATCGCCTATGCGAAGGCCAATCCGGACAAGGTCGTCATGGCGTCGGTCGGCAACGGCACCACGCCACACCTGGCCGGCGAACTGTTCATGATGATGGCGGGGGTGAAACTGCTCCACGTTCCCTATCACGGCGCCGCGCCGGCGCTCACCGATCTTTTGGGTGGGCGCGCCGACGTCATGTTCGAGGCGATGACCGATCTGGTCGGCTACATAAACGCCGGGAAGCTTCGGGCGCTGGCGGTGACGACCGCGAAGCGTTCACCGGTGTTTCCCGACGTGCCCACCGTGGGCGAATTCGTGCCCGGCTATGAGGCGAGCGTCTGGTTCGGCATCGGCGCGCCCAAACAGACGCCGGTCGCGATCCTCGAACAGCTCAACAAGGAGATCAACGCCGGCCTCGGCGATCCCACGCTGCGGGCGCGGGTCAGCGAAGGCGGCGGCATCCCGCTCACCGGATCGACTGGGGATTTCGAGAGACTCTTTGTCGACGACGCGCAGAAGTGGGCTAAAGTGATGCGCGAGGCCAACATCAAGCAGGAGTGAGTCGTAGATCGGCACAACGCGTTGCGCGAGGGAGGAATTCGAATGAGACTTCTGCGCCGCCGTTTTTTGCAACTTTCCGCCGCCGCTGCGGCCGCCCCCGCGCTTCCGCGGCTGGCGTCGGCAGCGATCGATTACCCGACACGGCCGGTCAAAATCCTGTCCGGTTTTTCCGCCGGCGGTGCCGTCGACATCGTTGCGCGGCTGATCGCGCAATCGCTGACTGATCGGTTCAAGAGCCAGTTCATCGTTGAGGATCGGCCTGGCGCCGCCAATAACATCGCGACCGAGGACATGGTCAGGTCGCCGCCAGACGGCTATATGCTGTTGCTGACCAATCCGACCAATGCCATCAACGCGACGCTCTATCCGCACCTCAAATTCGATTTTCTGCGCGATAGCGTTCCGGTCGCCGGCATCATGCGCGTGCCCAACGTGATGGCGGTTCCCGCGCAGCTCCCGGTCAAGACAATTCCGGAATTCATCGCCTACGCCAAGGCCAATGCCGGCAAGGTCTATTATGCTTCGCCGGGCTCCGGCACCTCGGTGATGATGTCGGCGGAACTGTTCAAGATCTCGGCCCATGTGGACCTGTCGGCGATCACCTACCGCGGCATGAACGGCGGCGGCTATACCGACATGCTCAGCGGCCGCGTGCAGGTCGCCTTCGACAATTTGCCCGGCTCGATCGGCTATATCCGCAACGGACAATTCCGCGCGCTCGGGGTCACCACCACCGCGCGCTCGGACGAACTGCCGGACGTGCCGAGCATTTCCGAAGTCGTTCCGGGCTACGAAGCGAGCGCCTTTTACGGGCTCAGCGCGTCGAAAGGCACGCCGGCCGAAATCGTCGATAGGCTCAATAAAGAGGTCAACGCGGCGCTCGTCGACCCGACGATGAAGGGCAAGCTCGCCAATCTCGGCGGCATGATGATGCCGGGAACGCCGGCGGATTTCGGTAAATTCCTCGCCAACGAAACCGACAAATGGGCCAAAGTGGTCCGCGAGGCCAACATCAAGCTGATGGAGTAAAGTTTCGGAGTGCCGGTATCGTCTCCTTCGGTCATCATCATTGGCGGCGGCATCGGCGGGCTGACGACCGCGCTTGCGCTGTTGCAGCGCGGCCTTGACGTCGTCGTCTATGAACAGGCGCCGGAGCTGCGCGAAGTTGGCGCCGGCGTGCAAATCGGCTCGAACGGCACGCGCGTGCTCTATGCGCTGGGGCTCGAAGACGTGCTACGTGCCGTGCAAGTCCTGCCGCCGCGGCGGCAGTTGCGGCACTGGCGCACCGGCGAAACCTGGGACTGGCTTACGCTCGGTTCGGCGTCGGTCGAGCGCTTCGGCACACCGCACATCCTTATGCACCGCAACGACCTGCACGGCATCCTGGTCGCGGCGGTGCGCGAGCGCAAACCCGACGCGATCAGGCTCGGCATGCGCTGCGAGACGGTCGCGCAGAGCGCGGGCGCCGCGACGGCGCGTTTCGCGAACGGCGAGGAGGTCTCGGCGGCGGCCATTATCGGCGCCGACGGCATCCACTCGCGCGTGCGCCAGTGCCTGTTCGGCGCGGCCAAGCCGGAATTCACCGGCGCAGTCGCGTGGCGCGGTCTTATCGCGATGGACCGCTTGCCGCCGCACCTGTCGCAACTGCTCACCACCAACTGGCTCGGTCCACACGGCCACGTGCTGCATTATCCGGTGCGCCGCGGGGAGTTGATGAATTTCATCAGCATGGTCGAACGCGACGACTGGCGGGTCGAATCCTGGATCGTGGAAGGTTCGCGCGACGAACTCGCCGGCGATTTCCGCGACTGGCATGCCGACGTGCACACGTTCATCGACGCCATCGACACGCCTTACAAATGGGCGCTGCTCGCGCGCGGGCCGATGGATCACTGGTCGAACGGCCGCGTTACGCTGCTCGGCGACGCCTGCCATCCGACGTTGCCGTTTCTCGGCCAGGGTGCGGTGATGGCGATCGAGGACGCCTACATCGTCGCCGCGTGCCTGGCGAAACATCCGCACGACCCGGAGCGCGCGTTCGCCCGCTACGAAGACATCCGCAAGGAACGGACCTCTTCGGTGGTGCGTAAATCGCACGAGAACCGGCGGCACGTGTTCAAGCCCGATCTTGCCGACGGCGGCGCGCTGGCCACCGAGGTGGCGGGTTACTGGAAAGAACAGCACGCGCGCGAGCGGCTGGATTGGCTCTATCACTACGACGCCACCGCAATCGCGGTGTGACGCAGGCTGGCCTTTGACGGCAGCCGCGGTCGCGCGCGACAATGGCGCCACCGAGCCCGAACAAACCGCAAAGGCAACACCATGCCGCCGCTCAGCAACCTCGCGACCCGCGACGTCGAAACGCTGGTGCATCCCTACATCAATCTCGCGAAGTTCCGCGAGACTGGTCCGCTGATCATTGAGCGCGCGCAAGGCGTCACGGTCTACGACAGTGACGGCAAGCCCTATATCGAGGGCATGGCCGGGCTGTGGTGCACGGCGCTCGGCTACGGCAATGAAGAACTGGTCGAAGCCGCCGCGGCGCAGATGCGCAAGCTGTCCTTCGCCCATCTGTTTACCGGCAAGAGCCACGATCCGGCGATCGAGCTTGGCGAGAAACTCAAAGAGATCGCGCCGGTGCCGGTCTCGAAAGTGTTTTTCTGCAATTCCGGCTCGGAGGCAAACGACAGCCAGGTTAAGCTCGTCTGGTACCTCAACAATGCGCTCGGCCGGCCGAAGAAGAAAAAAATCATCAGCCGCATGAAAGCCTATCACGGTGTTACCGTGGTGGCGGCCTCGCTCACCGGATTGCCGGGCAACCACCGCGACTTCGACCTGCCGCTGCCGGGCATTCTGCACGCCTCCTGTCCTCACGCCTATCGCTTTGCGCGCGACGGCGAGAGCGAGGAAGATTTTGCAACGCGGCTCGCCGAGGAACTCGATGCGCTGATCGTCAGGGAAGGTCCCGATACGGTGGCCGCCTTCATCGCTGAGCCGGTAATGGGGGCCGGCGGCGTGATCGTGCCGCCGAAGACCTATTTCGAAAAAGTCGGTGCGGTGTGCGCAAAACACGACGTGTTCATGATCGACGACGAAGTGATCTGCGGGTTCGGTCGGCTTGGCACGATGTTCGGCTGCGAGCAGCTCGGCTTCCGGCCACATTCGGTGTCGGTCGCCAAGGCGATGTCGTCCGCGTACCTTCCGATCGCCGCGGTGATGATGCCGGAGGGGATGT
>DATJTL010000126.1:0-2636 GCA_035503415.1 Xanthobacteraceae bacterium
GAGGTCATCACCCTGACCGTGTTCGGCGTATTTTCCACCTTCTATCTGCAGCAGCCGATCACCTTGAACCAAATGATCGGCTTCGCGTTGATCGCAGCGGGAGCCTTCTTCGTTTTCCGCGCGCCGATCTGACCGGGCACGAGTACCGGCCCGGTGGCGGAGTGTTGCATTGATACGAAAGTCGTTGTTTGCCCTCAACGCGCTGAATTTTTTCATGGCCGATGTACAGGCCGGTCTTGGCCCGTTTCTCGGCGTCTATCTGCAGGCGCGACATTGGCCGCCGGCCGAAATCGGCATCGTGATGACGATCGGCGGCATTTCCGGCATGGTTGCAACCACGCCGCTCGGCGCGCTGGTCGACCAAGTCCGCTGGAAACGTGCGATCGTGATCGTCGCCGCCATCGCCATCACGCTGGCAGCGATCGCGATCCTGCCGCGACAGGATTTTGCCCTGGTCGCCGCCGCGCAAGCAGCGATCGGCGTCGCCGCCGCTGCGGTCGGTCCGGCTATTGCGGCGATCACGCTCGGGCTGGTGCACCAGCAAGGCTTCGCACATCAACTCGGCCGCAACCAGGCTTACAATCACGCCGGCAACGTCGCGGCGGCGGCCTTGGCCGGCGGATGCGGATATATGTTCGGTCTCGGCGCGGTTTTCGCCGTGCTTGCCGTCACCGCGGCATTTTCCGTGGCCTCGGCGCTGCGCATCGACGCGAGCCAGATCGATCATCGCGCCGCGCGCGGTGCGGGGGCGCACGATGGCGATAGCGGCATTGCCCGCTTCGCGGTGCTCCTGCAATCCAAGCCGCTGCTCGTGCTCGGCGCGACATTGACGTTGTTTCATCTCGGCAACGCTGCGATGCTGCCGCTTCTCGGCCAAGCTCTAGTCGCGCACGGCGACGGCGATGCCAGCGCATTCACCGGCGCGACCATCGTGATCGCGCAGACCGCCATGGTGCCGGTTGCCCTCTTCGCCGCGCGGCTGGCGGAGGAGAAAGGCTATTGGCTGATCTTCCTGCTCGCGCTGATCGCGTTGCCGATTCGCGGCATCATGGCCAGCCTGGTCACGGCACCTTGGGGGCTGGTCCCGGTGCAAATTCTCGACGGAGTGGGCGCGGGCATCCTAGGCGTCGCCGTGCCTGGCCTCGTTGCCCGCGTTCTCGCCGGCACCGGCCACATCAATGCCGGCCTCGGCGCAGTGATGACGATGCAGGGCATAGGCGCCGCGTTGAGCACGACCGTCGGCGGAGTTATCGCCCAGCGCCTCGGCTATTCCGCCTCGTTCCTCGCGCTCGGCGCCATTGCGGCGCTTGCTCTGATTCTGTGGGTCGCCGCGCGCGCCATAACAATCGAGGCCTGCGCCGATACTCCGGTCAAGACGGACACCGAGACAAAAACCGCCGCCTGACAAGCCGCCTGTCTCAATCGCCTTTCGACGGCCTGCGGTGCGCGATGTGCAACGTGACCAGCCGGGCCAACAATGTCGCCGGAAACAGTTGCCCGATCATCGCCTCCAGGTTGGTCAGGTTACGCGCGAATGGAAAAACAGGCTGAATGTCGCCATAGGTCGCCGTCGTCAGCGTGCCGAAGCTGAAATAGAGGAGCGCCGCGCCGGAGCCGTGCTCCGTTCCACTCTTGGGCAAGCCGGAAAACGATTGCGGCACCAGCACATCGATCAGCTGATAAAGAATGAAGAAGAACAGCGCGAAGTTCATGTAAAGTACGATCGCACCCTCGATGCGGTGCCGCGTCACCTGTCCGGGCGCGAACACGGCTCCGGCGATAACGACGCTCAAGGTCGCAACCGCAAGCAACCTCCCGCCGGCGCTGAGCCACTCCGTCAGGACCGACGGATAGTCTATGTGAAGAATAACGCCGACCACGCTGAGAATGGCCGAAACAAGGATGAGGCCGGCCGCCCAATGGCTGCGCGAGGTGACGACGAGGGTGGCGAGAACAAACAAGACAAACGTAGCGCGCGGGACAAAGAGCGGCAGCAAGCCGATTCCAGTCAGGGGCGTCACGACGAACAAAAACAACACCTCGATGACCAGCAAAGTGCTGAGTCCCGGTTCGCGCGCGCGTTCCTGCAATCTTCTGAATCGATGGTAAAGCGCGCGCAATGTCTTTGCTGCTGTGGCCATGATGTCAGGTGTCGGATTTCGATGTCAGCAATCAGATAGGAAACTGTCGGACATGACACGGTGCAGCCTGCTCACACCTCCAGCGTCGCCGTCACCGGCACGTGGTCGGAAGGCCGTGTCCAGCCGCGCGAGTCCTTGAACACCCTTATACCGGATACGCGGTCGGCGAGCGACGGCGATGTCCAGATGTGATCGAGCCGGCGGCCCTTGTCGACCGCGGCCCAATCGGGCGAGCGGTAGCTCCACCAGGTGAAGAGCTTCGCCGGCTCCGGCACGAAGCGGCGCACAGCGTCGACCCAATCGCCGGACTTCTGCACGACGCTAAGCTTCTCGCACTCGATCGGCGTGTGCGAGACGACGCCGAGCAATTGCTTGTGGCTCCAGACGTCGCATTCGAGCGGCGCCACATTGAGGTCGCCGACGATGATGCTGCGCTGCGTGCGCGCCGGCCGCAGCACCGTGCAGCCGCTCATCTCGTCGAGGAAGGCGAGCTTG
>DATJTL010000127.1:0-5170 GCA_035503415.1 Xanthobacteraceae bacterium
GAAAGTGAAGCAGACGCGCTGCCGCCGGCCGGCAACGTGGTGCTGTTTCGCACTGGCGCAACGCCGGAAGTCAAAACGCCGAGCCTGAGCGCGCGGGAGCGCCATGCGTTCAGCGAGTTGGCGCAGGAACTCTCCGCGCGCTTGCGTGGAACGCCGGGCGAAACGGCCGCCGTAGCAGACACCCAACGCGCGGTCGCCGGGCTGTCCTCGGCCGCAGAAATGGCCCCCGTGGCAGCGCAGCTTGCGGCCGATCTGCTGCCGATCGAGACCGAAGCGCAGCCGGTCGCACTGCCGATCGCAGACCATGTGCTGCTCGACCGCGTTCCGGCCGGTGTTCTGGTCCACCGCGACGCGTCATTGCTCTACGCCAATCGTCATTTCCTTGAAATGAGCGGCTATGACGATCTGCCAGCGCTTGAGGTCGCGGGAGGTCTGCACGCTCTTTTTGCCGAGTCCGGCACGATCGGGCTGACCGACACGAGCGCCGCCGGAAAGCTTTCCATCGTCACGCGGGGCGGCGAAAAACTTCCGGTCGAAGGCCGGCTGTTCACCGTCCCCTGGAATGGCTCTTCGGCGCTTGCGCTCATTTTGACCAGCAGCCAGGCGGAGGAACGGCAGCGGACGACGCAGCTTGCGCTGGAGGCGGCGCAGGGCGAGGTTGCCGATCTGAAATCGACCCTTGACCGCACCGCCCGGCGTGAGGCGCAGAAGGCGGCGGCGGCCAAAGCCGACTTTCTCGCCAAGGTGAGTCACGAAATCCGCACGCCGCTCAATTCCATGATCGGCTTTGCCGAAGTGATCATGGCCGAACGCTTCGGTCCGATCGGCAACGAGCGTTACCGCGACTATCTTAAGGATATGCACGCGTCGGGAACGCATCTCGTCTCGCTGCTCAACGACTTGCTTGATCTGTCGAAAGTCGAGACTGGCCAGCTCGATCTCAACTTCACCAGCGTCGACCTCAACGATCTCACCCAGCAATGCGTCGGTGTGATGCAGCCGCAGGCCAATCGAGCCCGCATCATCATCCGCACCGCTTTGGCGTCGGGTTTCGTCAAAGTCGTCGCCGATGCGCGTTCCTTGCGCCAGATCGTCATCAATCTGCTCGCCAACGCGATCAAGCTGACCGGTCCGGGCGGCCAAGTGATCGTCTCAACCGCGATCTCCGATGGTGGAGAGACCGTGCTGCGGGTACGCGACACCGGCGTGGGTATGCGCGAAGCCGACATCGAGGCGGTACTCGAACCGTTCCATCAGGCCGCGATCTCGGGGAGCTGGGGCTCTGGCGGCATTGGCTTCGGCCTGCCGCTGACCAAGGCGCTCGCCGAGGCGAACCGCGCCAGCTTCAGCATCAAGAGCGCGCCGAACGCCGGTACGCTCATCGAGATTATATTTCCTGCAGGCCGTCTGAACGCGCGCTGAGCGGCGCACAATGCGCGCTCGACGCAACCTTACCGTTGGGACAATCTCTGCACGGCCGGCGCCCGGCAACCTGGCCACGAATCCGACACAGACACCACGCATGTTCTAACTTACCTGCCACTTGTTACTCTATTGGCCCCGTAACATCGGAAACGCGTCCAGTGACCGCGGCTAAAGGCTTGAAACGCCTCGCGATTGCCGTTGCCGCCCTGGGCGCGGCGGGGTTTGCGCTATTGATCGGGATGTCGTTCCTGATCCCGGCCTCGACCGTGCGCGATGGGGTCAAGAAGGAAATCCAAGAGGTCACCGGCCTTGACCCGACTTTGCGCGGGGGCATTTCGGTGTCGCTCTTTCCGCACGCCTCGGTCAGCTTTCATGACGTGCTGCTCGGCGATGTCGGCGCCGGCAAGCCGGCAGTAGCGGCCGATGAGATGACTGCGCGGCTACGCTATTTCCCGCTGCTCGCCGGACGCATCGAGATCGCCGACGTGACGCTGGTGCGGCCGACCGTCAACGTTACCTTCACGGCCGATGGCCGGTCGAACTGGTCGGGGCTTGCGGCTTCGCTCGCGCACGCAGTCGCGCCGAATCCGAGCCGCGCCGCGTCTTTTTCCGAAATCGGCATCCGTGACGGCACGGTCGTCGTCCACACAGCGGGCAGCGCGCTTCCCGAGCAGCTCGACGATGTGAACTTTCAGGTCGCCTGGCCCTCGATATCGCGCAGCTTCGCTGCCAACGGCAGGTTCGTGTGGCGCGACCAGCCGGTGGAAGCCAGCCTGACCTTAAGCGATTTTCTGGCTGCGCTGACGGGCCAGAGCTCGGGCGTCAAATTGCGCGTCACCTCCACCCCGCTCAATGTCGGCTTTGACGGCACCGGGAGCGATGACCCGACGCTGAAGATGGAAGGCACGCTCAACGTCGACTCGCCTTCGCTGCGTGACGCCTTGTTCTGGACCGGCAACAGCAAAGTGCCGTTCGGCGGCTTTAAGCGCTTCGCGCTGCGCGCACAGAGCAGCGTCGGCAACGGCACGATTTCGCTCACCGATGTCAACGTCGAGCTCGACGGCAACCGCGCGGAAGGGGTGCTCACATTGGCGGCCGACGATCATCGCGCCGTCCAGGGCACGCTTGCTGCGGACACTCTCGATCTGACCACTTACGTCGCGGGAACGCGGCTGATGGCCACCGACGAGCGTACCTGGGACCGGCTGCCGATCACGCTCGATGGGCTCGCCGATTTCAATCTCGATCTGCGTCTGTCCGCCGCGAGCATCAAGCTTGGCGATGCCCAACTGGGACGCACGGCGGTCGCGGTCAATATGCGCGACGGCAAGCTGAAAGTGGCGATCGGCGAGTCGCAGGCGTTCGGCGGCACCGCCACGGGCTCGTTCGGGCTCGACGCCGCCAATGGCGGCGTCGAAGTGACCTCGCACGTGGAATTGTCAGAAGTCGACCTCGCCAATTGCCTCGGGCAGATGTTCGGCGTGCACAGGCTCCAGGGCCACGGCACCTTGAACCTTGACCTTGAAGGATCCGGAAACTCGGTGTGGGCTGTGACCCATACACTGGGCGGAACGGCAAGCCTCAACGCGCATGACGGCGGGCTCACCGGCATCAACGTCGAGCAATTGCTGCGCCGGCTGGAGAAGCGGCCGCTGTCCGGCAATGGCGACTTCCGCACCGGCCGCACGCCGTTCGATCAGCTCGTGCTCAACGTCAAGATCGAACAGGGGAACGTTTCGGTTCAGAACCTTCAAATCAAGGGCCCGTCGGTGCGGCTGACGCTCGGCGGCCAGGCTTCCATTCCCGCCCGCGATGTCGATTTGCAGGGAACGGCGACCTTGGTCTCGACCAACAGCGCCGACGAATTCGACCTGCCGTTCGTCGTTCAGGGCCTCTGGGACGACCCGCTTATCCTGCCCGATGCATCGAGCCTGATCCGCCGCTCGCATGCGGCCGCGCCCCTGCTCGACGCGGTCAGGAGGCACTCGGCTGACGATGCCGTTCGTACGGTCATCGATCAGCTGTTTGCCACGCCGGCAACTACGCCTGCACCAGTCGCCACAACGCCGGCTGCGGCGACTTCGACGGCCCCGGTGGCGACAACGCCGGCTGCGGTTGCTGCACCGGTCCCACCGCCGGCGTCGCGATAAAGAGCCGCCCCGCCGCGGTCGAGCCGCCGGAGCAGGCCGTGCAGCGGCGGCTAAACCAGGCTTTTTTGCCGCTCATGCTCTATGATTCGCGACGCACGAATCAGTGGGCCATGCGGCCCGCGACGGGGCCCGGATGCTCAGGCGCTTCACCCGCACTGTGGTCAAGGTGCTGATCGCGTCGCTGATCGTCGGGACGATCCTTGCGCATTTTGGTCTTACCGTCGACGATCTGATGCGGGCGGCGGGACTTTCGACCGAGCATATCGAGGACTTGGCGCGCCAAGGCGTTGCTTGGGCGCTGCCTAATGTGCTGCTCGGCTCGCTGGTGATCGTCCCGGTCTGGTTTCTGCTCTATCTGTTTCGCCCCCCGGGTGAGAGCCGAGACTGAATTCAGGGCCGCGCTGGCGTTCCTCTTGCGCCGGTCAGCTTGGCAAGCAGCGAAGCGGTCAATACCGCGATGCCGACGACGGCGATGAAGATGGTGCACACCGCATTGATCTCGGGCTTCACGCCAAGGCGTATCTCCGAATAAATACGGATCGGCAATGTGGTCGCGCCCGGCCCGGTGGTAAAGCTGGCGATCACCAGATCGTCGAGCGACAGCGCAAAGGCCAGCATCCAGGCGGCGGCGATCGCCGGCAGGATCAGCGGTAAGGTCACGGTCAGAAACGTGCGTAGCGGCGGGGCGCCGAGATCCATCGCCGCCTCTTCCAGGCTCATGTCGAAATCGACCAGGCGCGACTGAACGATGACGGTGACGAAGCAGGTGGCCATCGTGGTGTGTGCGATGACCACGGTCCAGAAGCCGCGATCAATCGCGATGGCAACGAACAAAAGCAGCAATGACAGCCCGGTAATGACTTCCGGCATGACCAGCGGCGCATAGATCATCGACGAGAACAAGAGCCGGCCGCGGAAGCGGCCGAAGCGAACGAGCGCCAAAGCCGCAAGCGTGCCCAACAGCGTCGCCGCGCTTGCCGAGACGAACGCCACACGCAGGCTGATGAATGCCGCATCGAGGATTGCGGCGTCGCCCGCGAGTTCGGCGTACCAGTGCGTCGACCAGCCGCCCCACACCGCGACCAGGCGCGAGGCGTTAAACGAATAGATCACCAACACGACGATCGGCAGATAGAGGAAGACGATACCGAGCGCGATGGCGAGGACATTGAACGAGGTCACCTTACGCATGCTCAGGCCCGCTCCGCGCCGCGCATCGCCTGGTGCTGAAAGAGAACGATCGGCGTGACCAGAAGGCAAGTCAGCACGACGGCCACCGCCGCGGCGGTCGGCCAGTCCTTATTGCCGAAGAATTCCATCCAGATCGTCTGCCCGATCATCGGGTTGCGCGAACCGCCGAGCAGATCGGGAATGACGAATTCGCCGACGATGGGAATGAAGCACAGCAGCACTCCCGCCACCACGCCGGGCAACGACAGCGGCACGGTCACCAACCAGAACGTCTTCCAGCGCGGGCAGCCGAGATCGGCGGCCGCTTCGAGCAGAGACTCGTCGAGCTTTTCCAGCACCGCGTAGAGCGGCAGCACCATGAACGGCAGATAGGAATAGACGATGCCGATATAGATTGCCGTACT
>DATJTL010000128.1:0-18162 GCA_035503415.1 Xanthobacteraceae bacterium
ATCGCCTGGTGCCGGCAAAAGCTGGCCGCCTACAAATGTCCGCGCCACGTGGTGTTTGCCGAGATTCCTAAAACCTCGACCGGCAAGCTGCAGAAATTCAAGCTGCGCGAGGCGGCGAAGCGGGTGTGATCCGGCCGAACGGCATTTGCCGATTATCGGACAGCATCCCCATCGAGATGGCCGCGACTGACGCGGGAGCCGGCGAGGTCGAAACGATCCTCACACGCATCGCCTAGTTGGCCGGCGATGGCAGCATTTATCTAAATAATGATGATAAACATGGAGCGCGTTCCCGTCGGCGGGAGCGCGCTGCTATTGATCGTGCGATTTAATCGCTAGTGCAGGACGGTTTCCTGCTTCAAACGCGTGATTTCGTCCTTTACCTGCAACTTCTTCCGTTTCAATTCCGCAATTTTCAGATCGTCGGCCGATGGGTGTGTTTGCGCTTCCGTGATTTCCAGCTCAAGAGCCCGGTGTCGTTTTTCGAGTTCGGCAAGATGCGCTTCAATCGCCATGTAGCCTGTCCTCCTTGCGTGAGATTGCAGTCTAACGGACCGCCCTTCGCCCTCGACACATAAGTATCATACTCCGATTAGGCAGCCGCGGAAGTCCCGGTTGTGCACGATGCCGAGAGCGAGGCGGGCTTGTCCGGCGTTAACCGAAACGCGATAATCAGCCGCCACTTACCGGTCGTACGACCGTCCCCCGTCGCGGCAATCCTGCCGGCGGGGCGCGACCAAGGCGGAAATGACGCAAGAGGAAGAACGCGAGCTTCGGGCGCAGCTGGCGCGCTTGCTGCAGGAGCATCGCGACCTCGATGCCGCGATTGCGGCGCTGCAGGATTCGCCCGGCGCCGACATCATTCAGGTGCAGCGCTTAAAGAAGCGCAAGCTGTATCTGCGCGACCGTATTACCTTCATCGAAGACCAGCTCACGCCTGACATTATTGCCTGACCCCGTCTGCCGGCCTGTGCATAACGG
Organism: Xanthobacteraceae bacterium; assembly: GCA_035503415.1. Taxonomy (GTDB): domain Bacteria; phylum Pseudomonadota; class Alphaproteobacteria; order Rhizobiales; family Xanthobacteraceae; genus BOG-931. The sequence goes on from DATJTL010000128.1 coordinate 982, forward strand.
CCTTGCGATCGCGCTTACGCACATACATCGCCGCATCGGCACGTCCGAGCGCTTCCGCCGGCGCATCGAGGGCGCCGATGAGCGCCACGCCGGCGGCGGCGCCGACCACCAGCGTCGAGATGTCCCAGCGTACCGGCGTCGAATAGATCGCCTGCTCCAGCGCAACGGCCTTGGCTGCGGCGGCAGGGCCGCTCACGTTCCATAGCAGCACGACGAATTCGTCACCGCCCAACCGCGCGACAACATCGGACGCCCGCACGTGGTCCACGAGTGCCGCCGCGACCGCCTTGAGCACTGCGTCGCCAGCGGCGTGGCCGTGGCGGTCGTTGACCGGCTTGAAGCTGTCGAGATCCAAATAGACCAACGCCGCGCTGGTGCCGTAGCGCTTGACGTAGGCGACCGAGCGGGCGAGCTCGCGCTCAAAGCCGCGGCGGTTCAACAGTCCGGTCAGCGGATCGATGTCGATCTTGGCCTCGAGATCGGCGATGCGCGCGCGTGATTGCTCAAGCTGCGCGGCAAGCCGCTCCACCTCGGCCGCAAGCCGCATGGCGGTCGAACGCCGTTGAGCCTTCGGCGGCTTCGCGACCTCCTCCGATCGCTCTTTGGCAGCTCGGGCGGGTAAAGGCTTGGCCGGCGCCCGCCGCGGTGCGACCGTCCTGCGCTGCGACCGTTCCGCACTGCGTCTCATTGAATGCCCGCCGCTCCCCGCGAATCAGGCTGCAAACATAACCTGCCGAGGCAGCGCGATTTGCACGGATTGCAGCGGCAGGGCGCCATCCATCCCTTAGTCATCTCTTAGTATGTGACATATTGACGCATACTACCCTCTCTCGGGGCGGTCGTCATGGATGCCGGCTGCCTCGCCCCCTCATCGCGCCTGCAAGTAGGCGAGCGGATGGGTCTGGCTATCGTCGAACACCGCAGCCGTCAGCGGTCCGCCGAACACCGCCCCCGTGTCGATATTGAGCCGGTTGCTGCGCAGCTCCGGCATTCCCCCACCGAGCGGCGTGTGACCGTGAACGATCAAGCGCCCATAGTCGCGGTCGTCTGTCAGGAACGGCTCCCTGATCCACAGCAGGACGGAATCGTCCTGCGCATCGAGCGGCCGGTCCGGATCGACACCGGCATGGACGAAAAACCGGCGGCCGTCGTCGTAGGACAACCGCAGCGAGCGCATCCAGTCGAGATGGACACGCGGCAAATCGCCGATGCCCTTGGCGCCATAGCTGGCGAGCGTTTCGCCGCCGCCGTTGTTCAGCCATGTCATCACCTGCGCCGTGCCGTCGAGGAGCCCCAGCGCCCACGCCTCGTGATTGCCTTTGAGCGCGATCAGACGCTCCTGCAATTCCAATTGAAGACTCATCATCAGGCGGACGACGCCGGCGGAATCCGGCCCGCGGTCGATGTAATCGCCCAAGAACACGAACTGCAGCTCGCGCCCGTCGGCGTGCTGCTGGCAAGCCGCGAGCAGGCTTCTCAGTTTGTCGAGCGAGCCATGGATATCGCCGATGGCGTAGGTAAGCGGCATGCAGAGTAGTCCTTAACTTTCCCAAATGATGGCCACATTCAGGCGCCTTTGTTCAGTAGACATTCATGATAAAGTGCGAACTTTACGGTAAAGGGGCCGGTCGGAAGTGGGTGACATCACATCCTATCGAGGTAATCTCATGAAGAAGATCGTGACTGGTGTGATCGCTGCGGCAACCATCGCCGTGGCGGTAATGGCCACTTCGGGTGTCGCGGAAGCGCGCTGGGGTGGCGGCTGGCACGGTGGTGGCTGGCATGGCGGCTGGTGGGGCCCGGGTGCGGTCGCCGGCGGCTTCATAGCCGGCGCCGTTGTCGGTGGCGCCTTGGCGGCGCCGTACTACCCCTACGGGTACTATGGGCCGTACCCCTATGGACCGTGCACATGGCGGACCGTGTGGAATGGCTACCGCTGGGTGCGCGCCTGCTACTGAGAGCGCGGCTTCCGTCGGTTACGACGCATTGCGGCGTCTCCGTTTGGGGACGCCGTAATTTGTCCACCTGCGATAATTGCCCGACTTGACGGGGGATTTCGCCTCGCGCACCAAACTTCCGCCAAAGAGTCGATCCTCTATGGCAATGAGGGGTTCTTGAGGATTAGTCGGGGGTACGTCGGGGACTTCCGGTTCAAAACATTCTGCGTCGGCTCCGGGCCGAGCGCACGAGGAGAAAACATGCACAAATCGGTCATCGGCCTTGCCGCCGCGGCGAGCATCGGTCTCGCCACGCTGGCCGCGCCGAGTCATGCGAATGCCGGCTGCTTCGGCTGCGCCGTCGGCGCAGGCGTGCTCGGCGGCGTGATTGCCGGCGCTGTCGTGGGTAGCGCGATTGCGAACAACCCGCCTCCGCCGCCGCCCTATTACGCCTATCCGCCACCCCCGCCGCCTCCGGTTGCCTATTATGGACCTGGCCCTGCCTATGCGGGCGGTCCCTGTCATTGGGAGCGGCGCCGGGTTTGGATTGAAGAGGTGCAAGGCTATCGGATCCGACCTGTCCAGGTCTGCCCCTGAGCAAATCTGGATCTGAGCAGACGGGCGGTGAAGCCGCCCCCTGCGGGCAAAATTCGGCCGGCCGGCTCTTGCGAGCCGGTCGGCTTTTTTACGGCTCGTCGCGCATCGCAGTCATGCTGGCGCCATTGCGCGTTTCTCGATTGCGAAATTTGGTGGGTCGCCCCCTCGCGACCGGCGCTCACGCGACCGTCGGCGGCGCCGGCAAATTGGACGCGCAAGGTCAGAGTGACGCCGGCAGGCGAAAAAGGACCGGCGGGCGGCTACTCTCGGCTTCTTACACGATCGCGGTCGGCAAGTGGATCGCAATCATCGCGCTATGCCTCTACGTCGGCGTCGCTGCCGTACTGTATGTGACACAGCGCTCGCTGCTGTATTTTCCGGAAACTGTACACACGACACCCGCACAGGCGGGTTTGCCTGAGGCCGAGGAAGTGCCGCTCACGGCGAGTGACGGCGTTCACGTCACCGCCTGGTATGTCGCGCCACAAGGCGACAAGCCGGTCATCGTCTATTTCCACGGCAATGGCGGATCGCTCCGTTTCCGCGTCGACCGCTTCAAAAAGCTCGTCGGGTCCGGTATCGGCCTGGTCGCGCTCGAATACCGGGGCTTTGGCGGCAATCCCGGCAGCCCGAGCGAGCGCGGCCTCATCGCCGATGGCGAAGCCGCCTATGCGTTCGCCGCCGCGCATTATCCGACCAAACAGATCGTGCTGTGGGGCGAGTCGCTCGGCACCGGCGTGGCGGTCGCGGTCGCGGCACAAAAGCCGGTCGGCCGCCTGATTTTAGAGGCGCCGTTCACCTCCGCCGCCGCTGTGGCTTCGCTGCGTTACTGGTTCTTGCCGGTCCGATTGTTGATGAAGGATCAGTTCCATTCCGATCGGAGGATCGGCAAGGTCAACGCCCCTCTCCTAATCCTGCACGGCGTGCACGATCATGTCGTTCCCTATGCGATGGGTGAGAAGATGTTCGAACTCGCCAATAAGCCGAAGCACATCGTGCGATTCCTCGACGGCGGACACGATGATCTCGACGCCAACGGCGCGCTCTTTGCCGTCGCTCGCTTCCTGGCCGGGGAGATGGATTGAGGATTGCGGCAGCGCAATCCAATCGGCCTTGCGAAAGATCGCGCCCAAACAAAAAGCCGGACCCGACTGAATTCTAGAACGTCTGATACGTCTTGCCGACCTGGCCGCCGACACGCGCAAAACCGGCGACGGCGGGCTCGTATTTGGCGTTGAGGTTGAGCGCCTTGGCGTAACAGCCGGCCGCTTTGTCTTTCTGCCCGAGGCGCTCATAGGCGAGACCGCGGGTCGTCCAGGCTTTCGCGTCGGACGGATTAAGCTGCACCGCCTGATCGAGATCAGTCGCGGCGGAGCTGTTGTTGTTGCCGGCCAGGTATGAGAGCGCGCGCGCCACGTATGGCTGCTCGCGCTGCGGCCCAAGCCCGATCGCGGTAGTGAAATCGTCGATGGCAAATTGATGCTGACCCTGGCTCTGATAAAGCAGGCCGCGATTGTAATAGGCTTCCGCATTGTTGGGCCGCAGCGCAATCGCCTTGTTGAAGTCGGCGAGCGCCTGCATGGTCTGGCCTTGCAGGCTGTAGACAATGCCGCGGCCGAGATAGGCGGCTGCGTATGACGGTTCGATCGACAGCGCCTTGTTGTAATCGGCGAGCGCCGGTTCGAGATTGTTCATGTGCCGGTAGACGAGCCCGCGATTGGCGTAAGCCTGCGCGTAATGCGGGTCGAGACCGATCGCCTTGTTGAAGTCGGCCAGCGCCTGCTCGTTCATCCCGGCCTCGCCATAGGCCGAGCCGCGCATGTTGTAGGCTTGCGGATCCGATGGATGTTGTTGGATGACCTCGCTCAGCGAGGTCAGATTGGACTGCGAGGGCCCGTAGAGCGCGTCGTCGTTATTCTCGGCGACCGACGGGCTGCCCAGCGACGCGCAGCCGGCCAGCGCCGACGCGGCGATGATCAATGCCGCGACAGCGAGAGTTCTGCGCCTTGTCGGCCTGTTGCCGCCGGGATTGGCGGTCGCTGGTCCTTTCATTCAATGCCTCACGGCACCCCGCAAATGGAACTTTTGTTCCCAGGGCGAAGCTAGACGATAGTTGGTGCGCCCGACAAAACAAAGGCGCGGGCTGCGGGGCCCGCGCCGTTCGTCCAAGAGGCTACAATGTACAATGTACTTAATACTCAGCTGAAGCGCGGAGCGCGCGGCGGTCCAGACCTGCCCGCGGCACCCGGCCCCACGGGCTTCGGCTTGGCCGGCAGCAGGCCCTCCCGCTGCAAGCGCTTGCGGGCAAGCTTGCGGGCGCGGCGGACCGCCTCCGCCTTCTCTCGCGCTTTGCGTTCTGAGGGTTTTTCGTAATGGCCGCGGAGCTTCATCTCGCGGAAAATGCCCTCGCGCTGCATCTTCTTCTTCAGCGCCTTGAGGGCCTGGTCGACATTGTTGTCACGGACGAGAACCTGCACGCGTGCTCCTTTTGCAGTCGGTTCGCAGGGAATGAAATGGCGGCATAGCTGTGCCGGCTACGCCACCTTGGCGCGGCGTCTAGCAGAATAATGCCGGAAAGTCCACATGCAGCGGCGGTTTTGCGCCGGCTGGTGTCCCAATTCCGAAGGTCGCGCGATTATGCGGCACCGTCACTCGTCGGTAAACACTTGGGTTCCGTAAACACTTGGGTAACGTGCCCCATTTTACGGCCCGGCCGCACCGCGACCTTGCCATAAAGGTGGACGGCGGCGCCGGGGACGGAGAGCCAGCGGCGATAATCCTCGACCTCATTGCCGATGAGGTTGGTCATCTCCACGCGGCCATGGCGAATGGGCTTGGCCAGCGGCCAGCCGGCCACCGCCCGCACATGCTGCTCGAACTGCGACACCGATGCGCCGTCAAGCGTCCAGTGACCGGAATTGTGCACGCGCGGCGCGATCTCGTTGACCAGGAGCTCGACGGCGCCACTGGCCCCTGCCGGCAACACGAACATTTCCACCGCCAGCACGCCCACGTAGCCGAATTTCTGCGCAAGCGTCTCGGCAATCTGCCGTGCCCTGACCGCTCCGGCGGCGGACAAGACGGCGGGCACGCGGGAGATTTTGAGAATATGATCGCGGTGCTCGTTCTCCGTCACGTCGAAACATTCGACGGTGCCGTCCCCCCCACGCGCGGCCACGACTGAAATTTCGCGCTCGAACGGCACGAAAGCTTCGAGAATACAGGGTTGCCCGCCGACCTCGCGCCAGGCCGCTTGCGGATCGGCGCCGTTCTTGATCGTGGCCTGGCCCTTGCCGTCATAGCCGTAGCGGCGGGTCTTCAGCACGGCCGGCGTCCCGATCCGCTTGACCGCCGCTACCAGCTCGTCCGGTCCGCCGACGGCGGTAAACGCGGCAGTGGGAATGCCGAGGCCGCCGACGAAGTTCTTTTCCGCAAGCCGGTCCTGAGTGATCGCCAGGATATTCGGGTCGGGCAGAACCGGAACGCGCGCGGCAAGAAACGTCGCCGTCTCGGCCGGCACGTTTTCAAACTCGTAGGTGACCACATCGACGTCGGCGGCAAAGCGGTCGAGCGCTTCGGTGTCGGTGTAGTCGGCGCAGGTCACCCGGTGCACGACGTCGAAGGCCGGCGAGTCCGGGCTCGGCGCAAAAACGTGGCACTTAAAGCCGAGCCGAGCCGCCGCCAACGCCAGCATGCGGCCGAGCTGACCGCCACCAAGGATGCCGATCGTAGCCTGCGGCTCGAGAACGATTGCACTCACACGCCGGAATCCTTCGGCTCTTCGGCGACCGCTTCGCTCTGGCGCGCCCGCCAGGCATCGAGCCGGTCGCCCAGCGCCGGATCGCTCAACGCTAAAACGCTGGCCGCGAGCAGCGCGGCGTTGATCGCGCCGGCCTGACCGATCGCCAGCGTGCCGACCGGAACACCCGGCGGCATCTGCACGATGGAATAGAGCGAATCGAGACCCGATAGCGCCTTCGATTCAACCGGCACCCCGAACACCGGCAGGCTGGTGAGCGCCGCGGTCATCCCCGGCAAATGCGCGGCTCCGCCGGCGCCGGCAATGATGACCTTGAAGCCGGCCGCCTTGGCGCCTTTGGCGAAGGCGTAGAGCCGCTCGGGAGTGCGATGCGCGGAAACGATCCGCGTCTGATACGACACGCCGAGCGCGTTAAGAATTTCGGCGGCATGCTTCATGGTCTGCCAGTCCGACTGGCTGCCCATGATGATCGCGACCGATTTGGCTCCCAGCGGCGCCACAGCGAAAATTCCCTGCCCGAAGGAAGCGGCGAATTATAGGCTCGCGCGTTGGAGTAGCAAGGCAGGTCGAATAACGAGGCAGAGCGGGCGGATATCGAGGGAACGGAGTTCGCCTATGCTTGCCGCGCTCGTCCAGGCCGAAGGTTTTGCAGCGCCCATAGACGACGCCCCGATCCACCGCCCGGCGGCCGACATTGGCAGGCGGGAGGCCCCCCGGTGCCGGTAGACGACTATCAATATCTGCCGCTCACTCCCGGCTACTTCGCCATCCTGGTCGCCATCTACCTGCTCGTCGTCATTCTTTTACTGTCGACGCTGCGTTACGCGTTTTTGAGCCTTGGTGTCAGCTCCTCGACCGCCCTGCTTCTGCTGTTCGGCTCGCTGGTCGGCAGCTATTTCAACGTCACGGTGGCGCACTTGCCTCCTGAGCCCATGTCTTCCGAAGTAGTCCAGGATTACTTCGGCATGTACTGGGTCATCCCCCACGTGCCCAATCCGCAAGGCACCGCGATCGCGGTCAATATCGGCGGCGCGGTCATTCCGACTCTGGTGTCGCTTTATCTGTTGGTCACGCGCCGGCTCTGGTTTCAAGGAATGATAGCGACCGCCATCGTCGCGCTGGTGCTGCACTGGCTGGCAGAGCCGGTGCGGGGCGTCGGCATCGCCGTACCGATATTTCTGCCCGTCGTGGTAACAGCGGTTGTCGCCTTGGTGCTGGCCGGCGATCGCGCGGCGCCGCTCGCCTACATCGCCGGCAGCTTGGGCACGCTGATCGGCGCCGACCTCACCAACCTCAATCACGTGAGCGGGCTCGGCGCGCCGGTTGCTTCCATCGGCGGCGCCGGCACTTTCGACGGCATTTTCCTCACCGGCATCCTCGCCGTGCTGCTGGCGAGTCTGTTTCACCCCAGGCACGCGGCGATACAGCCGCAGTGAGGTGATTTTCCGCACGCGGCAGAATCGTCGTTGCGGCATTTCGTTCCGCCGCCATTCGAGCTACAAATAAGTCAACATTCGCTCGAGGCCCCTCCGCCATGTCTGCAACATCACAGGCGCGCATATCGCCGGCGAAAGATCCGGGCACGATCGCCGAGTATCATGCCCACGTTTATTACGACCCGGCGACGAGCCGCGCGCGCGCCGAGCGCTTGCGCGAGCAGGTTGGCGCGGAATTTCCGCAGGCCAAGCTCGGACGCTGGCACGACGAACTGGTCGGGCCGCATCCGCAATCGATGTACCAGATCGCTTTTCCGAGCGAGATGCTGGCGCGCTTTGTGCCCTGGCTGATGCTCAACCGCGACGGCTTGACGGTGTTGCTGCACCCGGAAAGCGGCGACAATTATGCCGATCATAGTGCGCACGCCGCCTGGTTCGGCGCCGTGCTGCCGCTACGGCTCGAGGTCTTTCGAAAAAAATAGATTGAGGAACGATCCGCCCGCCGCGCCCGTTACCCTTCAGGTGAAGGAATGTGCGCGATGGCGTATCATCGAAACGACCTCGATCGGAAGAACGACATCCGCCTGCTGACCCCGCTCCTGCTCATGGCGGCGATCCTTGCGGTGGGCATCCTCATCTATGCCCTGACGGGCCATTCACTCGCCGCATCCCTTTAGTGGAGCGGATTTGGCTTTCGCCGCAACGATACGCGGCTCATCAGCTCGCTTTGATCGCACATGATCTTTTCGGAGAACCGGTCTCCACTTTTCCGGATCATGCTCTAGGAGGAGCTGTCATCCACATCGGTTTCCGGCCGGTCGCGGCCGAGCGCGCGCTCGACGTGCCAATTGCCGTTTGCGTCCTCGTACTCGATGGTTTCGCTCTCCCCCGGCGCTCGCTGTTCGGCGGCCGCCCGCCGCGCGGCATTGAGCGCCTGGGCATGGCTGGGAAAGCTCTCGGAAAAAACGCCGTTGACGGTATAGGCCCAGCCGTCTTCGTGGCGGACCACCTTGTAGGTCACATGTGCCATAGGCTCACCTGTCGCAGGGACGCAACGCCATCAGTACGCCAGCGCAGTCTATCGAATCGCTGCGACGAAGCGCAATAAAGCCCGCGGCCGTCAGCGCGGCTGGCCGTCGTCGAACTTGCGCTCGAAGATCTCGCCGATAGTGGAATAAAAGAAGCCGTTGAGCCTCCCGATCGGATTGAGCTTGCGCATGTCGATATAACCGCCGGTCATGCAGGCCGGATCGACATGCATGAATACCACTTCGCCGATCACCAGCGGATGCCGGTTGGGGCCGAGTTCGATCACCTGGTGCAGTCTGCATTCGAAGTGGATCGGCACCTCTTTGACGCGCGGCGGCTTGATTTTCACGCTGGCAATCGGCGTCAGCCCGGTCTCCTCGAATTCGGAATCGTGTTCCGGGAAACCGTTTGCCGAGTCGACCATTTCCTTCCACACCGCCTCGGTCACCACGTTGAAGCAGAACTCGCCAGTCTGCCGGATATTCTTCAGCGTGTGTTTCTCGCTGCCGTCCGGATTGCGGGCGATGGTCAGCGAAACCATCGGCGGCACGACGCAGACGACGGTAAAAAAGCTGAACGGCGCAAGATTGGTGCGCCCCTGCTCGTTCACCGTCGATGCCCAGCCGATCGGACGCGGCACCACCGAGCCGACCAGCGTCCGGTAAATCTGTCGCCGTTCCGCGGTTGCGGGATCGATTGCGAGGTAGTCAGCCATGCGGTTTCCGTCGCCACGCGCGGCGCGGCTTTCATCATTGCGGTTTTTGAGTAGGCGGATTTTTCATCGTTGCGGTTTTTGATTAGTTCGCCGCCCCTGCGATAGTCAATGCCGGAACAAGAGGCAACTGGGGTGTCCGCCGGGCACGTCAGATAAATCGGTTTGGCGCGATCGCGACGCTTATTCCACTTCGGCGCAAAAAATTGTTCTCAGTGCAGTGCAAAATATTGTGAGCGAACAAACAATGCACTCCCGTGTTTTCGATGCAGTGCGAAAGAGGGAGACTGCACATGACGACAAAAAAACTCGCGGCAACCGCGGCACTGCTGCTGGGAGCCACCCTGGCAATGAGCACCACAAGCTTCGCGCAGGCATTTTACGATGTCGCCCCGGGCTTTGGTGACGCCCCGGGCTTCTACGATGAGGGCATCTCGCCCCCTAACTGCGACCGCGGCGGGCCGGGCCCGCGTGTCAGCTGCGGCTCAGGTATGGGAATCGGCTCACAGCGATAATCCAGCCGACGGCGCATGACGTGGAAGGGCTGGTCCGTCCCCGGACCGGCCTTTCCATTTTCGGTCACGGTAGCCGACCCGAGGAACACGTCTTGGATCCACGTTTTGGATCGAGGAACAGGTCTTGGATCCAGGAACAGGTCTTGGATCCAGGAACAGGTCTTGGATTTAAGGGTTCCAATACGGGCGGCACGAACCAAAGGAGATTGCCAATGACAATGAGAAAATTGACCGTCGCCGTGGCGCTCTTGCTGGGCGCGACATCGATAGTGCTGGCGCAGTCCCAGCAGAACTGCGCGCCCGACGCGCCGATCCACGGCGATTGCTATGGCCAGCCCTACAGCGGGTCGGCCGGATCCAAGTGTATTTGCCCACACTATGGTGCCTACCATCGCCGCGGCTGGTGGTGAGCACCTGTCGCGGGCAGAGTGGACGGCCTCGCGCCGACCGGCCGTGAAAGGCGCCGACGCGGATGACGGGTTCACCTGCCGATCGAGTGCGCACATTGCGTCGCGCCCCATACCGGCTACCCTCTCGGCGCATTTTAGCCGTGAGGGTTTGGGTTGTCGTCGCTGCCCGAGAGTCAAAGCCAAAGTGAAAAGCGTTTGAGCGTCGCCATTGTCGGCCTTGGCAGTATCGGCGGCGTAGCCGCCGGCTGCATCGCCGCCACCGGCCGATACGACGTGGTCGGTTGCGCGCGCCAGCCGCTCGCGCGGCTGACGCTGGAGGAACCACACCGCACCATAGAGGTGCCGATGCCTACGCTCACCGACCCGTCGCAGGTCAAAAATCCGGCCGACTGGGTGCTGCTGTGCGTCAAGACGCATCAGACCGTGTCGGCAGCGCGATGGCTCAAGCCGTTATGCGCCCCCTCGACGCGCATTGCCGTACTGCAAAACGGCATCGACCATGTGGCGCGCGTGGCGCCGTTCACGCAAGGCGCGACGATCTTGCCGGCGATCGTCTATTACAACGGTGAGCGGCTCGCCCCCGACCGCGTACGGCTCCGCCAAGGTGCCGATGCGGATATTGCGGTGCCGGATGACGACAACGGCCGCGACTTCGCACGCCTGTTCGAGGGCACGGCGCTTCGTATCGGCAAGAGCGCCGACTTTGCCACGCTCGTCTGGCGCAAGCTTCTGATCAATGCGCTTGCCAATCCAATCACGACGCTGACCCTGCAGCGGCAGGCCGTGCTGCGGCGTCCCGACGTCAAGGATCTGTGTGTCAAAATCCTCGACGAGGCGGTGGCGGTGGGACGCGCCGAGGGCGCGCGCTTCGACGACGACGAGCCGGTGCGTGCACTGGAGACGCTATTTACGTTTTCGGGCGAACTCGGCACCTCGATGTATTTCGACCGCCTCGCCGGCCGGCCGCTCGAAATCGAGGCTTTGACCGGAGCCATCGTCGCCGCCGGCGAACGCCACGGCATCCCCACCCCGCTCAACAGCGCGCTGCTCACGCTCCTGCGCGCGATCAACGACACGATCGCGGCGAAGCAAGCTTGAGCGGCGTCGGCCGACATCGACGGCGACCTGATCGCGGCCCGCAATCGCTGCCTGCGCGATCAAAACGCGGTGCTGCGGTGCTGCGCCTTCAAGGCGGCGCGGCAAAATCTGAGTGCGCGAGCGTGTCACACCCTGCTATAAGCGTGCCATGAGCCGACGACCGACCGATCCACGCGCCGCCGCCGAACGGGCCTTCAAGGCGGTGACTGCGCCGAAACCCGCCGAACTGCCGCCGAAGGCCGCTTCTGTGCCCGGCGCGAAGGAAATGGTGACGCTGCGCATCGACCGCGACTTGCTCGACTTCTTTCAGGAAGGTGGCCCCGGCTGGCAGGAGCGCATCAACGCGGCTCTGCGCAAAGCGGCGGGGAAATAGCTTCCAGCCACTGCGCCCGAACGATCCGTCCGCCGCCGCACCCGGCAGCGTTCGCTATTTCTTCACGAGCGCGTCGCGTTCGCGGATCAGCCGATCGAGTTCTTCATTCTGCTGCGCGATCCGCTCCGCATTGCGCTCTTCATCCTCGGCGCCTGACAACGCGGCGGCCTGCTCGACAAGCTGCCGGATGTTATCGCGCACAATGGCGATACGCGCTTCCAGCACCTTGAGCGACACTGTACTGCCGTTGCTCATGATCCGTTTCTCCGCCACGGTCCGCTGATCCTTTAGCGAGGTCCGGGCGCCATCGATTGTCGGTTTTTGGCCACTACATCACAAGTGACCCATCCTCTCCGTAAGGCGATGCGGCGGCGCCTTTCCGACCCTTGGACAAATGCGCCGACACGAATCGCAACTTTACGTTGACGCCGCACCAATTTTATGTTCCCTTTATGTTCTTCGTGCGTAATGATGAGCATTGGCGTTGGGCAGCAGTTGAGCAACACAGGGAGAGATCCAGATGCGTGTGTCCATTCTCGTACTTTCATTGAGCGTGACGGCGAGTGCCGCGCTGGCGGAGCCGCAAACCATCGCCCCGGTCGATGTGAAGGCTCGTATCGGCCAGACGGTGACGGTCGAAGGTACCGTGAGCGATGTTCATGTCGGACGCTCCGGCGCGGCCTTCATCGATATCGGCGGCCGCTTTCCTGATAACGCGTTGACCGCAGTGATCTTCGTCGACGATCTCGGCAAATTTCCCGGCGCGAAGGCGCTGGCGGGAAAGCAGGTTGCGATCAGCGGGCCGGTTAAGCTTTATCAAGGCAAGCCGGAGATCATCCTCAAATCCGCGGACCAGCTGAAAACCAGGTAGGTGCGGGACCAAGCAGGGTAAGCAGGCTTGGCATCTTGGTGAAAGCGGGTCTACGCTCGGCGGCACTTACATGATCAGCCCCACGGCCTTGTTCGAGGGGCTGTGAGCCGAACGGTCACGTCCGTTCGAGCGGGAAAAGCACCCCATGCACGAGGATCGATTTGCGCCGCCGCCGCGTGCGTTCACCCGCAGCGTGCCGGTCCGCTTTTCCCATTGCGACGCCGCCGGCATCGTCTACTTCCCGCACTACTTCGACATGTTCAACGGCGTGATCGAGGACTGGTACAAGGACGAGCTCGGGCACGATTACGCCGAATTGATCATGGCCGGCCGCTACGGCTTTCCCTTCGTCCACATCGAATGCGACTTTCGGATTCCGAGCCGCATGGGCGAGATCATCGACCTCACGCTTCTGGTCGAACGTATCGGCCGCTCGTCGCTGTCCATCGCCATCGTCTGCCATCGCGACGGGATCGAACGGCTGCGTGCCCGCATGGTCACCGCCATGATGTCACTCGAGACGCGCCAGCCGGTGCCGATGCCGCCACCGCTGCGCGAGGCGATCGAGGCGTATCGACGGCGTACGGCGGGGTAAATCGTGTCGCGCTGGCGCTGCCGAACGCTTCTTTCGACGTCCGCGAGCCGTTACACTGTCGTTGCAGTGAGCTGATAGTCGAAAAAACGCGACATCCTCTGAAAACACACGACGTTTGGAGCGGCCAATGACGTTGGAAACAACACAATCGGGCACCACACCGCCGCCCCCCGGCCCGCAGTCCTCGCCAGGCGCCGGCTTGGAAGCTTTTCGCGATCCCGGCGCAATTACCAAGATCCTGCTCGTCGTGCTGTGGGTGGGTCTAGCGCTCGACGTCGTTGCCGTGGTGTCGGGCGTGTTCGAGTACCAGTTGCTCCAGCAGATTCAGAGCGGTGCCGTCAGCGGCCCCGACATGACCGATGCCGCGGCGGCCGACGATATGCGGCAACGCATCATCGGCCTGAGCCAGTTCACGCTCTACATCGTCACCGTCATCGTCTTCAGCCGCTGGATCTACGTGCTCAACTGCAACAAGAAGCCGCTCGGGGCCAGCGACTTGCGTTTTACGCCGGGCTGGGCGGTCGGCTGGTTTTTCGTCCCCGTCGCCAATCTGTGGAAGCCATATCAGGCGATGAAGGAACTCTGGCAGGTCAGCGCCAACCCGCTAGGATGGCAGCACCAAGAGCGCGGCGCACTGCTGCCGTGGTGGTGGTTCCTTTGGCTTCTGAGCAATTTCCTTGGCCAACTCTCGTTTCGGCTCGGTCTCAATGCCAAGGAGGTTTCCGAAATCGTGGCCTCAAGCATCACCGACATCATGGCCGATTGCAGCAGCGTCGCTCTGGAGATCGTCGCTATCATCATCGTGAGCCGGGTCGCGAAGATGCAGCTCGCGCACCGTGCCGGCACCATCGCCAGCTAGAGCTAATGAGTTCCGTGCGGCTGATCGCGATCATCTTGGCAGCGACCGGCGGGCTCGGATCGGCTTGCGCCAGCGCCGACGACATCGCGTTGTCGTTAGTGAATCCGAAGGGCCGCATTGACATCCCGGCCAGCGCAATCACTCGAGTTGAAGCACGGGCGACCATCGCGTTCCGGAATACGGAGACCAAAGAGGTCTTCAGCCATCCAGACCCTCACGTCGAGTTGTGCTATTCTGAGGACATTCGGCAGCGAGTTTGCCAGCTGACGCGGCAGATCGTCGAGCAACCGCTGGCCATCGTGGTCGACTGCGAGACCGTAACCAAACCGATCGTGCGCGAACCGCTCTGCAGCCTGCCCTGCTTTAACATCTCCACCGCCGATATTGCCGAAGCAAATGCGTTGGCGCAGCGGATTCGTGGCGGGACTAAACGCGTGTGCGCCCCGTCCAACTGAATATGGCGCCAATTTCGGTGTTGCCCATTAAACCGGATACCGCGTCGCGATTTCCGCAAGCGGCGGGCGCGGGCGATCCTCGGGGGCGCCCGGTGGCCGGCCGATGTGGACGAAGCCGGCGATCTTCTCGTGCGGCTTTAGGCCCAACGCATCGAGCACGGCGCGGTCGTAGGCGTACCATTCGGTGATCCAGCTCGCGCCGTAGCCGAGCGCGTGTGCGGCGAGCACGAGATTCATCGTCGCGGCGCCGGCCGAGAGCACCTGCTCCCATTCGGGGATTTTCACGTGTGGTGCGGCGCGGCTGACCACCGCGATGACGAGCGGCGCGCGCGCCAATCGCGCCCGCTCGGCCTCGGCCTGCTCCGGCTTGGCGTCGGGATATTTGGCGCGGAAGGCGGCGACGATGGCGTCGCCGGCCGCGCGCCGCGCCTCACCCTCGAACACGATGAAGCGCCACGGCGTGAGCTTGCCGTGGTCGGGCACCCGCGAGGCGACGGTCAACAGCGTGTCGATATCGGCCGCCGACGGGGCGGGACCGGACAGTTCGACCGCCTTGAACGAACGGCGGGTTTTGAGGAGTTCGAGGGCGTCGGGCATTTTTGCGCTCCAATCGCGAGCGCGTAGCACGGGACGGTGCAGGCGACAAATGTGCTCCCTCCCTTCTGATCTGACGAAAGCAAGCATATCCGCTTCCTCTCCCACGCATACCGCAAAGCGGGCTTCGCCAGCGCTGCGCCACCGTTCTCGCCGGCAACTTGCGTCACTCAAACGCAGCGCGGTTTGTAGCGGTGCGCGAGCTGAGAGATTATATTTCAAGAAAGGGCTGGTGGGGCTGACGGCGAAACGGAGGCTCCCATGGCGTCGGAACGCGCGTTCACGTGCGGCAACAACAAATATTATGTCGTGGAGCAGCACGGTTATTTGATCGTGCAGCGCCAGGACTGGCTCGGCCGGACTTTCATAGGCTATGTACGCGAGATCAAAGAAGCGATCGCCCGCATCGAAGCCGACGCGCACTCTTGGCAGATCAAGTCGGCATAAGCCAACAACCTGAGCTGGAGGCAGGAGCGCGGCACCGCGCGCGGAGCAGTTAGCGGGTGTGTGCCAACCGGGGGGAGAGGAAAAGAAAGCCGGTCCAGGCTACGCTACTTCGGAAATCCCCGATAAAATCGCAAGCGGATGGTGCACACAAAACAATGGTGTGCACAAAACAATGGTACGCATAAAACTCAAGGGGGAGATTTCGTGGGTAAAGGGCATAAGGACAAAGTCGCTGTTATTACCGGCGCGGCCAACGGCATCGGCCAGGCCTTCGCCAAGCGTCTCGCCGAGGACGGCGTGCACGTGGCCATCGCCGACACGGCCGACGGCGCGGAGACCGTGAAGCTCGTCGAAGCAGCGGGGCGCAACGCGCTCGCGGTCATGTGCGACGTGTCGAAAGAGGGCTCGGTCGCGGCGATGGCCAAACAAGTGCAGGCGAAATTCGGCCGCGCCGATATCGTTATCAACTGCGCCGGCATTTATCCGCAGCAGGATTTTGCCACGATGACGTTTGCCGATTGGCGGCGCGTCCTCTCCATCAATCTCGACGGCACATTCCTGGTCACCGCCGCGTTCGTTCCCGAGATGCGGGCGCGCAAATGGGGACGCATCGTCAACATGGCCTCGAGCACATTCGGTTCGGTGACCACCGGCTTTGCGCATTACGTCGCCAGCAAGGGCGGCATCATCGGCTTCACCCGGGCGCTGGCCGGGGATCTCGCCGCCGACGGCATCACGGTGAACGCCATCGCGCCGGGGCTGACGCGCTCGCCGGGAACGATCGTGCGTAAGCCGCGTCCCGGCTTCTCCAACATGGACGAGGAGTTTCTTGCCGTCGCCAGCCTGCAGGCGATCAAGCGCGTCGAAGTACCGGACGACCTCGTCGGCGCGCTGTCGTTTCTAACAAGCGACGACGCAGCCTTCATGACCGGCCAGACGCTCAATGTCGATGGCGGACGGGTGAGGTCTTAGCAGGTGGGGCGGAGCGGCGGGCCCTGATCAAGGCCTCGGGCGCGCAACTCAATTAAGGAGGCGCGGCTCGCCCTACGCGCGCGTCGGCGCCATCACCATCGCGTGGATCGCCGTGCAGTGGCGCACGAGGTTGGGCTGCGACGCCACGAACCGCTTCAGCGGCGTATCGATATCGAAGAACCAGATGTTGGCAACGAAGCCGTAGATGCCGGCGTCGATGCTGGTCGGCTGCGGCCCGTGAACATAGCCGTTCGCCGGCACCAGCCGCGCCAGCACGCCAAGATCGGCAAGCCCGCGCGCATAGGCCGCCTCCGGCGCGTAACGGCCGATCCCCGCATAATAGTAGCGCTGGAAATTGAACTCCTGCGCCTTGCGCAATCCCTCGACAGTGAGCTGCGGATGCTCGCGCAGCAGCGCGTCGCGGAAAGCCGGAAAATATCGCTCATCCTTCCAGCGCGAATAGGACATCACCCAGTAGAGATCGTCGAGCAGACGCGTGACCAACAGATTGCGGTCGCGCT
>DATJTL010000129.1:0-13415 GCA_035503415.1 Xanthobacteraceae bacterium
CCGGCTATCCAGGAGCACGTCATGGCGACCATGATCACCATCAACGTTCGGAATAACTCGCCTGTTTTGCAGAACTTCTTTTTCTTTCAGCAGCCGGCGATCTACACGGGCGGCGCGCAAGTCTACTCAAACAGTTTGTATTCGCAGGCGCTGTTGCCCTACGCCACTTCGGGCGCGGTTCTGACCTTCTCGATGGTGCTGCAAAATTATGCTGGCGTTCAGCAGCAGATAATGCCGCCGCAGGTCGGCCAGCCCTCAGGCCAGCTTGCGGCAATTCAGCCCATCGGATTGACACCGGCTCCCGGCGGCGCGCCGACAAACAACGCCACGACGATGACTGTCAGTCCGTCGTTGGGCCTGTCGGTGCCCGTTACCACCAGCGGACCGCAGCAGGGATCGTTCCGGATCATCACGCCCGTGTTCAATCCGGTGCTCGCCAACTACAACGCGGGATCGGCGGTGCAGACGTTGATGGGCGGCATCATCCTGTCGAACTTCGTCACCGCGCAGCCTAACACCAATCTCGATTGCCAGCCGATCATCAAGTTCTACGTCCAGACCGGTACCTACACGGCGGGGACGGTCATGAACTTCACTGCGTCGTCGGCAACCGCGGCGTTGTGTGATGCGACGCCGGGCTATTCCTCGTTCAACGTCTCGTACAATCCGGACGGCACATGGACGGTCACGCCCTTCGCGTTGGTGCGCGCGGCCGGCGGCGCATCGGCACTGGTCGAAGGCTCGGCCGGCGTTATTGAGGGCTCGAACCCGCAGAATACCGAGATCAAGAACGAAGCCGGCACGGCGGTCATCTCAACGGGATATACCGCTAATTTCAATCCGCCGGTCATGGTCCAGAATCTGAGCCATCCGAATGCGATCCAAATGTACAGCGAATATCAGGTCGGCCCGATAGGCGGACCGTCCAGTGGGCGCATGTGCACACAAAGGGCCGGGAACACGGCGGTCTTTTCTTGATCGGCCGGCGGCGCATCTGCACACAAAGATCAGGCCCCGGAGAAAGCCCCCGGGGCCTTTTCGTTGCACATTCTCTGCGCGGTTGCTGTCGGCTCGACAGAGCCTAAGCCGCGCTCGCTGAAGTCCGCGCTGCTTTGGCTGCCTTCTCACGCGCTTCGTTGGCGCGGATCTCGGATAGTTTCTGCTGCACCTGGCCGTCGAACACGTATTGTGCCGGCCGCTGCTTCGACATGTCGATCTCGGGCGCCATCGGGCCTTCGGTTTTGATGCCCTTCCAGGCGACCATCGCCGCTTGCAGCGGATGCTTCATGGTCGCGCTCGCGGCCGTGGCCTCGTAGCCGCAATGCGCCATGCAGTTGGCGCATTTTTCATAGCGGCCGGTGCCATAGGAATCCCAATCCGTCGTTTCCATCAGCTCGGTAAAGCTTTTGGCGTAGCCTTCGCCGAGCAGATAGCAGGGCTTTTGCCAGCCGAAGACATTGCGCGTGGGCATGCCCCACGGTGTGCAGTGAAATTCCTGATTGCCGGCGAGGAAGTCGAGGAACATGCCCGAATGGGTGAGATTCCACTTCTTGCCCTTGCCGAGCGCAAAGACCTTGCGGAACAGCTCCTTGGTCTTGCGCCGGTTGAGGAAGTGCTCCTGGTCGGGCGCCCGCTCATAGGCGTAGCCGGGCGAAATCGACACGCCGACGCCGAGTTCTTCGGTCAGATCGAGGAAGGCGGCGATGTCCTCGGCCGGATGGCCGTCGAAGACCGTGCAGTTGACGTTGACGGAGAAGCCTTTGGCTTGGGCCGCCTTGATCGCCTCGACCGCCCGCTCGAAGCCGCCCTCCATGCAGACCGACTTGTCGTGATGGTGCTTCAATCCGTCCAGATGCACGGAGAAGAACAAATAGGGCGACGGCTCGAACAGATGCAGCTTCTTCTCCAGAAGCAGGGCGTTGGTGCACAGCGAGACGAATTTCTTGCGCGCCACGATGCCCTTGACGATCTCGCCGATCTCCTTGTGGATGAGCGGCTCGCCGCCGGGAATGGCGACCATCGGTGCACCGCACTCGTCGACCGCGTCGAGGCACTCCTGCACTGACAGGCGCTTGTTGAGGATGGCGTCGGGGTAATCGATCTTGCCGCAGCCGGTGCAGGCAAGATTACAGCGGAACAGCGGCTCCAGCATGAGCACGAGCGGGTAGCGCTTGCGCCCCTTGAGCCGCTGGCTCAGCACGTAGGATCCCACAACCACTTTCTGTCGCAATGATACGGTCACAGCGTAATCCTCGTTGTTGTTTGTGGCGGAAAAACCGTGTGGCGTCCGCGTTCAGACTTTTGCCGTCGCCCGGCCGGCGGCAGGGCCGTCGGTCAGTTCGGGCGGCAGGCGGAATTCGATGGTCTCCTGCCGGCCGGTCAATTCGCTCACCTCGACGGGACCCAGCCGGCGCAACGCGTCGATCACGTCCTCGACCAGAACTTCCGGCGCCGACGCGCCGGCGGTGATGCCGACGGTTTCGGCGTCGCGGAACCAATCCGGCTCCACTTCGCTGCCGTCGGCGATGAGATAGCTTGGAGTCCCGTCCTCCTCGCCGATTTCGCGCAATCGGTTGGAGTTGGAACTATTCTTGGCACCGACCACCAGGATAACGTCGACCAGTTGGGAGAGTTCGCGCACGGCAGTCTGCCGATTCTGCGTGGCGTAGCAGATGTCGCGCGTCTCCGGACCGACGATGTCGGTGAAGCGGCTATGCAGCGCTGCAATGATGCCGCGCGTGTCGTCGACCGACAGCGTGGTCTGCGTCACGTAGGCGACCGGGGTGTCCGAGGGGATGTCGAGCTTGGCCACGTCGCCTTCGGTCTGCACCAGCGTGACCGGCTCGGCGATCTGGCCCATCGTGCCTTCGACCTCAGGGTGGCCGGCGTGGCCAATGAGGATGAGCCGGCGGCCCTGGCCGACGTAACGCTTGCCCTGATTATGCACCTTTGTGACCAGCGGGCAGGTGGCGTTGAGCACCGGCAGCCGACGCGCCGCTGCCGCTTCCTCCACGCTCTTGGCCACCCCGTGGGCGCTGAAGATGGTGACCGCGTTGGGCGGGACTTCGGAAAGATCCTCGACGAAACGCGCGCCTTTGGCTTTGAGGCTCTCCACGACGTGCTTGTTATGTACGATTTCGTGACGCACGTAGACGGGCGGGCCGAACTTCTGCAGGGCGCGCTCGACGATTTCGATGGCGCGCACGACGCCGGCGCAAAAGCCGCGAGGCTGGGCGAGGATGACTTTCATCGGCAATAGACCTCCCGGTCGATTTGGGACTGCGGGCTCCCCGGATGGGATGCCCCTCGACCGCGCTGACGCACTATGTCCCGGATACTGTGGCGATTACTGTGGCCATGTACTTCGGCTATGGCAGGGCGACAATCAAGCCCGGCCGTTAACCTTGCTTCGGGTCCGATCCGGACCACGACCCGACTTCGCGGCCGCCGGCATGCTGGCTCGATCCAGCAAGAGGGGCTAACATGGAGCGCAAAGGCGGCCCTGTAAAGCCGGACCGCCGGCTGCGGCATTGCTGCTAATACGTGGGCAGCAGCGCGAAATCGAGGGTAAATCGCCTTCAAACACCCGTTTTTTCTTGCCATCTGACCGGATCTGCCGGGTTTTGCGCTGCTTTCATCCGTTTCTGGCGCGGCGCGGCCTTGGCGAATCGCGTAAATGGCGGGCTGCGTGATTGCGTCGGCCATGTACGCCTCCTTTTCGCCGTTCTCTTGACGCCTCAAACCTGCGGCCGCAGTGCCGCTATCCATAATTCCAGCTCCAATTGACGGGTTCCCCGCACCGACCATGAAGACCACCACTGCTTTTGTTGTCCGCGCTATCGCCTTCTGCTGGCGATATGCCTGGCCGGTCATTGCCGGGGCTCTGCTGCTCGCGGTCTTGTCGTCGTGGTACGCGGCGACGCATTTCTCGATGACCACCAATATCAATCAGCTGATCTCCAACCACATTCCGTGGCGGGAGCGTGAAGCCGCGCTGGAAAAGGCTTTTCCGCATTTTCAAACAGTCGTTGCGGTGATCGATGCGCCGACGCCGGAATTTGCCGAAGAGGCCACTGGCGCTCTGAAACAGCGCCTTTCGCAGCAGCCAAAGATGTTTCTCTCCATCCAGGAGCCGGGGGGCGGCCCGTTTTTTGCGCAAAACGGGTTGCTGTTCCTGAAATCCGACGAGCTTGCGGCGCGGATGGGCGCGCTCACTCAGGCGACCCGCCTCATTCAAGTGCTGGCGGGTGACCCGAGCCTGCGCGGTGCGCTGCAGGCGCTGCAATTCGGTCTGCTTGGCGTTCAGAGCGGCCGTATCACGCTCGACGCCATGAGCTGGCCGCTGACGCTCGCGGCCAACGCCATCGAGGAGGTGAACGCCGGAAAACCGGCAAGCTTCTCCTGGCGCGAACTGGTGACGGGAAAGCCGGCAAAAACGGACGAACTGCGGCGCTTTCTGCAAGTCCGCGTCGCGCTCGACTACTCGTCGCTCGAACCCGGCCAAAAGGCGAGCGATGCCATCCGCCAGGCGGCCAAGGACCTCGATTTCGCCGGCAAATACCAAGCCCGCCTGCGCCTGACCGGCCCTGTCCCGCTTACCGACGAGGAATTCTCTACAATTACGGAAAATGCGGGAGTGAACGCCACGGTCACCATTGCGGTCGTGCTGTTCATTCTGTGGATGGCGTTGCGCTGGTGGCGAATCATTTTCGCGGTCTTCGTTACCCTCGTCGTCGGCCTTTCCATCACCGCGGCGCTCGGCCTTCTCATGGTCGGCACGCTCAATCTGATATCGGTCTATTTCGCCGTCCTGTTTGTCGGTCTCGGCGTCGATTTCGGCATACAATTCAGCGTTCGCTATCGCGCCGAGCGGCACGAGGTGGACGATTTGCACACCGCGCTCCTGCAGGCCGGACGCCGCGCGGGTGCGCCACTGACGCTGGCGGCGCTCGCCACCGCTGCCGGCTTCCTGTCGTTCTTGCCGACCGCCTATCGCGGCGTCTCTGAACTCGGCCTCATCGCCGGGGTCGGCATGCTTATCGCGTTTGCCACCAGCGTGACGCTGTTGCCGGCGTTGCTCAGCCGGCTCAATCCGCCCAGCGAGCCGGAGCCGCTGGGCTACGCGGTGCTGGCGCCGGTCGATCGCTTTCTCGAGCGCAATCGGGTGCCGATCCTGATCGCCACCGCCGCTGCGGTCGTGGCCGGGCTGCCGCTGCTTTACTGGCTGCAGTTCGACTTCAATCCCATGAACCTGCGAAGCTCCAAGGTCGAGTCGGTCGCCACCTATCTGGAGCTGAAGAACGATCCCAACAGCGGCGCCAACGACATCCAGGTGCTGCAGCCCAACCTCGCCGCCGCCGACCAGTTGGCCGGCAAATTGCGGGCGCTGCCCGAGGTTGCCCGTGCGGTGACTTTGTCGACCTTCATTCCTGATGCGCAGCAGCAGAAACTCGCGATCATCGATAACGCGGCCAAGACGCTCAACGGCGCGCTCAATCCGCCCGCGTTGGCGGCGCCGCCAACCGATGCGCAGAATGTCAGCATGATCAATTCCACGGTCGAGGCGCTCAACCGGCTCGCCGGAGACGCCAAGGGCCCGGGCGCCGACGCGGCGCGCCGCCTCGCCGCTGCCATGACGGTGCTCGGCAAGGCCGATCAAGCCGCGCGCCAGCGAGCCGATGTGACAATCGCGCAGCCGCTGCGTACCGCGCTCGATCAGCTGCGCGACCTATTCAAGGCGAAGCAGATTTCGCGTGAAACCATTCCGGCCGACGTCACCCAGCAATGGGTGACGCCCGACGGGCAGGCGCGAATCGAAGTCGCGCCCAAGGGTGACGCCAACAACAACGCTGTGCTGGAAAGGTTTGCTGACGCCGTCCAGGCGGTTGCGCCGGACGCGACCGAGGGCCCGATTTCGATCCTCGATGCGCGCCGCACCGTCGTCATCGCCTTTATCGAGGCCGGAGCCTGCGCACTCGCCTCGATCGCCGTGCTGCTATGGTTCACTCTGCGGCGCATCGGCGACGTGCTGTTGACGCTTGTGCCGCTATTGCTCGCGTGCGTCGTCACGCTCGAGATCTGCGTGATCGTCGGCCTGCCGCTGAATTTCGCCAACATCATTGCGCTGCCGCTCCTGCTCGGTGTCGGCGTCGCGTTCAAGATTTACTACATCATGGCTTGGCGCGAGGGGCAGACCAATTTGCTGCAGTCGGTGCTCACGCGCGCGGTGATATTCAGCGCGCTCACCACGGCGACCGCTTTCGGCAGTCTGTGGTTCTCCAGCCATCCGGGCACATCGAGCATGGGCAAGCTCTTGGCGATTTCTCTGCTCACGACGATGGCGGCGGCGGCTCTGTTCCAGCCGGTGCTGATGGGCAAGCCGCGCGAGCAGGAAAAGGGGTTCTAAGCGGAGCTAAATCGTGCCGTCGAATTGCGATGCGAATTGATCGACGGCGTACCCCAGAGATTGTTAGGGGCGCAGCCGCGCCGAACCGCGTCAGTGGTGCGTCGAGTTGGCGTGCGGGCTCGGCGTGGTGCCCGGAGCCGGCGCATTGGGGGGCATCGACTGACCGAGCGCGCTTTTGATTGACGGATCGAGCATGCCGTAGTCGGAATCCGGCAGCCGCGTCCAATACTCGTTGCGGCCCAGCAATGCTATGCCGAGATAGCCGCGTATGGTGAGCGTCTGGCCGTCGGGCGACAGCGTCATCATCGCGCTGTAGACATTGCCGTCGCGCGGGTCGAGGATCGTTCCGTCGCGATATTTGTTGTCGCCGTCGGGCTTCATGCCGCGAATGATCTGCAGTCCGAGCCACGGCTGGTCGTGGCGATCGTCCTTGCACTTGTCGCACACGATATTGGGATCCTCGCCGGGTCCCAGAAACATTTTGACGAGGGTGCCGTCGTAGACGCCGCTATTATTGCCAATGAAGAACCAGCCGGTGGGCTGCTTTGTATCGGGATCTGTGGCCTGCCAGAGCCCCACCGGTGACATATCCGCGCTGACCGCGTGGCTGCCTATCACGATCGACAGCAGCGCCGCGAAACCGGTCAGAAGTTTTGTCCGCATGGTGGGAACTCCGTCTTTGCCCCAAGCTTGCACGAAGCGATAGATTTGGCCGAGCGGTAGATAATCCGGTCGACGGTGGAGGAAAACCTGAACCCACGCATTTTGCTGTGCAGATTCATCTGGCGCGCGGGGGTCTATTCATTCACCATGGCGGCTGTGCGGCCAAATGACGCCACATAAAATAAGGCGAGAGCGGCGTGAAAATCAAATCGATTGAGCCCATCGCGGTGAGCCTGCCGATGAAGAAGCCGGTGATTATGGCCGGCGAGACGGTCGCGCGCGCTGACAACGTGCTGGTGCGCATCGAAGCCGAGGGCGGCTTTGTCGGCTGGGGCGAGGCGGCTTCTGCTCCGACGATGACGGGCGAAACCACGGCCAGCATGCTGGCGGCCGTCGCTCATATGGCGCCGGCACTGATTGGGCTTGCGGCCGACGATCATACCGCCGCCTCGGCGGCGATGGACGCGGCCATGTACGGTAACAGCGGGGCGAAGGCAGCCATCGATATCGCGCTGCACGATCTCGCCGGCCGCGCTGCCGGAAGACCTCTGCACGCCGCTTTTGGCGCTCAGCGGCGTAGCCGCTTACCCATCCTGGCAGTGATTGGATCGACCGACCAAGCCGCCGATCTGCGCGAGGCGGAGGCGCGTTGGGATGGCGGCTTTCGTGCCTTCAAGATCAAGGTTGGGTTGGCGGCGCCCGAGGCGGACGCGGCGCGTACGCAGGCAATTTGTCGTGCACTCAAGGGGAGCGGCGAGGATTGCCTGGTCTGCGCCGACGCCAATCAGGGCTTTGGCGTGGAGGATGCCCTGCGTTACGTAACGGCGCTCGGCGATTGCG
Organism: Xanthobacteraceae bacterium; assembly: GCA_035503415.1. Classification (GTDB taxonomy): domain Bacteria; phylum Pseudomonadota; class Alphaproteobacteria; order Rhizobiales; family Xanthobacteraceae; genus BOG-931. The sequence continues at coordinate 7,910 of DATJTL010000129.1, forward strand.
GTCTCGATTTTTTCGAGCAGCCGCTCAACGCGCATGATCTCGATGGTATGGCGCGTGTCGCCGCCGCAAGCAGCGTCCCGATCGGCGCCGACGAGGGGATTCACGGCCTGCACGACATCGAGCGGCATCAGGCCCGCAAGGTGGCGGGCGTAAGCCTCAAAGCGATCAAGCTCGGTGGTCTGCGCGCCATGGCCGAAGCCTGCCGTTTGTGCGACCGCCTCGGCATGAAGGTCAATATTTCCTGCAAGACCGGCGAATCAAGCATCGCCTCAGCGGCCGCGTTGCACGTTGCCGCCAGCGTTCCAGGCCTGGCTTGGGGGCTGACCTTGACGAGCCACGGGCTCGCCGAGGATGTCGCGGTCGCGCCCTTGCACATCGAGCGCGGCCATGTCGTCGTGCCCGATCGTCCCGGGCTTGGCATCGATGTCGACGAGCAGCGCCTGCGGCGCTGGCAGCAGGCGTTCAGCGGCAGGAAAGTCGCTTAGGCGGCATTCGCTACTTATCTTCCTCGTCTTCATCATCATCATCTTCATCTTCGTCTTCCTCCTCCTCATCCTCGTCTTCCTCCTCCTCTTCCTCTTCGTCCTCCGAGTCTTCCTCCTCCTCCTCGCCTCGTTCCCTGGCTTCCTCGATCTCGCCGTCGATATATTCCGCCAGGTTGTCGAACGACTCCGCGATCTCGCCGTTCGGAATCCCCTCTTGCTTGGCCGCTGCAAGACATTCGGTGGCCCATTCCTCGGCGGGTGATTCTTCGCCTTCCTCGGGCAACCCCTGCTCCTCCATTTTTTCCCAAACCCATGTTTCGACGAATTCGAGGGCGCGCTTGCTCATGTATTTTCTCCTGCTTTCCATTCGTGGTCCGATTCCGAAGTTCGCATGAGTATCCGGGCCGCTGATTTGCGAATTTCGGAATCGGGACACTGGCAACTAATTGATCTAGTGTGGTTTTGGTTCGGAACGCCGCACAATGAATTCGCGGCAATAAGGATGGGGATTTCGAAACCGCCACACGAGTGGGGCTAACATAAGACGAGGGAGGAAAACGTGAAGTCCACGGAACTTGGGATCGCCGTGGTCGGGTCGGGCCGAATCGGTACACTCCGCGCGCGGCTTGCCGCCAAGCATCCTGCGGTGCGCTTTCTGGCAGTCTCCGACAAGGAGGAGGCGAACGCGAGGGCGCTGGCTGGGCTTGCGGGAGCCGATTTTCATTCGGCCGACAACGAGGCGGTGATCGCCCATCCGCAGGTGAACGCCGTTTTCGTGTCGACGCCGGAAGGCGAGCATGCCGCGCCGGTCTGCCGGGCGCTCGAACTCGGCAAGCCGGTGCTGGTGGAAAAGCCGCTGGCGCTGTCGCTCAACGATGCCGAGGCCATTCTCAAGACGCTCAAGGCGACCGGCGGCACGCTGCGTGTCGGCTACAGCCGCCGCTTCAAGGAATGCTTCCTGCGGGCCAAGGAGCAAATGGTGCACGGCCGTCTCGGCAAGGTCAGCGGCGCGCTGGCCCGGGTCTATAATTCGCGCGCGCAGACCTTCGCCATTCTCAAGCGCGATCCGCACGCGACGCCGGTGCTCGACGTGCTCACCTATTACGTCGACCTGATCTGCTGGCTCCTGGAGGGCAACAAGCCGGTCGAAGTGGTGGCGCGAGGCCAGTCGGGAATCTTTCGCGACGCCGGCTATAGTGCGCAGGACGTGACCTGGGCGCTGGTCACTTTCGCCGACGGCGCCGTGGTCAATTTCGGCATTGGCTACGCGCTGCCGACGCGCTATCCGACGCAGGGACAATCCGACCGGGTCGAGCTGCTCGGCACCGATGGCACCATGATCATCGACGACGACCACATGGAGCATCTGATCTTTTCCGAAAAAGGCATTCCCCATCCCTATGTACCCGGCCATTCGGTGGAGATGGCGTTCCTCGGCAGCAACACCGCGGGCGACTGGGCCATGGGCGACTTCTGGGGGCCGCTTGGCAACGAAACACGCGCTTGGCTCGACTTCCTCTCGACTGGCCGTCCCAGCATCCATTGCACGGTGGAGCAGGCGATGCTCAACCTGAAAACCACCTACGCGATCGAACGGGCGGCCGCGACCGGGCAGCCGGTACGGCTCGATCGCGATTAAACCCCAACCTGGCCGCGCCGCTTGGCGGCAACAGTGCGGGCAAACCATCATCCTGACGGAGAACTCACGGCATGACGGAAAAATTCGGACGACTGGCGCTGCACATGTGGACGATCGATACCACGCCGCTTGCGACCGCACTCGATGCCGCGCGTGTGGCCGGCTACGACGCGGTCGAGCTGCGCCGCACCGATTTCAAGCGTTGCTTCGATGCTGGCATGAGCAATGCGCAGGTGCTTGATCTCATCAAAAAGAGCGGCATCCCGGTCGGCGTTCTGGGCGTCGAATATGGCTGGCTGTTCGCGACCGGCGACGAAAGCAAGCGGCTGTTCAAGGTTTTTCGGGAGTCTTGCGAGAACGCGGTGGCGCTGAACTGCAAGATGCTCATGAGCGCGCCGGGCCCGGTTCAGGGACCGATCCGGGCTGCGATCGCATATCTCAAGCAGGCAGGCGATATCGCCGCGGAGCATGGACTGAAGCTCGCGATCGAATTCAATTCGCAACACCCGGTGCTCAACAAGCTCGCGGTTCTCACCGAGCTGATCACCGGCGCCAACAAGGCGAATTGCGGCTATCTGGTCGACGCGTATCATTTCACACGCAGCGGCGCCGGCGGGCGTGGCTTTGAAAGCGTCCCGGCCGAGCAGATCTTCTGCTTCCAATACAGCGACCTGTCGCCCAATCCGGTGACCGGCGTCGCGCGCCCGACCGACCGGCTGCCGCCCGGCAAGGGCGTCGTGAAGTGGCGCGAAATGCTCGGCTTGTTGGCGGAGAAGAACTATACCGGCTACCTGAGCTATGAAGCGCCCAATCCCGAGCAATGGGAGCGCTCGCCCTACGACGTCGCGCGCGAGGGCGTGGAGCTGACGCGCAAGCTCCTCAAAGACGCCGTTCCCAATTACGCGATATGAAATACGCCAAGTGAAAAGCGGCAAGTGAAAAACGGCAAGTGAATAACGCGATTTGAAATCCGCCAAGGGAGTTGAACAATGAACGACACAGCCACGACGACCGATCCGCTCTTTTCCGGACTGAACGACCGCTCCATCACCGCTATTCCGGCGACCGTCGAGAAGCAGCGTTATGTGACGAGCGTGGCGCCCAACGCCGCCAATCCGGGCAAGTGGGTGGAGCAGCCGCGGCTGCCGATCCCGACCGGCGAACATGCCGTCATCGAGTGCCAGGGCAATATCCATGTCGTCGCCGGCTACGCGCGCCACCGCTTCGACGCCAACTTCCATCAGGTGTTCGATTCGAAGAAAGGGACGTGGTCGCTCAAGGCGCCATTCCCGGTGGCAGGCAATCACGTCGCAGGCGTCTCGATCGGCTCGAAACTCTACACCTTCGGCGGCTTCATCGAGCAGAACCGCTGCCCGCATTCGCGCTGCTTCGTCTACGACACGGCGACCGACAAGTGGGAGCCGATCGCCGGATTGTCGCGCCCGCGGGGCGCCATTTCGGCCATTGAGCTCAACGGCAAGATTCATCTGCTCGGCGGCCGCGACGTGCGCTCGGTGGAATGGCACGAGGTCTACGATCCGGCGAGCAACAAATATTCCGAGCGTGCCGGTATGCGTGGCTCGACCGCTACCCAGCCCTTCGTCGGACAGCGTGACCATATGGGTGTCGCCGTGGTCGACGGAAAAATCCATGCCATAGCCGGCCGTATGGATTCGTACGATTTCAACACCTCGCTGAACGCCGTTTACGATCCGCAGAGCGACGGCTGGAGCTTCCGCGCTCCGCTGCCGACCGCGCGCAGCGGGCCGTCCTGCGTCTATATCAACGGCAAGATCGTGGTGTTCGGTGGTGAGGCCACCGGCCGCGTGTTCGGCACCAACGAGGCCTACGATCCCAAGACCGACACCTGGGAGGCGCTCACCCCGATGGCGCTGCCGCGCCATGGATTGCACGGCGCGACCTGCGCGGTGATCGGCAACATGGTGCACGTGCCCGGCGGCGGTCCGGTGCCCGGCGGCAGCGTGCAGGGCGCCTATCACGACGCCTTCACTTTCGGCTAAGGTGAGCCAAGCGGGGCAGGGGCGGGTCAGTTATTTTGAGGAGCGGTCCTAGCCGCGGACAAACCTGATGGATGACACAACAAGACCGGAGCAAACCGGCTTTCGCTTCATTGGCAAACCGCTGCCGCGCAAGGAAGACGAGCGCCTCATCACCGGCCATGGCCGGTTCACCGATGATTTCGCAGTTGAGGGCCAAGCCTATGCGGCGATGGTGCGGTCGCCGCACCCGCACGCGCGCATCGTTGCCATTGATGCGGCCCGGGCGAAGGTCATGCCTGGCGTGCTCGGCGTCTTTACCGGCGCCGATTGCGTGGCCGACAAGATCGGACCGATTCCGCACGATCCGGTACCCAAGACCAAATTCGACCAGAAGCTTTACGCACCCGGCGGCGGCGCGGTCTTCGCTGGTCCGCACATGCTTCTGCCGGCCGATAAAGCGCGCCACGTCGGCGAAGCCGTTGCGATGGTGGTTGCTGAGACCAAAGCGCAGGTGATGGATGCCGCTGAAGCCGTCGAGGTGAAGTACGAAGAGCTGCCGTTCGTCTTGCATTCCGAAGACGCGATAGAGCCCGGTGCGCCCACGATCTGGGATCAGGTGCCGGACAACATGACGGTCGAGACTTTCTTTGGCGATCGCGAAGCGACTGACCGGGCTTTCGCGCGCGCTGCGCACGTGGTGACGAAAAAATTCCACATCGGGCGCGTCACCGGAGTGCCGATGGAGCCGCGCTCCGCGCTTGGGCAATACGATGCCGCCACGGATTCCTACATGCTCCATGCCGGCTCAGGCGGTGCGGTGCGGCAGAGGAATGAGCTGATCCACGTGGTCGGTGTGCCGCCGGAGCGGCTGCGCGTGATCTCCGCCGATGTTGGCGGCAATTTCGGCACGCGCAATCGCACCTTTGTCGAGTTCGGTCTTGTGCTGTGGGCGGCGAAGAAAGTCGGCCGGCCTGTCAAATACACCGCGACAGAACGCAGCGTTGCTGCCGGAATAGCGTACGAGCCACTAATAAGACCTGACCCCTTGCTCAGCGGCGACAACGACACGCAGCGCGCGCCGACGTTGCTGATGTTGGTGGCGCGCATGCCGATGAACCGGTGCTTGTCGTCAAGTGCCAGCTCGACCGTAGTCACCAGATCGCGGCCCTGGTAATCGCTGAGAAAGGCTTCCGAGCGTGTCGCGGTGTATTTGACCGGCCGGCCGTCTTTCTTCGCCGCCCACAGCACAAGGCCAAACTCGACAAAGGTGCGATTGCGCGTGCCGAAATTGCCGCCAACATCGGCGGAGATCACGCGCAGCCGCTCCGGCGGCACACCGACCACGTGGATCAGCTCATTCCTCTGCCGTACCGCACCGCCGG
>DATJTL010000130.1:0-7454 GCA_035503415.1 Xanthobacteraceae bacterium
CTGAAAGTCGCCGCCGTGAAGGCGCCTGGCTTCGGCGACCGCCGCAAGGCCATGCTCGAAGACATCGCCATCCTCACCGGCGGCCAGCTCATTGCCGAGGACCTCGGCATCAAGCTTGAGAACGTCAATGTCGGCATGCTCGGCCGCGCCAAGAAGGTGCTGATCGAGAAGGAGAAGACCACCATCGTCGATGGCGCCGGCAAGAAGAAGGACATCGAAGCCCGCGTCGGCCAGATCAAGGCGCAGATCGAGGAGACCACCTCGGACTACGACCGCGAGAAGCTGCAGGAGCGGCTTGCCAAGCTCGCCGGCGGCGTCGCGGTGATCCGCGTCGGCGGCGCCACCGAGATCGAGGTGAAAGAGAAGAAGGACCGCGTCGAGGACGCGCTCAACGCCACCCGAGCCGCGGTCGAGGAAGGCATCGTGCCGGGCGGCGGCGTCGCGCTGATCCGCGCCAAGAAGGCGGTCGGCAAGCTCTCCAACAGCAATGCCGACGTGCAGGCCGGCATCAACATCGTGCTCAAGGCGGTCGAGCAGCCGCTGCGCCAGATCGCCGAAAACTCCGGCGTCGAAGGTTCGATCGTGGTCAACAAGATCCTCGAAAACAAGTCGGAGACGTTCGGCTTCGACGCGCAGAACGAGGACTATGTCGACATGGTCGAGAAGGGCATCGTCGATCCGGCCAAGGTGGTGCGCGCCGCGCTCCAGGACGCGGCCTCGGTCGCCGGTCTTCTGGTGACCACCGAAGCGATGATCGCCGAACTGCCGAAGGACACCCCCGCCATGCCGGCGATGCCGGGCGGCGGCATGGGCGGCATGATGTAAGCTGCCCGCGCAACGCGGAAACATCGAGGGCGCGGCGCAAGCCGCGCCCTTTTTGCTGTGGGTTCAGTCGCGCGCAGCGAAGTCTATCGCCGGTGCAACGGACCTATGGGTTAGAGATCAACCCATTCGTGCCTGCTCGTCCGCCCCGCCAGCCGCAACTTCAAGATCAAGTTTCCCGATGACAAACGCCATCGAGCAGAATGTAGTGCGTCGGACATGTGATAGTCGTCGGCGCCGGCGTCTGGCTGCCGCCGTTGGACGTCGATTCAAATCCGTCGTTCCAATTGGGCGGATCGTCTTCGCGGTGGCGCCGGATCAGCGTCTTGTCCTTCTCTCCAAAATAGAAGCGCAAGCCGCCCCAAACACCGTGATCGGATCCCTCCCCGATCCTCGCCTCGACAAACGGCGCGGCCATGACGCCGTGGTTCATCGGTATGCCCCATTCGCCGCCGAGCGCGAGCGCATTCCTGCCGTCGAGATAGCGGTGACCGGCGTAAATTTCCAAATTGTCTTGCGGATAAAAGGCAAGATTGACCTGATCGAAGAACCGCGTCGGAACGCTGTAGGTTTGAATGATCGAACCGACGGTGCCGGATGCGGTGTTGCCGAATTCAACCCCGGCGACGCCCTCGAGCGTCCATTGGCCATGGTACCACTCAGCCTCGGGGCCGAGATGCGCCGCGCGCACGCCGCCAAGTTCATCCCATTGGCTGAGGTCGCCGTAGGCACCAATCAAACCTTGGGCCGGATTGCGCCAAAACAAATGTCCCGCAAGCGTGCCGATGAAGCGATCGTCGAAACTGCCGCCCATCGCGTCAACCTGGGCGCCGAATTCGCAGCCCAGCGGAACAGAAAGAGAGCCCTCGCCGGCGGCCGTCGTTTTATCGGCAAATGAGCCGCCGAAGCCGGCGATGTCGCCATTCACTCCGTCCACGGCCTGGATGCAGCTCGCAGACGGCGCCTTGGTGATCAAGTCGGCGCTACGTGCGGTGCCGGAAATAAGCCCAATGGCACCGGCGGCCATAACAACCGTAAGTGTACGCAACATCATCCGCTCCACCCGGCGTACAGTTACCATCGTCATTGATCGTCGCAGACGCGCAGGATGAAGGGAATACCACCTGTGGAAATCCGCCAATTCATAAAGTCCATAAACAGAGATAATGACGCGGTGTGGCTTTGACGTCACAGCCGCGATCTCGATGAAGGAGCGCCTATCGCCGACTTCGTCATTGGGGCCAGAGCAATCACTTGCAGCAACAAAAAAGGAGGCGCGGCATAAGCCGCGCCCTTTTCCATACGGTAGATTCTATGCCGCTGATCTTACCGCATCTTCAAACTATTGCCCTTCGTGACTCCTCATCGCCGCGTCGATCTTTGCCTTGACGGCAGCGAGATTGAACGAGGCCGGCGACTGCATTGGCGGATAGTTGACGGCTGTCTCGGCCAAAGCCGCGACCGTTTGCTGGACCTGGACGAAACGCCAGAACTCCCGCGCCAGGAAGTCGTTTCCGTATCCGGCGGCACCATTGTTCCAGCTCTCGCCGCGAATCGACGGCGTCCGCTCGAAGGGATCCTGGCGAAGGTTCACGATTGTCGGCATATCGGTCGAGACCTTTTCGCCCGGCCAACCCCATGGTTGCTGGATGAACTGGAACTTGAAGTCGTCGATGCGGATGGCGCCAAGTTGCGCCTCGGCGAAATAAAAAAGCTCGTGTCGCGCCGAAGGTCCTTTGCCGGTCAGGAGATCCAACTGGTCGTAGCCGTCGAGATGGTTCTTGTAGCTGCGATCGCCGAGCTGCACGCCGCGCAGCAATTGCTCGGTGATATTTGGATTGCCCGCCGCAGCGACCAGCGTCGGGAACCAGTCCAGCCCGGAGAAGATTCCGTTCTGCACCGTGCCCGGCTTGATCTTGCCCGGCCAGCGGGCGATGCAGGGCACGCGGAAGCCACCTTCAAATGACGTTCCCTTGGTGGCGCGGAACGGTGTCATGCCGCCGTCCGGCCAAGTGAACACCTCGGCGCCGTTGTCGGTGGTGAAGATGACGATGGTGTTGTCGGCAACGCCGATATCGTCGAGGTGCTTCATCAAATCGCCGACAGCGTCGTCCATCTGCGCCATGCCGGCTTCTTCCAGGCCAAAATTGCTCTGGTAGTTCATTTTCGCCTGATACTCCGGCGGCAGGAAAGTGAAGACGTGCATGCGCGTGGTGTTGTGCCAGACGAAGAACGGCTTGCCGGCCTGCTTGGCCTGATCCATGAAGCGCTTGGTGTTTTCGACCAGCACGCCGTCGAAGGTTTCCATGTCGTATTTGGCGTCGCGGCCCTTCTGCCACAGCTGATGATCGGCACCCATGTCCTTGAACGGCTTGAGCGGCCCCTCATCGACGATCCGCTGCTTGCCGACCCTGCCCCAGCGCGGCATGTCGGTCGGATCGTCGGCGTCGGTGGCATAGGAATGCACCAGATTGCGCGGGCCGTATTTATCGATCCAGTCCTGCGGATAGCTGTACCAGTACGGATCGGACATCGCGTCGAGATGGTACAAGTAGCCGAAGAATTCATCGAAGCCGTGCAGCGTCGGCAGGTATTTGTTCAGGTCGCCGAGGTGGTTCTTGCCGAATTGCCCGGTCGCATAACCGAGCGACTTGAGCGCGGTCGCGATGGTGCAAGCCTCGGCCGGGAGGCCGACATCGGCCCCCGCCTGTCCGACCGTCGTCAACCCCGTACGCAGCGGGAGCTCTCCGGTGATGAAATTGGCGCGGCCGGCGGTGCAGCTCGCCTCCGCATAATAATCAGTGAAGAGCATGCCTTCAGAAGCGAGCTTGTCGAGGTTCGGCGTTTTGCCCGACATGATGCCGCGGTGATAGGCGCCGATGTTGAACCAGCCGATGTCGTCACCCATGATGACGAGAATGTTCGGCTTGGCGCCCGACGGAGCCGACTGCTGCGCCTGCGCGATTGCCTTTTCTACGCCGGCAGCGGAGCCCAGAGCCGATGCGGCAGCAAGCGTCGTGCTGCCAAGCAAGATTTTACGGCGATTGAGTGCGCTCTTGTTGACGTTCGACTTTCCTCCTTGATCGACGTTAGACATTACTCACTCCTGCTCTGAGGATGCACCTGAATCCCAAGTGGCTGGTGGACGTATCGACCGCTTCCGCATGGCGTGCGGCCGGGCGATAGCGGCGGCAGTAATTCGGCGCGCACAGATGCGAACCGCCTTTGATGACCTTGCGGGGAATCTTGATCCGCGGCTGGCAGGGGTCGTAGCTCGCATGCTCCGGGCCGCCGCGCGGATTTTCCGGAATGCAGCACGCCTTCGCCGCGTCCGGTTCGTGCTTGGCCGACCACCAATCGGCGGTCCATTCCCAGACATTGCCGATCATGTCGTAGATGCCGTAGCCGTTGGCCGGGAACGCCATGACGGGCGAGGTCCGCTCGAAACCGTCCTCGCGAAGGTTCTCGTTGGGGAAATTGCCCTGCCAGGTATTGGCGCGATGTTGCCCGCCGGGTTTGAACTCGTCGCCCCAGGCGAACTCGGCGCCGTCGAGGCCGCCGCGCGCCGCGTATTCCCATTGCGCTTCGGTCGGCAGTTCCTTGCCGGCCCATTGCGCGTAGGCGAGCGCGTCCGCATAGGCGACATGGACGACCGGATGATTGTCGAGCGCGTTGATGTTGCTTTTCGGCCCGCAGGGACGGCGCCAATTTGCGCCCTTGAGAAATCGCCACCACTCGCCCCAGTTTTTCAGATCGACCGGCCGCCCGGGCGGCGTGAACACCAGCGAGCCGGCATAGAGCATGTGCGGCAGCGCGCCGGGATAGTCCTTCGGGTCTGGCGGAATTTCGGCGACGGTGACGTGGCCGGTAACGCGGACAAACTCCTTGAATTGCCGATTGGTGACTGGGGTGCGATCGATCCAGAAGCCGTCGACGGTGGCGCGATGCGCCGGCGCCTCTTCGGGATAATGCTTATCCGATCCCATGCGGAACGTGCCGCCGGGGACGAATATCATATTCGCCGAAATCGATTTTTCGCTGACGACGGCGGGTGCGACGGCAATTCTGCTCACAGGTCTCAGCCTCTCGCCTACTCGACGGTTTCAGCAAAGCACCTCCCCTGCGCGTCCTCTATTGTACGCTGATCCAATAAACGTAGCCCTCACTCTGATGGGCTAATACGAGAGTATATTTGATGGGAACCAAGAGGCGACGTTGAGGCGACGTTCGGTTTCGACATGCCGAATGAGGATTACCTCGACATCATCTCGACATTGGAATTTCTGCCGCGTGATCCGCGCTTGCACTTGGTGCAGCCGACACTGCCGCATTTTTGCCGGCTGCCGTCGGGCGACGCCGCATAAGGGCCGCTACGCCTCGGCTCACGAGCGCGCCGTAGAGAGACCGGCAACGGCTTTCGTAACGTCTCTCTGGCTGGCGTAGCGGCGCGCGAGCGACGCGCAGACCATCAGCTGAATCTGATGGAATAGCATCAGCGGTATGATCACGAGCCCGACATGGCCGGCGAACAGCACCGTTGCGATCGATATTCCGGTGGCCAGGCTTTTCTTTGAGCCGCAGAAGACGATCGTGATCTCGTCGGCTCGCGAAAAGCGGAGCCGGCGGCTGGCGAAGGTCAGGATCGTCATGACGGTTGCCAGCAGCGCCGCGTTCATTAGAGCAAGCCGCAGCAACTGCGCCGCGTCGACCTGATGCCAGATGCCGTTCACGACGCCCTCGCTGAAGGCGGTGTATACGATCAAAAGTATCGAACCATAGTCGACGCATTTCAGAAGAATGCGATGACGGGTTATGAACGCGCCGATCAATGGCCGCAGCAGTTGGCCGGCCAAGAACGGCACCAGAAGCTGCAGCACGACGGCGAGCATCGAATCGACCGACAATGGCGCGCTGCTCGCGAGCAGCATGCCGGCGATCAGTGGCGCGAGCACCGTGCCGATCAGGTTCGAGGCAGACGCGCTGCATAAAGCTGCCGACACGTTGCCACCGGCGATCGACGTAAAGGCGATTGAAGCCTGGATCGTCGACGGAAGAGCGCTCAGCAAAATCAATCCGGTCCATAGCGGCGGTGTCAGCAGCGCCGGCGCCAACAGGTGACAGGTGACGACCAGCAGTGGAAAGAGCGCGAATGTGCTCAGGAACACCACGGCGTGCAGCCGCCAATGGCGCGCCCCGGCCAATGCGGCTTCGGGTGACAGCCGGGCTCCGTGCAAGAAGAACAGGAGCATGATGGCGGCGCCGGTCAGCCGAGACGCCACGGCCGCCGCCTCGCCGCGGGCCGGCAGAACGGATGCAAGAGCCACCGTGAGCAGAATGGCCGCGAGAAAGCGGTCGATGCGGGAGAGCGCGCGAGGAAGAGACATATGGAGACTCGATCTTGCCCGTCACCGAAATAAATCGGCCCGCTGTTATTGTGAACTGCGAACACGCCTATTATTGTAATCACGATTTGTGATAGGCACGCCCGATGTTCACCCCTGCCCTCCTGCAGACGTTCCTGGTGGTGGCGCAGACCCGCAGTTTCACCCAAGCCGCCGAGCGCCTGGGCTTGCGCCAGTCCACGGTCAGCCAGCATATCCGCAAACTCGAGAGCGAGGCCGGCCGCCGCCTGTTCGTTCGCGATACTCATTCGGTCGCGACCACGCCCGACGGCGAGGCGATGATCGAGCTGGCACGCGGAATCCTGTCCGCCAACGACCGCGCGCAGCGTTATTTCGCCGGGTCGCAGCTCCGGGGACGACTGCGCTTTGGCACCTCGGAGGATTTTGTCACCTCGCGGCTCCCCGACGTGCTGCGCGACTTCGTCCGCACCCACCCCTTGGTCGAATTCGAGCTGACTGTCGGCCGCAGCGCCGAGCTCAATGAGCGGCTCCAACGCGGTGAGCTTGATCTCATCTGCGGCAAGCGGTCTCCCGGCGACGAACGCGGACGCGTGGTTTCGCGAGACCGGCTGACTTGGGTGTCGGGCAGTGTGTATCCGCTCGCGCCGACAGTGCCCGTGCCTCTTATTCTGTTTTCACCGCCCAGCATCATGCGCGAGATCGCGCTTGCCACGTTGGAGCGCAGCGGCCGCCCCTGGCGCATCGTATGCACGAGCGACAGCTTGAGCGGCTTGCGCGCGGCGTCGCTGGCCGGGCTGGGGATCACCGTCTCTTCCGAAGGGCTTATCCCGGCGGGCCTGAGCGAGATTCCCGCCGGCCATGGCCTGCCAGATCTCGGCCTGGTCGAGTTTGTCGTCATGGGCCGCGACAAGGCCATGCACGGCCCCGCTGCCGAACTCGCCGATGTCATTCTCGCAAGCGGCATTCGGGTGTGAGGCGACCACCGAGCGACATCCGAAACCAATGCCGCGCGGCGGATCGGCGCTCCGCTCGTCCCTGCAAAGGCTGCCGATCCTCAACGTCGTCACCGATGTCCTTTTTATTGGGACGATATCTTGACAACCGTCCCTTGTTATGTTACATCACCTTCATCTCGCTTGGGGAAGGACGTGTTCTCGAGGCACACCTGAACATGGAGCGAGAGCGGTTCCCGCGGACGGATTTGCACTCCGTTCCCGGGCGGCTCTGGGACAACGCCCGGCCGGCACTATGACCGGTCTGCGACTTTGC
>DATJTL010000131.1:0-14124 GCA_035503415.1 Xanthobacteraceae bacterium
CTACCTCGCCGAGAACGTTAAATACTTCGGACTCGAATATTATGACGAGTTCGATAAGCGCCAGGGCATCGTCCACATCATCGGGCCGGAGCAGGGATTTACGCTGCCCGGCGTGACGCTCGTCTGCGGCGACAGCCACACCGCCACGCATGGCGCGTTCGGTGCGCTCGCCTACGGCATCGGCACCTCGGAAGTCGAGCACGTTTTGGCGACGCAGACGCTGATCCAAACCAAATCAAAGAACATGCACGCGGTGATCGACGGCAAGCTGCCCGACGGCGTCACCGCCAAGGACATCATCCTCGCCATCATCGGCGAGATCGGCACCGCCGGCGGCACCGGTTACGCGCTCGAATACGCTGGCGAAGCGATCCGTTCGCTGTCGATGGAAGGCCGCATGACGGTGTGCAACATGTCGGTCGAGGCCGGCGCCAAAGCCGGCTTCATTGCGCCCGACGAAAAGGCCTACGCGTATCTGAAAGACCGCGCCAAGTCGCCCAAGGGCAAGGCTTGGGACGAGGCGATGCGCTACTGGGAGACGCTACACTCCGACGATGGCGCCCATTTCGACCGTGAGATCAAGCTTGACGCCGCGAAGCTGCCGCCGCTGGTGACCTGGGGCACCAGTCCGGAGCAGGTCGTCTCGGTCGCCGGCCGCGTACCGCGGCTCGAAGACATCACCGACGACAACAAGCGCCAAGCCGCCGAGCGTTCGCTTGCCTATATGGGACTAACGGGCGGCGAGAAGATCACTGACATCGCGCTCAACCGCGTGTTCATCGGGTCGTGCACCAACGCGCGCATCGAGGATTTGCGCGCCGCGGCGAAGGTCGTCGACGGCAAGCAGGTCAGCGAACGGGTCAACGCGATGATCGTGCCCGGCTCGGGCTTGGTCAAAGAACAGGCCGAGGCCGAAGGGCTCGACAAGATTTTCGTCAAAGCCGGCTTCGAATGGCGCGAGCCCGGCTGCTCGATGTGTCTTGCCATGAATCCCGACAAACTCAGTCCGGGCGAGCGCTGCGCCTCGACCTCGAACCGCAACTTCGAGGGCCGCCAGGGCTATAAGGGCCGTACCCACCTGGTTTCGCCGGCGATGGCCGCCGCCGCCGCAATCGCCGGGTATTTCGTCGACGTGCGGGACTGGTCGTAACCGTCATTCCGGGTTCGCGGGCTCATGCCAGCGCCCCGAAATGACGCTCATCACCGCACCCACCAGCACCGGTATTGCGGATAGAGCACCGGTCCGCTCGGGCGGTATTGCATCTCCAGCCAGTCGACGCAGCGCCGGTAGAGCGGACGCCGCGGCGTGATGACGATTTCAGGACGCCCCCGCGCGTATGGCGGCGGCACGTGGCCTCCGCTCGCCGGCACAGAGCCGCCGCCCGGGTAAACCGATTGCGCCGACGCCGCGACGTCGCCGATCAGCGACAGGCAGAAAAGGCCAGCGATCAAGATCAGCAGTTTTACCGACATGAACGCCTCGCTCGAACACGCCCTTGGCGATATACGAGCGGAGGCGTGCTGCGGCGTCAACCCAAATCCAAACGTGCGGTAACCTGGTCTATTAGCCCGTGGATCATGATGTTGAAGGCGACGACAATCCGATCTTCGGACTCGTCAGCAGTGCCCTGATCCACTGAGTGCGGAACGTGGCTCGGCCAGAGCAACATGCGGCCCTTCTCGGGCGGCAGCGAGAAAATATCCGAGTTTAGTTCGTTCTTCTGGGAATAGGACGGCTCGATATTCTTCGAATTCATCCGCGGCGAGGCGAAAATCGTGCGTCCGCAATTCTTCGGCGTCTTGATGTAGACTAGGCCGCTCAACAGGCAGTTCGCATGAATGTGAAAATTATGCCGGCGATTTGGATTGGCGATGTTCGCCCACATGTTGGTGATGTAGTGCGAATCGCGCTTGATCGCCAAAGCATCCAAAATGATTCCGGATTCCTCCATGACCACATCGACCAGCTCTTTCATTTCGGGAAGAGTCTGGAGGTCGTCCGGCGTCATATAGGCAAGGATCTTTCCTCCGGGAGACGGATAGCCCTTGCCCGAACGCTGGATCTGGCGCAGCTTTTGCTCGATCCGATCGCACATTCCGACGTCGGGCAGCATGCCCGTGAACATCGGGGTCGGAAACAGCATGAACAATTGTTTTGCGGTCAGTTCGACCGACTTGGCCGCGCCCGATTGGGCCGCGCGAACCTTGTCAAGCATGGCGATCGCACCTTGAGTGTCGCCGCCGGAATGCAAATTTGACGAACTGCTTGCATCCCAACGGCGGTTTTATCGAATGAACCGAGCGCCCCCGGGGTCGCGAGCATATATTTATTTGGATTGTCTCTCGAAGAATATGCCGTTGAAGCTAAATAGGCGGCACGAACCCATAAAGCGCGGATAAAATTCCACACGCAGTGATAGAAATCGGGGCAAGCGTCTTCTGGTGACGGCCGCAGCGTTCGCGCGGCGGCGATGGCGCTTGCGCGATTTGCCGTGCCAAGGACCTTCGTCGGCGCGCAATCTGCGCTAAAATGTCGCCATGTCCGCGTTCGCACTCGATCCGCTCGCCTGGCAACCGTCCTACGCACCCTCGCTCGGCGAGATGGAAGCATGCGCGCTCGCACTGTTTCGTCGGCTGCCAAAACAGTTTCGCGACTTGTGCGCCGATGTCGTCATCCAGGTGGACGATTTCCCGAGCGCGGAAGTTCTCACGTCGCTCAACGTGCGCAGCAAGTTCGGCTTGCTCGGTCTGTTCCGCGGCCTTGGCCTGCCATTCCGCTCGGAAAGCGCTCCGCTACAGATGCCCAACATGATCTGGCTCTATCGACGCCCGATCATCGCCTTTTGGGCCGACCACGACGACACGCTGGGCGCGATCATCCAACACGTGCTCGTTCACGAGATCGGCCATCATTTCGGCTTCTCAGACGACGACATGCACGCAATCGAGCACGCGGCGAGCTGAGTGAAAGGAGGGAGGCAATGCGAATAGACGGCACCTGCCATTGCGGCTTCATCACGATCGAGGGTGACGCCGATCCGGAGAGAGTGCAGATCTGCCACTGCACCGATTGCCAGACCGGGACCGGCTCGGCGTTCCGAGTGTCCATTCCGGTCCCTGGTGCTGCCTTCAAGATGACCGGACAACCCACGCTTTACGTCAAGACCACCGCCGACAGCGGCCGGCCACGCGTGCAGGCCTTTTGCCCCAAATGCGGCTCGCCAATCTATTCGACCACGCCGGGCGAAGGCGCGCAGCCGTCCTACACGGTGCGGGTCGGCATTCTGCGCCAGCGCGACCAACTGACGCCGCGCCGGCAAAACTGGTTCCGCTCGGCCCGCTCGTGGGTCGGCGACTTGGCGGCGATCCCAAGCAACGACAGGCAAGCGCCCGCCTGACGCGCGCGAGCCTGGAGCGCATGCTATAAAGGTGAATCCCGGGCGCCCCGGCCCGTCGCCGCCAAGGCTTGACCGGGCGGTGGCTAAACGCCATTAAGTCGCGCCCAGGCCCCCGCATCCGCTACCAGCAGGAAGCGAAAATGGAAAAGTTCACCGTTCTCGAAGGCGTCGCCGCGCCGCTGAAGATGATCAATGTCGACACCGACATGATCATCCCCAAGCAATATCTGAAGACGATCAAGCGCACCGGGCTTGGCAAAGGCCTGTTCGCCGAAAGGCGATTTCGCGACGACGGCAGCGAGAATCCGGATTTCGTGCTCAACAAGCCGGCCTATCGCAAGTCGAAGATTCTCGTCGCTGGCGATAATTTCGGCTGCGGCTCCTCGCGTGAACACGCGCCCTGGGCGTTGCTTGATTTCGGCATAACCTGCGTGATCTCGACCTCGTTCGGGGACATTTTCTACAACAATTGCTTCAAGAACGGTGTGCTGCCGATCAAGGTCAAGCCGGAAGATCTGGAAAAACTGTTCGACGACGCCGACCGCGGCGCCAACGCCACGCTTTCCATCGATCTCGAGAAGCAGGAAATTCGCGGCCCCGACGGCGGCGTGGTCAAATTCGACATCGACCCACACCGCAAGAAATGCCTGCTCGAAGGCCTCGACGACATCGGCTTGACAATGGTCAAGGGCGACAAGATCGAGGGCTTCGAGCAAAAGGCTAAAGGCTCGCGGCCATGGGCGTGAGTCGGGCGTGAGTCGGGCGTGAGCGCGCGGGCCTATGCCGCCTGGACGTGAACGACGTCGTAGAGGCAGGGCTCGATTTCCTGCACCAGCTCGCCAAGGCGCGGCCACTTCCTGCGGAACTCCGGGGAATGATGCGCGGCAGCAAGTTTCTCGCTGTTCGTCCATTGGACGTAGTTGACGATGTGGCCGCCGTCCTTGCTGCGGTGCAGATTGACCGATACGAAGCCCGGCTGCGTCGCCATGAAACGGGCGCGTTCGACCATCAGACGGAGTATCTCGTCTTGATTATCGGGCGTCAGCTTGACCGTCGTGATCTGCGTACAGATGGCATTGCGTTCGCTTATCTCCGGCATAGATGCATCCTCCTACTAGAGGTCGGATAACGCATGGCCGGGCTGCCAGTTTCGCCTAGGTCTGTTTGGATTTGAGACCTGAAGTATTCGACCCGCCGGTGACCGCACATCCATGACCGATCCTGCAATTTCGGTTTCGAATCTGTCCAAGACCTATGCCACCGGCTTTACGGCGCTCAGGAGCATCAACCTGACGATCCGTCATGGCGAGATTTTCGCCCTGCTCGGGCCGAACGGCGCCGGCAAAACGACGCTGATCAGCATCGTCTGCGGCATCGTCAAGCCTTCGGCCGGCACAGTTAAGGTCGACGGTCACGACATCATTGCCGACTATCGCGCCGCGCGTGCGCTGATCGGGCTTGTGCCGCAAGAGCTCACCACCGATGCCTTCGAGACGCCGCCGGCAACAATGCGGCTGTCGCGCGGCCTGTTCGGCAAGCCGCCCGATCCCGCCTACATCGAGAAAGTGCTCAAAGAACTGTCGCTGTGGGACAAACGCGATTCCAGGATCGTGACATTGTCCGGCGGCATGAAGCGGCGGGTGCTGATCGCCAAGGCGCTAGCGCATGAACCGCAGATCCTCTTTCTCGACGAGCCGACCGCCGGTGTGGATGTCGAATTGCGCCAAGACATGTGGCAGATCGTGCGTCGCCTTCGCGCCAGCGGCGTCACCATCGTCCTCACCACGCATTACATCGAAGAAGCCGAGGAGATGGCCGACCGCGTCGGCGTCATCAACAAGGGCGAACTGATCGTGGTCGAGGACAAGGTAGAACTGATGCGCAAGCTCGGCGGCAAGCAGATGACCCTCGAATTGCGCGAGCCGATGGACGCCATACCGGCCGCACTTGTCGGTTATCCGCTCACGCTCGCGGCCGGCGGCAAGGAATTGATCTACACCTACGATACCAGAGCCGAACATACCGGCATTACCGCACTGCTCGATGACGTCCGTAATGCCGGTATCAGGTTCAAGGACCTGCGCACGAGCCAAAGCTCGCTCGAAGACATCTTCGTCGGCCTGGTGAGGCAGGGGTCATGACGCTCGGCATGAACCTCTACGCAGTGCGCGCGATCTACGCTTATGAGATGGCGCGAACCGGTCGCACGGTGTTCCAAAGCGTCGTGTCGCCGGTCATCTCGACATCGCTTTATTTCATCGTCTTCGGCGCCGCAATCGGCTCGCGCATTACCCAGATCGAAGGCGTCGGCTACGGCTCGTTCATCGTGCCTGGCCTGATCATGCTGATGCTGCTCACCCAGAGCGTGACCAACGCAGCGTTCGGCATCTATTTTCCCCGTTTCGTCGGCACCATCTACGAACTGCTTTCGGCGCCGGTATCGTCGTTCGAGATCGTGCTGGGCTATGTCGGGGCGGCAGCCACCAAATCGATCGTGTTGGGCGCCATCATCCTGGCGACGTCCGCTCTCTTCGTCCCGGTCCGCATCGAGCATCCGCTCTGGATGCTCGCGTTCCTGGTGCTCACCGCCGTGAGCTTCAGCCTGTTCGGCTTCATTCTCGGGCTATGGGCCAACAGCTTCGAGAAATTGCAGATCGTGCCGCTTCTGTTCATCACGCCGCTGACCTTTCTCGGCGGCACGTTCTATCCGACCAACGTACTGCCGCCGTTGTGGCGCACGGTGACGCTGTTCAATCCGCTAGTTTATCTGATCTCAGGCTTTCGCTGGAGCTTTTTCAACATCGCCGACGTCAACGTTGGCGTGAGCATTGCGATGACGCTTTTCTTTCTGGCGATCTGCATGGTGATAGTCTGGTGGTTCTTCAAGACCGGATATCGGCTCAAGAATTAGGTACCCCGCCCCGAGCCGCAAGCGCGCGGAACGGGCCGTCATCTGGCCGCCAGAATACACACCTGCGTTCACGCTGGCGGCTGACTCTTTCGTGGCAAGCCGGTAATGTTGCTACGCTCTGATCAAGCGGTCGCCATCCAGGCCGGCAACGATCGGCCGGACCGGATCGAGATCCGCGGACAAGGGGTTGGACAATACGCAACAAGGGGGTATTCGGTGGGCAACCTTCCTTTGAAATGCAGCGTCTCGAATTTGCAGATGGCGACGTTGCTCGCCGCCGCGCTGATCGCAATGGCGGCGATCAGTCCTGCAGCGGCGCAGAACAAGCAGAACAAGGCGAACACCCCCGCCGCCGCAAGTTGCCCGGACCAGCCGGAAATGAGCTTCGAACTTTGGAGCAGCAACCTTGGCCAGCGCTTCGGCGAAGGGCCGCGCGAGTACATTTTCGCCGACGGCTACATCTGCTCCGAGACCGACAAGAAATTTGAGGACTTTCTCAAGCAAAATCCGCCCAAGGGGCCGAACACGACTGTCGTGCTCAATTCCGGCGGCGGCGATCTTGCGGCCGGCATGCGTATGGGCCTCATCATTCGTAAGCAGAAACTGTGGACCCAAGTGGGGTCGGAGTTTCCGCTGATGATTCCTGAGAACGAAAACATCCGACCCGACGCCGTGCCGTATATTTCCGAACCAGCGGCGCCTCCCTTTGCCGGAAATTGCGCCAGCGCCTGCACATTGACCTTCATGGGCGGCATCAATCGGACGATCAATTACGCCTCCAATTACGGGGTGCATCAATTCGAAGCGGCAAACCAGAATTCAAACGCTAATACCGAATCGGAGACGGAGGCGGCGGCCGCTGCCGTCGTCGCCTACCTGAGCGAGATGGGGGTGTCGCCGAACTACATGGTGTACATGGTCAAAAAGACCGGCAACGACGTCACCAATCTGACCATGGCGGAGCTGCAGCAGCTCAACATCGTCACGCCGCGCTGGCAGACCCAATGGAAAATTGCGGCGCTCGGCGACCAAGGCGGGTTCTCGCTGGACGGAGTGACCACAGATCCCTGGGGCACCCACGACATTACCTTCGCCTGCATCGCGAAGACGAACACGCCGCAAACCGCTTTGGCCACCGACCAAGACTCGACGGCCGGACCACCGGCGGCAGCTCAGGCCAGCAAAGCCCCCGTCATCAAAGCGACCTTCTCGCTCGACCCGGGCGTGCGTGCCAAGGCGCAGGATCTGGCTGGTAATGTGCAGGGCTATGTGCTCGAGCTCAGCGGCGTATTCGTTCCGCTCGTGTTTTCTGCAAAGCACACGCCGGCGACGGTGGCCGCAAACCGGCTGACAACAACGCTGGAGTTTACGCAGGGCGAGGTCGGGGCGCTCGAAACCTTTCCGAATGTCGGGCTCGCCTTCGTCTTCAATCCGTCGGCAAATTTGCCGATGCGCATGTTGAAGTTTGAATCAAGCCTCGACGGCGCGCTGCTCAAGCAATTCGCCGCTACCTGCCATTGAAAGAGCAAAGAACGGCCGGGTTCTGTTGGGAAGCCGGCCGCGTAACCTTGCGCCGCTTCAAGAATTGACGGCTTTGGCGGTCGGCTGCGCGACGGCGAGCTCCCTTTGCGCAATGGCGTCGGCGATCTCCACCGTACGCCGCGCCATTTCGGCATGCAGGCGCTCGACCATGCGGCCGTCGATTTGGATCACGCCCTTGCCGGCATTCTCCGGCAGGTCGAACGCGGCGATGATTTTGCGCGCCGCCTCCACTTCCTCGGGCTCGGGCGAAAACGCGGCGTTGCAAGCGTCAATCTGCTTCGGATGAATGAGCGTCTTGCCGTCGAAGCCGAGATCGCGTGCTTGCCGGCATTCCTGTACAAAGCCTTCGGCATTGCCGAGATCGTTGTAGACGCCGTCGAGAATATCGAGGCCGAAGGCGCGCGCTGCGGCTACGCAGTTTGTCAGCCAGGGCAGCATCGGCGCGCGCCCAGGCACGATGCGCGCGCGCGTGTCTTTGGCGAGGTCGTTGGTGCCCATCACGAAGCCGGAGAGCCGCGTCTCCGAGTCGAGCGCTGCGGCGGCAATTTCGCCGACGTTTAGCATCGCTAGCGGCGTCTCCATCATCGCCCAAACGCGGATATGCGGGTCGGTCCCCATATCGACAATGCGCGCCGCCAGATCCTGCAACTGATGCGGATCGGATATTTTCGGCACCAGCACCGCGTCCGGCCGGCAATCGGCCACCGCATGCAGATCATCGACCCACCAGCGGGTATCAAGGCCGTTGATCCGCACCAAAACTTCCCGGTCGCCGAACCCCCCTTTTTGCAACGTTTTCTTGATCAGATGACGCGCCGTCGCCTTGGCGTCCGGGGCCACCGCGTCTTCAAGATCGAGGATGACGCCGTCGGCCGGCAATTCGCGCGCCTTTTCAAGCGCACGCGCATTCGATCCGGGCATGTACAGGACGCTGCGCCGCGGGCGGACACTCATCGCTCGATTTCCTCCGTTCCGGCCTCAAACTAGCGGTCTTGCAGACAATGTGCCACTGCCACTTTCCGGCATCGGCCGCGGACTACTCACCGACTCATCGTCCGATCCTTTTCCACAGCGCGCCGGTTTGGCCGCCGGCGCTGTCTGGATTTGGCGACGACCGGTGGTACATGATCGCGACAGGGACCTACGGACGCAGGGAGGGAATAGTGCTCAAATTCTTCAAGCGCGCGGCGTTATTGACGCCGGCGCTGGTCGTACTCGCGCCGCTCGCTGCCCACGCCGCCAGTCCAGGATTTTGCCGCGATTACGCCACTGCGGCGGTGCGGCAGGTTGAACTCGTCCGCTCGATCCCTGCTTGCAATCGCGGCACAGGCCCGCGATGGACCACCGACTACCGGGTGCATTTTGATTGGTGCCTGGGCGCAGCGCCGCCCGCCGTCGAAGCCGAGCGCAATGCACGCAAGAACTGGATTCGGTCTTGTAGGGGACGCTAAGGCCGCCGGTGAAGGCGTGACGAATTTGGGTCAAAGCGGCTGCCGCGGCACGGCATGCATGGATGATTTGCGGGGCCGCGGGCCTACAGCCCACAAATTGTGCAGCTATAGGCGAGGCGCTCTTACGGCGCCTCGCAACACAATGTCCTCTAGGCCGCCTTCTGTTTGGCGGTGATCAGCTTGCGGTTGACGAGGCATTCGGCGATCTGAATGGCGTTAAGCGCCGCGCCCTTGCGCAAGTTGTCGGACACGATCCACATGGCAAGCCCGTTCTCGACCGTCGCATCTTCGCGGATGCGGCTGATGTAGGTCGCGTCCTCGCCCGCCGCCTCGTACGGCGTCACGTAGCCGCCGGGTTCGTGCGAATCGATCACCAGGCAGCCGGGCGCGGTGCGCAAGATGTCACGCGCCTCGTCGGGCGTGATCGGGTCCTCGAACTCGATGTTGACGGCTTCGGAATGGCTGATGAACACCGGCACGCGCACGCAGGTGGCGGTGAGCTTGATCTTGGGGTCGAGAATCTTCTTGGTCTCGACCACCATCTTCCACTCCTCTTTCGTGTAGCCATCCTCCATGAACACGTCGATGTGTGGGATGACGTTGAAGGCGATCCGCTTGGTGAATTTTTTCGGCGTGATCTCGTCGATCTGAAACACCGCCTTGGTCTGCGAAAACAGCTCGTCCATCGCCTCCTTGCCGGCGCCAGAAACGGATTGATAGGTGGCGACCACGACGCGCTTGATCTTCGCCCGCTCGTGCAGCGGCTTGAGCGTGACGACGAGCTGCGCGGTCGAGCAATTCGGATTGGCGATGATGCCGCGCTTGCGAAAGTCGATGACCGCGTCGGCATTGACCTCGGGGACGATCAAAGGAACGTTGGAATCGTAGCGCCAGCACGACGAATTATCGATTACCACCGCGCCAGCCGCGGCAATCTTCGGCGACCATTCCCGGGAAACCGGCGAGCCGGCCGACATCAGACAAAGATCGGTCGCGGAGAAGTCGTGGTGCTCGAGGGCTTTGACCTTCAACGTCCGGTCGCCGTAGGACACTTCCACGCCCTGGCTCTTGCGCGAGGCAAGCGCCACGACCTCATCGGCGGGGAACGAACGCTCGGCCAGAATGTCGAGCATTTCCCGCCCCACATTGCCGGTCGCGCCCACGACGGCGACGTTATAACCCATCGTTAACTCTCCATCGAAAATTCGCCCTCTCCCGTTACCTCCGGAAGGAGAGCGGAAGCGCTTCTAGGCGAGAAAAGTACCTAACACAACGTTGCTGGAACGCTAGCTTGCAGTCGGGCTCCTATTCGCTGTCTCGCGACATTCGCGCTACATTAATGCGCGTTCTCGCCTATATGGGCGGCCTTGGCATCCTTGCCATTGGGGCCATCGGGTTTTTACATACGCCGGCCGTAGTCGCCGCCATCGGTCCTTCGTCGCAGCCGCAATGGATCAGCGTTGCGCAGCCGCATCCGGCCTTCGAACTCATCATGCCGGAACTGGCCGCGAGCCCGTTTGAATACAGCATTCTGCGGCGCGCCTCCGACGGCGCCCGCAAGGACGTGTTGAGCTGGGGCAATGCGGCCGGCGGCGGCCCCTATGTCATGCTCGAAATCTACCGCGCCGGCAGCCGAAACGAAGGGTTCATCGACGCCGCAAGCGAAATCGCCGCGCGCATACTCCCCTTCACCGTCACCGACGACGTCAAGCCGGCCGGCCACATCGAGACCAAGTTCGGCACTGTACCACTGGTCGATTTCGCCATCGCCGCACGCGCAGGCGAGCGTCGATGCCTCGGATTCGCGCGGCCTTTCCAGCAGCCGTCGATGCAAATCGCTGGCTGGTACTGCAGCCCGCACCAGGAGGTGGTCGACAGAGCGACGCTCGCCTGCCTGCTCGACCGGCTGACCATCCTCTCCGCTGGCGGCGATGCCAGGCTCGATGCATTGTTCGCCCGCGCCGAGATCGATCGCAATTTCTGCGGCCAGCGCAACCCGATTCTTGCCGCCACGCCTGAACGCGCGGCGTCGATTCCGAGCCCGTATCATCCGAGGCTACGCAACGCCCGACTGCGCGAGCACATCGAGCTGCACTGATCGCTGCGGCCCGCATAGCGGCCGTAGCGCCGGCAGGCGCGCTATTTCGGACCTTTGATTGCCGTCAGATAGTCAACGATCGCCGGTACGTCTTTCTCGTCCACCGTTGCCTTGTAGACGTTGCGCATCTTCGCCACCTCGGCCTCCCAGGCAGCCTTCGGCATCCGCGGCTGGGTCAAAATCATGCCGGCGGAATGGCAGGCGAGACAATGGTTCTGCACGGCGTCCATTCCCGGGCCGCTAGGCAGTTCGCGCGTGCTTCCCGGCAGCGTCACGTCGACTGATTTCAAGGCAATCGGGGGCTTTGCCTGCGCCAGCGGCGATGCCATGGCGGCACCGGCGATCAGCGCGCTCAACAAAGTTCTGCGCTTCATCTGCGTTCCTCCCCTCACGCCGCCGACACTTGAGTCGATTCGATGACGTTGCGCATGAAGCCGGCCGGATTCCAGTTCGGCTCGCTCGGTTGCACGTCGCCGCTTGCATTCGTGCAGCGGGCCATGAGCGTGTAATCGCCCTTCGTTGCCGGCTTAAACTGCGTGTGCCATCGCCGGAAACTGTATTTGCCTTCGTCGCGGTCGAGCCGCGCGGCTTGCCACGTCTTGCCACCGTCGGCCGAAAAATCGACAGCCTTGACGCCCGTATCGCCGCCAAACGCGATGCCGCGAACCTCAACCGGCTTGCTGACCGCAATGGTCGCGCCCGCCTTGATATTGGTGATGAAGGATCGCGCGTTGAGCTTGCTGATCGGCACCATCGGTACGCCTGTCTGCCCGGGCTTGATGTTGGCGCGCGGCGTATCGGGGATCGTGTAGGCGGTCTTCATCCAGAAATTGGTGTCCGGACTATCCAGCACTTCGATGTCGTTGAGCATTTTGACCCAATAAGTCGCGTACCAGCCGGGCACGACGAGGCGCAGCGGGAAGCCGTTGAGCAGCGGCAATTGCTGGCCATTCATGGCGTAGGCAATCATCACCTCGCCATCGCGGGCGTGATCGACGGACAGCGATTTCATGAAATCCGGACCGTCGGGTACCACCGGCTGATCCATGCCGTTGAAGCGGACCTGCACGGCGCCGGCCTTGATGCCAGCCTGATCGAGGACGCGCTTGAGGCTGACGCCGACCCAACGGGCATTGCCCATCGCCCCATTGCCCCATTCGCCACCGGCGACGCGCGGCTGAAAGAAGCCGCGGGAATTCCCCGAACATTGGTTCACGGCCGCGTATTCCAGCGGCGGCAGCGCCAGTATGTCCTTCAGTGATAGCGACAGTGGCTTGTCCACATGGCCGTGCACGTTGAGGCGGAATTTGTCGACATCGACACTCGTTGGAATGATCGCCCAGTGCCAGCGCACGAAGAACTGATCGTTTGGCGTAAACACCCCTTTGTCGAACACATCGAATGGCGTCTCCAGCAGTGGCGGACGCGTACGCTGGAGAACCATCGAGCCTTTCTGCGGAAACGCCGTCGTGATGTCTCGCTGGTCTGCGCCGCCCGGCAAAGCCAGCCGGATCGTTGTTTGCGCCAAAGCCGGTGTTGCGAGGCTCGCCAGTCCGCCGATACCGGCTTTCCGCAGCAGATTGCGGCGGCTCACGGCCGCCGGCATGAATCCGACCATGGGACTCCTCCCTGTGGTAGGTCCGCGCGTCTCTCGGCGCGGCACCCGTTTTGACCTTCATCAAGGCCAAGCCAGGGAATAATGAGACACAAAGCCCGCACGTCAAAGCATATTATTCTGTAATCCATACCGCACATGTCAGCTGCGGTAGACGACCGACGGTGCCGCCCGCCGAGGACTTCACTAAACCGGCTGTTCGGCGCGGCCGAAGCGGGTTACAATGGCGATGCTGGAAAGCGAGGCTAAGATGCGCGTATTTGCGGTAATTGCTGCTGCCGTCATGGTTTTGGCCACGCTGACGGGCGCGGCCAGCGCAGTGACTAAGAAAAGGCCTGTGGTCGAGCGCTCCGCTGCCGGGACCGTCATTCAGCCCACCCGCACGATCATCCACAATCGCGATGGCACGACGACGATTTACGTCACCCCGCGCCGCTCATACCTCAATCCCGGCACCGAGGTTTCCCGCGGGGATGCAAGAAGCATGGACTACGCGTTGCCGCCCGGCGGCGACCCGGGGCGGCCGTATTGGTGGTACGGCCCGGACCAGTCCGGCGGTGGCTACTATATTGTGGCGGATCCGTACTACCTGCCGGGGATCAATAGCCATACGCCGTTCTGAAGCGCGCCCTCTGATCTGATCGGGCCGAGCTACGCCCGGCGTTTGCTATTGCAGACAGGTGTCTTGGGCTTCACTAAGCATGGCACAGTCTGCGGGTGCCCGCGTCACCTGCCCTGAATTTTGGAGTATCCCAATAACTGCGAGATCGTGGTTGTCGTTAACGGCCCCGAATTGCCTGCGGGCGTCAGGACGCAAGCTTTTCCATCTCGCCGACGATCGCGGCGCCCATTTCGGCGGTGCTCACAACCGTCGCGCCAGGCGATTTGATGTCGGCGGTTCGTAGGCCCTTGGCGAGCGCAGCAGCGATCGCGGCGTCGATCAAATCGGCCTCTTTGCCCATGTTGAACGAGTAGCGCATCGCCATGCCGAAGGAGGCGAGCATGGCGATCGGGTTGGCCATGCCCTTGCCGGCAATGTCGGGCGCCGAACCGTGCACGGGCTCATAGAGCGCCTTGCGCCGCCTGCTCTTCGGATCGATTTCGCCGAG
>DATJTL010000132.1:0-3156 GCA_035503415.1 Xanthobacteraceae bacterium
GGCAGGCTCCAATCCCCAGGCGCCGATTTGGTTATGCCGATGAGCTTGGTCATCGGCAGGTTGAACACGCTGAATGCATAGGCTTGGCCGATGCACAGGTGGATACACAACGCCGCCGGCGGCACCATCCAGCGGCTGAAGCCGGGTCCGGCAATCGTGCGGTCTCGACTGAGAAAACTCATTGCGCGGTCCTCCTTGGTCGTCCCCAACGCATTGCGCTTGTGCGCATTTTTCTTCGGCACCGACGATGTCGGGCCGCGGGGGGAGTGAACCACAGGATCCGTCGTAATAGAAGATGTCTATCCGGCGATTGACACAATTAACGTGTCGGACGTGAGGTTGCGCAATTAGGAATATGATCCGCGGAAAGCCGATACCAGTATGCCCGAATCGTCTTCTGTGAAGCTCGCCGATCCATAAAGAAAGCGCCGCCTCCCGTGAGGGAGACGGCGCTGATGTCCGAACATTTTATTGTTGTTCTACTGGAACAGCTTCATCGCGTTGATGAGCGTCAGGATGATGCCGATTGTCAGCGGGATGCCGACCCATGCCCAGGCCAACACCAGATGCTGCGTGGTCGTGCCGTTTTGATTCTCGGTTGACATTGTTTTTCCTCCTTAGGCGCCCGCCGGTTCGCCGGCCATCTGGCCCATGGTCGCTTCGTGATCGGGGCTCATATGGAAGCGCTTGTCCACCGACTTCACCAGCAGATTGCAGATGAAGCCGATCACCAACAGGCCGGCCATGATGTACATAGTGACGTTGTAGGCGTCGGCTTTCGGCACTCCGTGATCGATCTGATATTCGCGGATGTAGTTGACCAGCACCGGTCCGAACACGCCCGCCGCCGACCAGGCGGTGATCAGCCAGCCGTGGATGGCGCCGACATAGCGGGTGCCAAACATGTCCTTGAGATAGGCCGGAACGGTGGCGAACCCGCCGCCATACATGCTGATGATCACGATAAAGCACAGCACGAAGGCCGCTACGCTGCCGATCGAACCAGTCCACGGCACCAGCGCGTAGAGCACGGTCCCAATGACGAAGAAGCAGAAGTAGGTGTTCTTACGCCCGATATAGTCGGAGGTCGAAGCCCAGATGAAACGGCCAAGCATGTTGAACAGGCTTAGCACTCCGACGAAGCCGGCCGCCGCAGCTACCGAGACCTTACCTGGGAACATCTCTTGACTCATGGCCGAGGCCTGGCCGAGGACGCCAATGCCGGCGGTCACGTTGAGACAGAGCACCCACCAGATCAGCCAAAACTGAGGCGTCTTGATCGCATCGTAGACATAGACGTCGCTTTTGGTGATGAGCTTTTGTTCGACGACCGGCGGCGTAAAGCCTTCCGGCTTCCAGCCCGGCGCAGGAACGCGTACGATTGCTGCGCCGACCCACATGAAGATCAGATAGATGATGCCGAGACAGATGAAGGTCTCGGCGACGCCGACGTGATCTGGCGCGGAGAATTTTCCCATCAGCCACACCGACAGCGGTGAGGCGATGAAGGCGCCGCCGCCAAACCCCATGATCGCCATGCCCGTCGCCATGCCTGGGCGGTCAGGAAACCATTTGATCAGCGTTGATACCGGCGAGATATAGCCGATTCCGAGCCCAAGGCCGCCGAAGACTCCGTAGCCCAGATAGACGGCCCAGAGATTGTGCGCGTAGACGCCCGCTGCCGAGATGAAAAACCCGAGTGCCCAACACAGGCCGGCGGTAAACATCGCGCGACGGGGACCGCCTTCCTCTACCCAGCGGCCGAAGGTTGCGGCGGAGACGCCGAGCACGAAAATCGCAATCGAGAAAATCCAACCGAGTTCAGGCAGGGTCCAATCCCCTGGCGCCGATTTGGTTATGCCGATGAGCTTGGTCATCGGCAGGTTGAACACACTGAATGCATAGGCTTGGCCGATGCACAGGTGGATGCAAAGTGCCGCTGGCGGCACCATCCATCTGCTGAAGCCGGCTCCGGCAATCGTGCGGTCTCGACTAAGGAAACTCATCGCGCGGTCCTCCCTGGGCCTGTCGACTTGGATGTTTGTCGACTCGGATTTTCTTGTCCGCAGATTGCGGAACTTGACGCTTCCTCCGGTACGCGCCCGGAGTCCGCTCGCATGCAGAGTGCTGACGGTAGTTTTTTGAATCAATAAGCGATTTTCTATCGATTGATAGAAAAATTGGATCGCCCGGCCGTGCGCAGCGCCGGCCGTGCGCAGCGCCGGCGGCGCGCACGGACGCAAGCGTCCATTGGTACGAAACTTCAGTCAGTCGGCCAAAAGCTGCGCGGCGCGTTGGGTTTCTGCCACCAGCGCCGCGGTGAGCGGCTTCATCGGCTGCCGCGACAGCATGACGAGGCCGATCGTGTAGCTCTTTTCTGGTTCCACGATCGGGATTGCGCGCAACACGCTGGTGAGGCCGAGTGTCGCAGCAAGTCGCGCCGGCATCACGGTCGCCCAGCGTCCGGTACGAACGTGCGAGTACAAAACAATCATCGAGTTCGATTCGAGCGCGGGTTGCGGATCGCCGCCAGCGTCGCGTAATAGCCCGTCGATAATTCTGCGCGACTGGGAGTCGGGCGTGAGCAGACAGAGCGGAAGTTTGGCGACTTCCGCCCAGGTCACCTTGTCGCGATCGCCGAGCGGCGCGTCGGCGGCGGTGAGCAGGCGATAGCGCTCGCGATAAAGCGGCAACGCAGTGAAGCGGCCGGGCAAGTCGGAGTCGAGATACGTCATCCCGGCGTCGATTTCCAGATTCTCCAAAAGCCGGAAAATGTCCTCAGCGTTGCAGGACAGGAGCGTGAATTGAACGGCGGGATGACGCTCGCGATAAGGCGTCGTCAGCGTCTCGATCATGGCCAACGCGGCCGGGATTGCGGCGATGCGCAGCCGTCCGGAAAGCCCGTGCTTGAGCGCCAGAATGTCCTCGCGCATGGCCCGCGAATCGCCGACGATCCGGCGCGCCCATTCGAGCGCCCGCTCTCCCTCGGCGGTAAAATCCTGAAAGCGGGAACCACGATTGACGAGGAGAATGCCGAAACTGTCCTCGAGTTGCTTGATGCTGGCCGACAGCGTCGGCTGGGTAACGCCACAGGATTCGGCGGCTCTTCCGAAGTGACGTTCGCGCGCCAGCGCCAAGAGGAATTCGAGCTTGTCG
>DATJTL010000133.1:0-3244 GCA_035503415.1 Xanthobacteraceae bacterium
TGCGTCCAATCCGCTCGATCATGCCCAATCTCGGCGGCATCGACATTTCGCCGGTGATTTTGATCATCGCGCTCCTGTTTCTCGAGCGCATCATCTTCTGGCTCTATTTGAATTTTGCCACCTAGTGGATGTTCGCTTCCCACTAGATGAGCGGTGCGCACGACCTGCCGTGGAGCGTGGCGCCGGATGGCATCATCGTCGAGGTGCGGCTCACCCCGCGCGGCGGCCGGGATGCAGTCGACGGCATTGAGCGCCGCGCCGACGGGCGCACGGTGCTGAAAGCGCGAGTGCGCGTCGCAGCGCAGGACGGAGAAGCCAATGCGGCGCTCTGCCGGCTCCTGGCCGAAGCAGTCGGCACCGCGCCGCGACAGGTGACACTCGTTGCCGGAGCGTCGGCACGCATGAAGCGAATCCGCATCTTGGGCGACGCGACAAGTCACGTCGCAGCACTGACGCGCCTCCTTGACGCTCGTGCAAAGCCGAGCACCTGACGGCTGCAAGCCGCCAGGCATACGGGCGAAAATTCAGCGCAGGTGGCTTACAGGAAGGTGAGCACGTGCGGCGCGAACAGGCCGAACCCGAGCAGTACGAGCCCGATGATACCAAGCCCGCCCGCGCACCAGGCGAGCGCCAGCATTCCGGTGATCACCGTTGCCGAGGCGAGCACAATGCCGACCTGAAACGCCGCTGAGGCAAGCTCGTAGTGGTGATATTTGTCCATCGCAAGATCGCGGGTCTCTTCCGCGGCTTTCGCCCGCTCGGTGAGCTCCTTGCGGCCTTCGCGCGACTTCGGGTCCGAATCGAAGGTGGCGGCGACCTTTTCCCAATCGTCGATCTGCTTGTCGATCGCCGCCTTCGCCGGAGCCGGCGGATCGGCGAGAGAGGCTTGCTGCAGCTTGAGCATCGCGGCGGCGGTGAGCAACTCCGTCCTGCGGATGGTCTTGGCCTGGAAGAACGCCCACAGATCGGTGGACTTGACGTTGGCGTCGATCGCTTCGGTCTGCGCGCCCTTGCCAAGCGTTTCCGAGAACGACAGAAACAGCGCCAGCACCGCAATCAGCAGCGCGATCTTTTTATTGAAGCCGGCAGCGTGTTCCGCGTGCTCGGCGTGTTCCATGTGCTCGTGTGCGTCGGACATTGCTGTGCCCCCTTGTTCGAATCTTGCCTCGCCCCTTGCACGAGAGGATGAGCATGCCGTTAGCACGAAAATAAGTCACGCGCGCGGATGCGCGTTGCGGTAGGCCTCGATCAGCCGCTCGGCGTCGACCTCGGTGTAGATCTGCGTCGTAGCCAGCGAGGCATGGCCGAGCAGTTCCTGGATCGAACGCAGATCGCCGCCGCGGCCAAGGAGGTGCGTGGCGAACGAATGGCGCAGCGCGTGCGGCGTCGCGGTTTCCGGAAGCCCGAGCGCACCGCGCAGCCGCGCTGTGGCAAGTTGCACCACCCGCGGCGACAACGGGCCGCCCTTGGCGCCAACGAACAGCGGGGCATGATCGGGCAAGTCGTAGGGGCACAGCGCGACATAATCAGCGACGAGTTTCTGCACCTGCGGCAAGACCGGGACCATACGCTGCTTGCGGCCCTTGCCGGTCACCGTGACGACGTCGCCAGCGTTGGCATCGCCCCCCTTGAGGCCGAGCGCCTCGGAAATGCGCAAACCGGAGCCGTAGAGCAGCGCCAGCACAGCGGCGTCACGCGCGTGTATCCACGGTTCGCGACCGTCGCCGGCTGGCAGATCGGGGTCGGCCATCCGTTTGGCGGCAGTGGGGCTGATCGGCCGCGGCAAGGTCTTGGCGATTTTCGGCGCGCGCACCGCGGCGAGCGCACCGACCTTGCCCTTGCCCTGCTTTTCCAGAAAGCGCGCAAACGCACGCATGCCGGCAAGGCTGCGCATCAGCGAGCGGCTGCCGATGCCTTGGGCGCGGCGCGCGGCCATGAACGCGCGCACGTCGGCCGGCGCCAGCGCCGCGAGTTGTTGCAGCGACGGCGCGCCGCCGAGATGCTCGGCGAGAAAGTCGAGGAATTGCGTCACGTCTCGCCGGTAGGCCTCGACGGTCTTTGGCGACATGCGGCGCTCGGCACCGAGATAGCCGAGCCAGCTTTCGACCTCGGCGGCAACCTTGGGAGCGGCCTTGGGAGCGGCCTTGGGAGCGACAAAATCTGGTCTGGTGGTCGAAGCCATTTCCGCTTGTCCCCGCAAGAACGAAGCACCATTTGCCGGATTCCCGCTCGCGCGGGACCGAGCGGAGAGTGTAGCGCCGCCGCTCTTTACCCTTTCTTAACCGCCCGGAATCGGCCCAAAATCGCGCCATGCCGCGCCGCGTCGTCGATGTTCTCGTCCCGGTCGCCCTCGACCGGGCCTATTCGTACCGGGTACCCGAGAAGCTCGAGCTTCATCCGGGCGACGTCGTCTCCGTGCCGCTCGGCGCGCGCGAGGCGACCGCCGTGGTATGGGCGGAAAATCCCAAGCCAAACCCGCGGCTCGATAACCGGCTCAAGGACGTCGACGAAAAACTCGACGTGCCGCCGCTCAAGGACGAGCTGCGCAGCTTCGTCGACTGGGTGTCGAACTACACGCTGAGCTCCCGCGGCATGGTGCTGCGCATGTGCCTGCGCATGGGCGAGAATTTGGGCGCCGAGCGCGAGCGCGTCGGTGTGCGGCTCGCCGGCCACCCGCCGGCTCGCATGACCGCGGCGCGGGCGCGCGTGCTTGAACTCCTGGCCGACGGCATGGTGCGCGGAAAAAGCGACGCCGCGCGCGAGGCCGGCGTCACCACAGGCGTCGTCGACGGCCTGATCGACGAAGGCACGCTTGAAACCGTCGTGCTGCCGCCCGAGCCCGTCGCGGAAAAGCCCGATCCGGATTTTGCGCAGACGGATTTTTCCCCGGCGCAGCGAACCGCCGCCGCAACGCTGAAAGAAACCCTCGCCAAGGGCGGCTATTCGGTGACGCTGCTCGACGGCGTCACCGGCTCGGGCAAGACGGAAGTTTATTTCGAAGCGGTCGCCGATGCGATCCGCAGCGGCCGGCAGAGCCTGATCCTGATGCCGGAGATCGCGCTCACCGCCCAATTTCTCGACCGCTTCGCCGCGCGCTTCGGGCAAAAGCCGGCGGAATGGCACTCGGAGCTTACGCCGCGCCGGCGCGCGCGCACCTGGCGCGCCGTAGCAAACAAAGAGGTCTCGGTCGTGGTCGGCGCGCGCTCGGCGCTGTTTCTGCCTTACGCCGATCTCGGCCTCATTA
>DATJTL010000134.1:0-2041 GCA_035503415.1 Xanthobacteraceae bacterium
GGCACCCTCCTGGTGAACACCGGCAATCTGATGGTGCGCTGGACCAACGACGAATATCTGTCGACCAAACACCGTGTGATCAACACCAACGAGGTCGACCGCTATTCCATCCCGGTGTTCTTCGGCCCGAGCGGCGACGCGCGCATCGAGGTGCTGCCGACCTGTCAGGGTCCCGGCCGGCCGCCGCTTTACGAGCCGATCACCTATCTGCAAATGCGCGAATGGTATTACAGCCCGCGGAAGTCTTAAGCCGCGCGGGCTGGAAACTCATAGCGCTCGCAAATACCGGATCGGCCTGCCCGGTGTGAGCGCCTGCGCGCCCGCAATGATGGCGTTGGAATCGATTCCGTAGTGGCGATAAAGCTCTGGAATCGAGCCCGTTTGCCCGAAATGCTCCACTCCGAGCGGACGCACGCGATGACCGCTGACCGCGCCGAGCCAAGCCAGCGTCGCCGGATGGCCGTCAAGCACGGTGACGATCCCGCAATGGGGCGGCAGCTCGCCGAACAGCCGCTCGATGTGCGAGCGGGCATGAACCAGTCCGCGCTCGCGTGCGCGCAGCGCCGCGGTCCAGCCGGCGTTGAGCCGGTCGGCTGAGGTGACGGCGAGAAGACCAACGTCGCGGCGATCTTCCGCCATGAAGCCGACTGCCTCGATGGCCTCGGGTGCGATTGCGCCCGCATAGGCGACGACGACCTGGCAATTCGGTCCGGGCGGCCGCAGCCAATAGGCGCCGTCGACGATTGATTGGCTCAGTGCCGCCGTCATCGGCCGCGTGATCTGTTGGATCGGCCGCGTCGACAGCCGCAGATAAATCGAACCGCCGGTCTCATCGCGCAGCCAATTGCGCTCGGAGACTTCTCCGCCGCTGCTCTCATCACCCCTTTGGATGTAATCGAGCCCGAAGGCGAGGATGGCTGCGAGCTCGTCGACGTAGGCGGGTTCGAATGCGGCGAGGCCGTCTTGCGCCATGCCGATCAGCGGCTCGGCAATCGATTGGTGCGCGCCACCCTCGGGCGCCAGCGTCACGCCGGAGGGCGTCGCCACCAGAATGAAGCGTGCGTCCTGGTAGCAGGCGTAATTGAGCGCATCCAGGCCGCGGGCGATGAACGGATCGTAGAGCGTGCCGATGGGGATGAGGCGCTCGCCATTGATCGCGTGCGACAGTCCGAGCGCCGAGAGCAGGATGAACAGGTTCATCTCGGCGATGCCGAGCTCGATGTGCTGTCCCTTGGCGGAAAAATCCCAATTGAACGTCGAGGGAATGTGCTCGCTGCGGAACGTGTCGACGAGAGCTTGCCGCGCGAACAAGCCGCGGCGGTTCACCCAGCCGCCGAGATTGGTGGAGACGGTGACGTCCGGAGAGGTGGTAACGATGCGCGAGATGAGCTCGGTCTTTTCCCGCGCCAGCTCGTTGAGCAGCGCGCCAAAACCGGTCTGCGTCGACATTTCCGGCTGGATCGTCACCGCAAGTCGCTCCGGCGCGGCAAAGCGCGGCGCAGTCAGCCGCCGCGGAGCGCCGGCGGCGAACGGCACCTCATCGAGGAAATTTTGCAGCGCTTCGGGTTTCTGCCGGAGACCTTCGAAACGGTCCCATTCGTGGCCGGCGCGGATGTTCATCGCCTGGCGGAAGCTCTCCATCTGCGCCGGCGTCATCAGCCCGGCGTGATTGTCCTTGTGCCCGGCGAACGGCAGTCCGTAGCCTTTGATCGTGTAGGCGATGAAACAAACCGGACGTTCGTGGTCGATGCGCTCGAAGGCTTCCAGCAATGTCGGCAGATCGTGACCGGCGAGATTGGTCATCAGCCGCGCCAACTCCTCGTCCGAACGGGAGTCGATCAGTTTGGAAACAGGGCCTTGATCGCCGAGATCGTCGTTGAGGTGGCGGCGCCAAGCCGCACCGCCCTGGAACACCAGCGCCGAATAAAGCTGGTTCGGACATTGATCGATCCATTGGCGCAACCGCTCGCCGCCGGGCTCGCGGAACGCGGCTTCGAGCAGCGAGCCGTATTTGAGGATCACCACGTCCCAGCCGAAATTG
>DATJTL010000135.1:0-6132 GCA_035503415.1 Xanthobacteraceae bacterium
CCATGAACGAGGCCGTGAGCAGCTGGCCTTCGGAATCGTAAGCGCATAGTTCGCACAGCGCCTGGCCGATGCCTTGCACGGCGCCGCCGTGCGTCTGGCCGTCCACCACCATCGGATTGATGGCGCGGCCGACGTCGTCCACCGCCGTGTAGTTTACCAGATCGAGCGCGCCGGTCTGGGGATCGATCTCGACCTCGCAGACGTGCGCCCCGTACGGAAAGCCGAGCTGGCGGATGGTCTCGTCGGAGGTGGCGGCGAGCGGTCCGCGTAATTCCTCCGGCACGGTTGTCTCGCCCGCGGCCGCCGCGCGCGCGACATCGAAAATGCCGACCGCGCGGTCGGTGCCTTTCACGGTGAAACGGCCGGCCGCAAAGGCGATGTCGTCCTCGGCGGTTTCCAGCATGTGGGCGGCGATCTTCTTGCCCTTGTCGATGATGGCGTCCGACGCGTTGCCCATGACGATACCCGCAAGGCGCATCGAGCGCGCCGAATGCGAGCCGCCGCCTTCTTTGACGATATCGGTGTCGCTTTCGTTGACGTGCACGTCGTCGAACGGCACCCCGAGCCATTCGGCCACGCATTGCGCGAACGTCGTTTCGTGGCTTTGCCCGCTCGAGAGCGTGCCGACCACGACGTCCACCTTGCCTTGCGGCTGCACCGTGATATCGGCGCGCTCGCGCGGATAGCCGCCGGTGGTTTCGAGATAGCTGCACAGTCCGATGCCGCGCAGACGCTTGCGCTTACGCGCCTCGGTGCGGCGCTTTTTGAATCCTTTCCAGTCGCCAAGCTCCATCGCCCGGTCCATCACCGCGCGATAGGTGCCGTTGTCGTAGACGATGCCTTGCGGATTCTTGTACGGAAACTCGGACGGCGGAATGAGATTGCGCTTGCGCAGGCCGACGCGGTCGAAGCCGTGCTCGGCCGCCGCCTTATCGATCAGCCGCTCGATCACATAGATGACTTCGGGGCGGCCGGCGCTGCGATAGGGCGTGGTGCACATGGTGTTGGAGAGCACGGCGCGCGCGCGGATGTGCGAAACCGGAATGCGGTAGCCCGACGTCGCCAAACCGACGCCCTTGACCAGCGGCACGTAGGAGCCGGAATGGGCACCGACGTTGCTCAGGTTCGATGAGCGCAGCGCCAGAAAGCGGCCCTCGGCATCGAGCGCGAGTTCCGCCGACACGGTGAGATCGCGGCCCATGTAATCGGTGACGAACGCCTCGTGGCGCTCGGCGGTCCATTTGACCGGCCGGCCGACCCGCTTCGCCCCCCAGACGACCATCGCGAATTCGGGAAAAAAACTGTTGCGGGTGCCGAAATTGCCGCCGATTTCCTTGGCGACGACACGCACGGACTCGAACGGCACGCCGAGGATCTGCGCAATCTCCTTCTTCTGGCGCACGATGCCGCCGGAGCCGGCATAGAGAGTGTAGCGTCCACTCGCCGCGTCATAGACGCCGACGGCGGCGCGCGGCTCCATCGGTACGCCCGTTACGCGGTTGATCCAGGTGTCGAGCCGCGTGACGCAGGCGGCGCGCGCGAAAGCAGCGTCCGTCGCCTCGGCATCGCCCACCTCGGCGTCGATCATGATGTTCGGCAAATCGTCATAGAGCCGCGGCGCATTGCTCTGTGCGCCGGCCGTGCCGTCCGTCACCACCGGAAGCGGTTCGTAGTCGACAACGACCTTTTCGGCGGCGTCCTTCGCCTGGGCGACCGTCTCGGCGATGATGAAGGCAACGGCTTGGCCCACGTGGCGCACGCGGTCCGCAGGCAAAACATGATGCGGTGCCGCCGGCACCGGCGATCCGTCGCGGTTGTGCAACACGATGTCGGGCGCGGTGCCGGGAGCGGCAAGATGCGGAATGCGGGAAAGCCCGTCGGCAAGCGCATCCTGTCCGGTCAACACGGCAAGCACGCCGGGCATGGTCTGCGCCGCACTCGTATCGATCGTGCGGATTCGCGCGTGCGCGTGCGGCGAACGCACCATCGCCGCATAGACTTGTCCCGGAAAATTGAAGTCGTCGCTGTAGCAGCCGCGCCCGGTGACGAGGCGTAAATCTTCTTTGCGGCGAACAGTGTCTCCGATACCTGCGGACATGATGGCGATCGCGCTTTGGGAATTTGACGGGAATTTGACGGCAGCGGCGATACTCTCATAGTCGCGGTAGGTCGACTAGTCGACACGTAATGCGGCGTTTGCATGAGTGCCCTCTCCCCTTGGGAGAGAGGGCGACTGCGAATTAGCCGACCAGCGACAGCGTGGCCTTGTCGTAGCGATCGCTGCCCATCGCATCTTTCGCGAAAATGTGGTGATCGGCGATCCACTCGCGGGCTTCGTCGTAGACTTCCTTGGTGTAGGGTTCGAACACGAGCCGCTCGCCGGGGCCCCAACGCCGCGTGTCCATCATCGCATGGAAGCGGTCGGGGAATTCGTTCTCGTAGTAATGCGTGTACAGCTCGGGCCGCAGGTCGATATCGCGCTGCGCCTTGCGCAACGCGCGGAAGAATTTGCGCAGGTCCTCGGGATCGGGATCGCCGTGGATCATGGTGCCGATCATGAACGTAGTGTCGATGACTTTGCGGAAGCCGAGCTGCTCGGCGAAGTAATAAGGACCGCTGAACAGACTGACCGCCGGCGCCTTGCCTTCAATCAGCTGCTCCATGCGTGCGAACAGCATGCCGTCGGCATATTTGAGATTGATTTGCTCGGGCTTGAGATAGGAATCCAGCGCCTGCACCGTGGCGTAGTGGCTGCCGGATTGGTAGCCGACCGAGATCGGCACGCCGGCGAGGTCGGCCGGAGTTTTCACCTTCGAATCGGGGGGAACGAAAATCCCGGCGGGCGAAACCGAGTAGACGTCGGTGTACATGCGGCCGAGGCCCTTCGAGGCCGCGACGTTGACGGTCCAGTGGCAGGCGCAGCTCACGCTCGACTTGCGTCCGTCTTCGAGCGATTGAAAGGCGCCGATCTTGTCGCCCTTGTCATGGATTTTTCCGCCGGTCGCGCGCACCAGCTCGCGGAACTCGTAGTCGAGCCCTTCGGCGCGGAAATAGCCCTTCTCTTCGGCCACCCATTCCTGCAGGCGGAAGTGCGGTTCGATCACGAATTTTGCCATCGGTTTCCTCCGGTGTTGCTAGCGTTGCGATTTTCCGTTTGCGGATTTGCGGCCGGCCTCGGCGACGCGGCGCGCGCGGATCATTTTGACGTGGTCGTCCATCAGCTCGCGCGCTCCGCTCGGGTCGTGCAGTTCGATGAGATCGGCGAGCTTGGTGTGAATCTCCAGGATGTGGCGCGCGAGCTTGGGCGTGGCGGTGACGTTGCGGCGCGGCCACGACACGTGTTCGAGCGAAATGAGCTGAACGATGAGCACGCGGTTGTGCGATGCCTCGGCCACCGCCAGATGGAAGTCGCGCGACAGGCGGGTGAATTCATCGAGATCGCCGATCGCGTCTTCCGCCTCGCCCAACAGCCGGCGCAGCTTGGCGATGTCCTCGGCCGTGGCGTTTTCGGCGGCGAGCTCGGCGCCGAGCGTTTCAATGGCGCGCTGCGCGTCCATGATCTCGGCGGCGCTGACGCCGGTGAGATCGAGCTGCACGGCGAGCGCTTCGGCGAACAGCCGCGGATTGCCGTGGGCGATACGCGCGCCGCCGCCCTTGCCCATGCGGATCTCGACGATGCCGAGCGCTTCGAGCGTGCGCAGCGCGTCGCGGGCGACGATGCGGCTGGCGTTAAAGCGGGTCGCCAGGTCCTTCTCGGTGCCGAGGAAATCGCCGGGCTTGAGCCGTTTGGCGAACAGCGCATCGCGGACTTGCGCGACCACTTGCGCCGACAGCGAGGATGAGCGCCCGGCAAACATGACGCGGGCGGTAAGCTCGCCAGTCGCCGGCGACAACGATTGCGCTTCCGACCTGCTCATGGTCTGTCCCTGCGGATTCGGTGCCGCTTAAAGATGATATCTTTAATAGCTTTTGCCCAAAGTCAAGCGCTTCGCGCGGCATTGCGCGGCGCGCGGCAGCGAGCGGCCGGTCTGGAAGCAGTCAATTGCGGCGTTCTATGCCGGAAAATGCTTGCGCCAATGCGCGGCGATCTCGGCCCCGGTGCAAAACCACACGCCGTCGAAGCCGCGCATGTATTTGAGAAGGTCGATCAGCCCTTTGCAGCGGCCGGGCCGGCCGATCAGCCGGTCGTGCAGGCCGATGGAGAGGAGTTTGGGCGAGCCGCGCCGGCCTTCGCGATAGAGCACGTCGAAGGCGTCACGCATGTAGTTGAAGAAATCGTCCGCCGTCGAGAAGCCGCTGTTCTCGTTGAAGCGATTGTCGTTTGCCTCGTACGAGTAGGGAATGACGAGGTGCGGGCGGCCGTCGACGCTGAGCCAATACGGCAATTCATCGGCAAGCGAATCGCGGTCGTAGAGAAAGCCGCCTTCCTCGACCAACAGCCGCCGCGTGTTGGGGCCGGGCCGTCCGGTCATCCAGCCGACCGGTCGAGCGCCCGTCAATGTCGTGAGAATCTCAACCGCGCGCCTGATGTGTTCGCGCTCGACCTCTTCGGGGACTGTGACATAGTCGATCCAGCGATAGCCGTGGCTGACGATCTCGTGGCCGTGGGCGACGAAAGCCTTCGCCAATTCCGGATTTTGCTCCAGCGCGCGGGCGACGCCGAGGACGCTCACCTTGATGGAGAACTCGCCGAACGCATCGAGCACGCGCCAGACGCCGCGGCGGCTGCCGTATTCGAACGCCGATTCGGCGAGCGGCACCCGCACGCCGCGATATTCCGGTACGCCGATGTCGTTGAGCATCCCCTCGGAGATTTCGTCGCCGTTGAACAATGTCGATTCGCCGCCGCCCTCGACGTTGAGATTGAAATTGACGGCGATCAGCGCGCCGCCCGGCCAATTGGGATTCGGCGGCGTCGCGCCATAGCCGACGAGATCGCGCGCGGTCATTGGATCGAGTTTGTGATCAGGCATGCAACTCTCGTTTCGGATTTCAGTCTGGAGTTCGTTCGATTGTTTCTATTTACCCCGTCGTCCCCGCGAAAGCGGGGACCCATAACCACTGATCGTGCAATATCCGCCTCGACGGCGATTATGGATTCCCGCTTTCGCGGGAATGACATTATTACACCGCGGCGAGCGGCGCCGTGCAGGCATCGTAGCAATAGAACCAGGCGGTGTCGGTCGGTCCGCGCATCCAGGTATTGGCGATCGAGATTTCCTGCACCTTCGCCACGCGTGGAATTCGCGTTGCCTCATAGCAGCGCAATGCTTGCACCGGGTCGTCGAATTTTTCCAGGCAGCGGCTCAAGATCGCGGCGTCTTCGACCGCCATCGCTCCGCCGGCGGCCATGAAGGGCCGCATCGGATGGCAGGCGTCGCCAAGGAGCACGGCGCGTCCGTCCGCCCCGGTCCAGCGATCGTCGCGCTCGCGATCGAACACCGGCCACAGCGTCACGGTATCGACGGCCTCAAGCACGCGTTGCAAGTCACCGTGAAAGCCGGAAAACGATTCCAGATATTGCTCGCGGCTTGACGGAATTGAGGTGTCGCCGTGCTCCCAGTCCGCCGCCGGTACGACGCCGATAGCGTAGACTTCATCGCGCCGGCCGGTCAGATAGTAGGGCAGGCAATGCCGGTCGGTTCCCCACCATTTGGTGCAATCGGGAATCCAGAAGCCATTGAGCCGCGCGGCGGGAAAAATCGCCCGGTAGGCGACGGCGCCGACGAATTGCGGCGGCTGCGGCCCGAGCAGAAAGTCGCGCACCTTGGAGCGGATGCCGTCGGCGCCGATGACGATATCGGCTTCCGCGGCGGCGCCATTGGCGAAAGCGAGCTGCATCGCGCCGCTTTTGCCCTGCAAATCCACCAGTTGGTGATTGAACGCAATCGTGCCGGGCGTGACGCCGCGCTCCAGCACGGCGTGCAGATCGCCGCGGTGGATATGGACATAGGGGCCGTCGTAGCGTTGCTCGGCCTCGGCGTCGAACACGAACTCGGCCATGATCTCGCCGGTATCCCAGGCGCGGCTGACATAGCTCTGCGATTTGATACCGGCGGCGATGAGGGGTTCTTCAAGCCCGAGGCGGCGCAGTACCTTGATGACGTTGGCCGACAGAATGATGCCGGCACC
>DATJTL010000136.1:0-2990 GCA_035503415.1 Xanthobacteraceae bacterium
CTGTTGTTCGACGATCTGGAGACAAGGCGCGAGGTGATCGACCTTCTCGGCCGCGCCGAGCAGGCCGAGGGCGTCCGCGTCTTCATCGGCTCGGAGAACAAGCTGTTCTCGCTGTCCGGCTCCTCCACCATCGTGGCGCCCTACCACGACGCCTCCGGCCATATCGTCGGCGTTCTCGGCGTGATCGGGCCGACCCGACTCAACTATGCCCGCATCGTCCCCATGGTGGACTACACCGCCAGGGTGGTGAGCAAGCTGTTGGGCGGCTAGACCGGATTCCCTTCGATTCGAAGCAACCCTTCTCCGGGAACCCAGCTGGTCGCTTGATTTTTCCGCCCTTAGCCCTGATATGCGGGGCACCAAACGATGGGAACCACTGGGAAAAACCATGACGAAAAAGACCGCGCGCGCTGAGGACGATGCGGCCAACACCGCGTCCGGCGGCGAACAGACGCCGGCTGCGGAAACCGCGGCAGCGCCTGCACCCGCACCGGCGGAACCCGATCCGGCCGCGCTCGCAGCAGACTTCAAAGACAAGCTCCTGCGCACGCTCGCCGACATGGAAAATCTGCGCAGGCGCACAGCGCGCGAAGTCGCCGATGCGGAGCTGCGCGGCATCACCGGGTTTGCCCGTGATATGCTTGGCGTCGCCGACAACATGCGGCGCGCGCTCGATTCGGTGACACCGGAAGTGCGCAGCAGCGCCCAGGGCACCGCCCTCGCCGCGCTGATCGACGGCGTCGAACTGACCGAGCGCGAGCTGTTGAAGGCGTTGGAGAAGAACAAGGTCCGCCAGTTCACGCCGCAGCACGAGAAATTCGACCCCAACCTGCACCAGGCCATTTTCGAGGTGCCCGACGCTTCGGTTCCGGCCGGCCACGTCGTGCAGGTGGTACAGCCCGGCTACATGATCGGCGAGCGCGTGCTGCGCCCGGCCCTGGTCGGGGTTTCCAAAGGCGGCCCCAAGACGGCGCCAGCAGCCTCGGTCAGCAACGACAACGCCCAGGCCTAGACGCAAAAGTCCTGGAAAGAGTCCTGACAAGATTCTTCAGCGGTCGTTGCGAGACGTAAGTCTCGCCGGCAGCTGTCGCTCCCATTGGCAACTTTACTTGAAGTCGATGCTGTCGCGCATGGCGCGCATCCGCGCCAGTTCCTCTCCCCAAATATCGGCGCGCGAAATGCC
Source organism: Xanthobacteraceae bacterium (assembly GCA_035503415.1). Taxonomy (GTDB): domain Bacteria; phylum Pseudomonadota; class Alphaproteobacteria; order Rhizobiales; family Xanthobacteraceae; genus BOG-931. The sequence continues at coordinate 1,184 of DATJTL010000136.1, forward strand.
GACCATCTGCAGGAATTCGTTGCCGCCGAAACGCAGCCACTGAATCACCATCAGCGGCGCGCCGGTGCTGACGTCCTTGGCCGAGGCCACAGTCTCGAATCCTTCCTGGCTGTTGAGGCGCACCGGCTCGGCCATGGTGAGCTGAATGTCCTTAAGCCCCTGGATGGTATTGAAAGCGTTCCGCGCGAAATTTACCCGATCGTCCGTACTGGTCGGCGCGCCCGGCCCTACGGTTATGATGAAGCGCGCATCGAACTCGTAATCGGGCAGGCCGGCGGTCACCACCAGGTGCGGATGTTTCGGCGCGTCGATCAGCAACAATGCCCGTCCCGGAATGATGTTGCCGATGTGGAAGCCCTGCATATCTCCGACCGTGAACGGCAGCAGGCTGAGAAACTCAGCCTGCGGCACGCGTCCGCGCACCGCTACGGTGGTAAGCGCGGCGCGTACGACGGAGTCGGAATAGGGGCTGCCGTGTTCGGGCACCTGCACGGTAAGGACGACGGTCAGATCGGTCGTCGGCACCACCACGAGCCATTTGCGATAAACCGTTTTGTCAGGAGCGACTTGCGTGCCGACGACGAGATCACCCTGGCCGATGCCGAGCTGGAGGGTCTCGCGCTTCTCGACCGTGACGCCCCGCTTCTTCAGCGCGTCGGGCGTGAGCGTTTTCTCGATGTCCGCATAGGCGCCGGGCGGCAGCTCGTTGATGATAATGCCGGCATTCTTCTCGAGATCGACAAAGCCCGGGAACGTCTTGCTCTCGGTCATGCCGACCGGCGGCACCAGGCCGATGCGAGAGCCGGTGGGGAATACCGGCGCGGCAGGTTCGGCGCTCCGCGCCGCAATCGGCAGGAGCAACAGCGCCAACGCGACGGCAAACCCCGCGCCCGCGGCAATCAATTTGCGTTTGTGGTCCATCATTTTTGCAAAAACCCCTACCTCTGCGGCCGCCCGCCAAAGCTCAAATCTCATAGCCGGGACGCGTCACCCGGCGCAGCGTCAGATTGATCCGTCCGCCTTCCGCCAGCAACCTGGAGGTACCCGGATAGATACGGTCGACGCCGTGGAATGCGAGCCGCTCGCCGCCTGCCAGGACGACAGCGTCGCCAGAATTTAATCGAAAGGAACGGCTTGGATCGCCGCGCTTGCGGCCGCCGACGCGAAACAGGCAGGTGTCGCCCAAAGACAGCGAGACGACCGGGGCGTCGAAGTCCTCCTCGTCGCGATCTTGATGCAGGCCCATTTTAGCCGCGGGTCCATAGAAGTTGATCAAACATGCCTGCGGCGGGTGTGGGTACTCGCCAAGCTCGTCCCACGCCGCCAGCAGCGCTGGCGGCATCGGCGGCCAGGGCCGGCCGGTGACCGGATGGGTCGCAACATAACGGTATCCGCCCTCGTCCGAAATCCATCCCAACGGGCCGCAATTGGACATGCGCACGCTAAACGGACGGCCCGATTTGGGCATGCGCGGTGTGAACAGCGGTGCCGCGGCGAAGACGTCGCCAAGCGCGGCGAGCAACGCCGCCTGGCGCTCGCGGTCAAGGTACTCGGGGTAGAGCCGCAACCCGCCAAGCCTTGCCGCCTTGTGCGCAAGCTGCTCCTCGGGCCGGGCTTCCATGCCCGTTTTCATTGGATTTTTACCTCTTTCGCGACACGGTTGCGCCGATGTCTCTGCTCTCCCCGCAAGTCGGCATTGTGGCGCAAGCCGGTACATCCGGCAAAGCGCTCGACGCCGACGTCTACGGCAAATTGACAATTGCCGGGGCCGTATTCTTCGTTGTGCTCGAGATCTCGTATCTCGTAC
>DATJTL010000137.1:0-5594 GCA_035503415.1 Xanthobacteraceae bacterium
TTGCGGCGGCGGCGTGTTCTCCGATTCCACGATGATCCGCGATTGCCCGCCGCCGGACGGGGCCGCGCTCTGCGCCTGGCGTGGCGGCGGCACAGTCACCGAATTCAATTGCGTCATGATGCGCGAGGGATCGACCGGCGTGTAGGCGGCGGTCTGCCCACGCTTGCCGGCATAGGCCATCAGTCCATTTGGCGTGACGACGATGTCGCCGGGCCGCAATGTCGGATCGCTCGCCTTTTCAAACGGCGCCAATCCGAAGGCGTCGCGGCCGTTGCAGGTGCAGCGGGCGACGAGGTGCTTGCGGTAGAGGTAGGCGTTGTCGAGGTCGGCGTAGTGCGCGCCGTCGCCGGCGACCGCGCTGTCGATCGAACTGCCAAAGAACACCTTGGTCTTGCTGGCCGGGCACATCGACCGGCAAGTCTCCACCGGCGTCGCATTGGCATAATGCTCCATCGGGAAATTCTCGCCGTCGCATAGCCGCACGCAGAACGCGACCGTGCGGCCGGTGCCGGCGCTGCTCTCGCGTACGGTTTCCGGCCGCAATTGCGGGGCGGCGGCCGGCTCGGCATAGGCGCGGACCGGTGACGCGGGTATCGGCCGATCGTGCGAGCCGAACAGAAATTCGAACAGACCTTGGGCACGCGCGGCATCCGCATTGGCAGCCAGTACGGCGAATACGCACAATACGATGGCCGCGGACCATTTTGCCGATCCGCTCCGGCGCCGACGCATCTCCCCGACTCCTCGCCGCGTTGGCGGCGTAGCTCGCCGCCCTGTCAGCCGACTCAACGGCCAAAGCGGTATTCAGAGACCGCCGGGGTGACGGTATCGGGTGATGGTAAACAGCGGCTTTCCGGCCGTGACAAAGAAGGCCATGGCAAAAAAAGAGTGACCGAGGCCGCCCTGTCAAAAATACCGCAACCAGACGTAGAGCTGACAGATCGCGATCGACACCAACATCATTGGCAGCCCGTAGACGAGATACTCCACGAAGGAAATGCGGACCGCATTGCGCTCGGCGACGCCGACCACGGTGAGGTTGGCAGCGGCACCGACCAGCGTGCCGTTGCCGCCGAGACAGGCGCCGAGCGCAAGGCACCACCACAGCGGCTCAACGTGGGCGAGCCCACCATAGGCGGGCGCCATATTCTTGATGAGCGGGATCATGGTGGCAACGAACGGGATATTGTCGAGGATCGCGGACAAGCCTGCGGACATCCACAATATCGCGGTGCCCGCATGAGCGATGTTGTCGCCGGTCGCCGCCACCAGCCGGCCGGCAAGTACGTCGAGGAGGCCGCTGACCTCCACGGCGTGGACCAGCACGAACAGGGCGATGAAGAAAAATATCGTGATCCATTCGACGTCGGCGAAGGTCCGGTGCACGTTTTCCGACTGCTTGGCGTCCTGATGCTGCCAATTGTCCAACAGCATGAGCGCGGCGGCGCCGGCGAGCGCAATCGTGGCCGGCCGCAGATGCAGCGGTCCGCCAAAAATGAATGCGATGAGAACCAAGCCCATGACCGCGACCGACTGACGCAGCAGCACCGGATCGGCAATCAGTCCCGGCGCGTTCATGCCCATCACCAGGGCGCGGGATTCCGGTGACGCCTTCAGTTTGCGGCCCCAGACCAGATGCACCATGAGCAACTGCACCGCGAATACCACCAAGACGACCGGCGCCAGATTGACCAGGAACGCGTTGAAATCGAGTCCGGCCGACGAGCCAATCAAAATGTTCGGCGGATCGCCGATCAGCGTCGCGGTGCCGCCGATGTTGCTGGCGAAGATTTCCGCGAACAGAAACGGAAACGGCGGCACATCCAGTTCCTCGGTGATGGCGAGCGTCACCGGCGCAACCAGAAGAACGGTCGAGACATTGTTGAGCAGCGCCGAAACCACCGCAGTGGTGAGCTGCAGCATGACGAGGATGCCGGCCGGACTGGCTTTGGCCTTCTGCGCCGACCACACCGCAAGATACTGGAACATGCCGGAGCGCCGCGAGATCGAGACCAGGACCATCATGCCGGTGAGGAGCCCGATCGTGTCCCAGTTGATGCCGGCTATTGCCTCGTTCTGATCGAGCCCTCCGATCATAACAATGAAGGATGCGCCGATCAGGGCGACGACGGCGCGATTGAGCCGGCCGGAAATGATGACGGCATAGGTCAGCGCCAACACCGTGGCGGAGACCCACCTCGGACTGAGACCGAATAGTACGTGCGGCACGAATGGCTCGGACATCGGCTGGAAAAATTCTCGCGTGCAGGCGTTGAGTCTAGCGCCAAGGTCCGCCGCCGCTCCCATCCCGTCAAGGAAAACCGGTCGGCCGGTAATGCGGCCCACTCATGGATGGGCTAGGGTCTTGCAGCCGTCGCAGAGGAGACACCCATGGCCGTCCATCGTTTTCTCAACCCTTCGTTCATCCCGGCTCCACGGGGCTATTCGCACGTCGTCGAGACGCGCGGTCCTAGTCGCACCATCTACCTCGCCGGCCAACTCGGCATGACGGTGGACGGAACGTTCGCCGGCGCCCCGGGTGACTTCCGCGCCCAAGCGATCCAGTGTTTCGAGAACATCAAGTTGGCGCTCGAGGCGGTCGGCGCCACGTTCGAGCATGTGGTCAAGCTCAACAATTACCTCATCGACATGGCGCACCTGCCGCTCTACTTCGAAGTGCGCGACCGCTACGTCGACACGAAGAATCCGCCGGCCTCGACAACCATCCAGATCTCGAAGCTCGCGCGCGACGGCGCGCTCTACGAGGTCGAGGCCATCGCGGTCGTGCCGGAAAAATGAGCCGGACCGGCGCCTCGCAGGCCTACCGATTATTTGGCGATAGGCTAAGATAAGTGAAATAAAACACAGGGGGGAAAGATGCACTTGAACAGTCGGAGCGTTGTCAGGCGGGCAGCCGGAGCGGGCTGCGCGCTCGCAATCGCGTTCGCGCTTTCGCTCGGCGCCGCCTCCGCGCAGGACAAGATCTACACGATGAAGATCACCCTGCCGACGCTGAACGATCCCAGCTATGCCTTCGCCAAGGCCTATGCGGCGGCACTCGAAAAAGATTCCGGCGGCCGCATCAAGACACAGATTTTTCCGCTGAGCCAATTGGGCTCGATCCCCAGGCAAATCGAAGGCACGCAATTCGGTTCGATCCAGTGCGCGCTGATCCCGCCCGAATTCTTCGTCGGCGTCGACGAACGCTTCGAGATACTGGCGGCGCCCGGCCTGGTCGATTCCATGGAGCACGGCCAGCGCCTCGCCGCCGATCCGCAGGTGCGCAAGCTGATGCTCAGCCTGGGCGCCGATAAGGGCCTGCACGGCGTCGCCCTGTTCATGAACTCGCCCTCTTCGGTGATCGCCAAGACGCCGATCCGCCACCTTGCCGACTTCAAGGGCAAGAAGATCCGCGTTCTCGCCTCCCCGTTCCAGACCACGCCGATCGCCCGGCTTGGCGCCACGCCGGTGGCAATGACGCTCGCCGACGTCGTGCCGGCGATGCAACAGGGCACCATCGACGGCGCGGTCGGTGGCATCGTCGTGTGGACGCCGATGCACTTCAATGACGCGGCGAAATACGTGACCGAGACCGGCCAGCCGGCGGTGTTCGTCATGGTCGAGGTCAACAAGGCCTGGTACGAGTCACTGCCCGCGGATCTGCAGAAGATCATCGATGCCGACGCCGCGAGCGAGCAGGCCGCCATCGTGCCGGTGGCAAGCGAGATCGTAGACAAGTCACGCAAGGGCTGGACTGCCGGCGGCGGCGAACTGATCAGTCTGCCACCGGACGAGCAGACCGAGCTGATGAAGACGTTTTCCAGCGCGGTCGCCGAAGTCGCGAAGACCAAGCCGTTGGTCGATGCGGCCTACAAAGTCGTCAGCGCGGCGGCGCAACGGACCCGATAGAGTCTCGCTCTACCGTCACATAAGAGCGGCGCATGATGGCGGCGGCGCGAAGATCGCGCGCCGCCTCGACGCATGCCGCAGGCTCGCCCAACGTCTGCACTCGCGCGAACTCTCGCGCAACACCATCCGCCTCGAGCAAAAACGTCCCATCGCGACGATGGCTAATTTCGCGCCACCGGCAACTTCTGAATTATTTTTGCGCAATGCAATTCTCGCAATCCGGCACCGCGCAGAGAGCAAGATATACCCATTTTATCGACTCGATGTGCGCATCAAAAAACTTCGCGTAGCCGCGCTATAAATTTCTCCTTCACTGCGCGCCGGCGTCACGCGGCTTCCTGCGCAAAGCGCGCTGCAACCCAATCCCATTTTTATTGCGTCGCAACATCACGCGTGTAAACCGGCGCATATCGAACGCATTAATATATTGATTTAATGATGTTTCCTGCAATTTTACGACACATTTCGGTTCTTGTGCGATGCGGAAGATTCACGCAGTAACTCCGCCACGGGGTGACCGTGAAACGAGAGAACTGAAATGAAAATAAGCAAGGCTTCCATCGCGCTTGCGGTGGCAGCGTTCGCCGTTTTTGGCGCAGCGCCGGCATTCGCAAACCATCATCATCATCACCGGGTCGTCCATCGGGTCGTCCGTGCCGACCCAGCGTTCTATCAGAAAGGCCTGGATAGCTACGGCGACGTCGCATCAACGCCGGATAGAGACGCTGCACTTCGCGAGTGCAATGTCGCCGCGCAAAAGTACAGCGATAGCGCTTGGGAAACGGCGAAGTCCGCAATGTACGCCACCTGCATGACCAATCACGGCCAAATGCCGTAACCTCACCGGCGCCCGGTTTATCGCAGATTATTTCTTCTATTGAGCTGTCGTTCTCCTAAAGGCGGTTTTGTGGGCAGCGCGTTGGCGTTGCCCACTTTCATTTCCGTCGAGAACGCTCAATTTTCGCGAACGCGACACGCGCCACATCTCGATCCGCGTCGAGACGAAGGCGGCGCAACCGCGTGCTCCGCGTCAAGCGTACTTCACCAGTTCAGCGCGTAAGCCTGCTGTACCGCCTGGTCGGCGACATTGAAATACCAGCCGCCGAAGACGAACGCGTCGACGGCGTAGAGTACGGCAAGACAAACGATTGCGGCGGTCAAAAGCTTCATCCTCGCCTCCGCGTTGAGGCCGTAGCTTCTATCTTGCGCCAGGCGGGATGACGTAGTCTTCCTTCCGCTCGATGCATTCGGCTCAAATTTGCGTCGAGACTGTTTCCAAGACGCGTCAAGTTGAGCGCTTTGGAGCGCATGTCCTTATCGGAAAACCGATATCCACCCTCGGATCAGGTCCGAGGGCAGGCTTTTTCCGGGACATGCGCTAATGCGCGGCGTCCCAGTTGTCCGCCGCCTTGGCCTCGACGTGCAGCGGCACCGAGAGCGAGAGCGCCGGCAGCGGCGCTTCCTCCATCACGCGGGTCACCACCGGCAGCGTCTTTGCGACTTCGCCGTCGGGCACTTCGAATACGAGTTCGTCATGCACCTGCAACAGCATTTGCGCGGAGAGTTTTTTCTTCGCCAGCGCCTCGTCCATGCGGACCATGGCGCGGCGGATGATGTCGGCGGCGGTGCCCTGCAGCCGCGCGTTGACTGCGGCGCGCTCGTTAAACGCACGGATCGACGCATTG
>DATJTL010000138.1:0-2874 GCA_035503415.1 Xanthobacteraceae bacterium
GGACGGCTACGTGCTGGCGCGCGAGGCACTCGCGGATGACCTCCCCTTGGAGGCGCGGCTGATGCGCTACGCGCAAGCTCGCTACGCGCGCTGCGCCTTCGTCTACAGCTTCTCCTACCAGTGGATGCTCGACGAGCAATCCGTGCGCACGACGCAAGACCTCGCCGCAGCGCGCGTCGAGCTCAAAAAGAACGCCTCGGCGCGCATCGGCGCCAGCGACCGCATTCTCGACAGCCGGATTGTTTGACCATAACCCGCTCCCGACCTGTCATGCTCCGCGAAGGCGGAGCATCCAGTACCCACCAGCAGTGAGGCGATTACTGGATCATCCGCCTTCGCAGATGATGACCGCAAAAGAGTCACACGAGCTTTGCGTCCAGCGTAATCTCGGCCTTGAGCACCTTGGACACGGGACAGTTCTTCTCGGCGGCACCGGCCAGTTCGGCGAATTTAGCTTGGTCCAAATTGGGCACCTTGGCGCGCAGCGTTAGCGCCGAACGGCTGATGCGGAAGCCCTGCCCTTCCGGCTCGAGCGTGACCGCGGCCTCGGTTGAGAGTTCGGTCGGCGTCAAGCCCGCAGCCTGCATTCCGAAAGCGAGCGCCATGGTGAAGCAGCCGGCATGGGCGGCGGCAATCAATTCCTCCGGGTTGGTGCCCTTCTCGTTTTCGAAGCGGGTCTTGAACGAGTATGGGGTTGCGGCGAGCACGCCGGAATCGCTGGAAAGTTCGCCGCTGCCGTCACGGCCGGTGCCACGCCAGACTGCCTTCGCCTTGCGGATCATCTCAAATCTCCTTTGCCGGTCTTTGTCCCCAATGTCTCTCACGTAAGAAGCTTTTCGCGAAAGCCAATAATCCGCGGGGAAACAGCGAGGTTGTACGGTTCGCAATCTCTACTTTTGTGATTAACACACTATTCAACTTATAGTAGCATCGTAGAAATCATGTTGGAGCGGCGCGCCCATCCCCGGTCGCTAACGCTAAAGACCGGAAAAATCGTCCCCGCCGGCGAGGACCGGGACATCGCATGCGCGATTCTGGAGATATCCGAGGGCGGCGCATGCATTCTCGTCAGCGATCCGGCGGATGTCCCGCAAACATTTTTGCTCAAGTTCGACCGCACGCGCACGATCTGTGCCTGCAAGCGGGTTTGGACGAAGGGCAACAGGATTGGCCTGTCATTTATTCGGCAACCGCAGGCGCCGGGCGGAGCACGCCATGACTAGGTTTGAGGACCTGCCCGCTAATGTCAGAGCATTGCTGCTCGCGAGGCTCGCATTGGAACTGAGGACGAACCGGTGCACGAGCCTCCACGAGCTGGCGAAAAAACAAAGGATCGACACCGCGAGCGCGTGGCGACGCATCTGCCAATTGTCAAAGCAGCGCGTCTGCACGGTTCCCGAGATGGGCTCACAGCACCATTGAGAGTTAAACGTCACGGCGCCTCGGCCTGCATCCTTGAGGACTGCGATAGCGCGTCGAAGACGCGCGTAAACGCGCTTCTGGCGCGGCCTCCTCAGGATGAGGATGAGGTTAAACGTGCTGGCCGCCGTTGATGTGGATTTCGGCACCGTTCACGTAGGATGAGGTTTCGGTGCACAGCACGTAGATGATCTTGGCCACCTCGTCGGGCGTGCCAAGGCGATGCATCGGGATGTGCTCGACGATCTTCTCGGTGCCGGGCGAGAGCATGGCCGTGTCGATTTCGCCGGGCGCGATGGCGTTGACGCGGATGCCGAGCGGGCCGAAGTCGGCCGCCATCTCGCGGGTGAGCGCGGCGAGCGCCGCCTTCGAGGTCGAATAGGCCGCGCCGGCGAACGGATGCACGCGGGAGCCTGCGATCGAAGTGACGTTGACCACCGAGCCCTTGGCCGCCTTCAGCTCATCACGCAGCCCGCGTGCCAGCATGATCGGGGCGAAGAAATTGACCTGAAAGATGTGATGCCAGTCCTCGCGCGATGTCTCGATCGAGCTCAAGCGCGTGCCGCCGGGCGCTTTCGGCGAGATCGCGGCGTTGTTGACGAGCGCATGCAGCTCGCCGGCGAGACGCCGCTTGGTTTCGGCAATCGCCTGCTCGGTATTGTCGGGATCGGAGAGGTCGACCTGGATGTGATCCTCCGGCCCCGCTTCCCACGGACAGTTTTCCGGGAACGGATGGCGCGAACAGGTGATGACGCGCCAGCCGGCGGCGGAAAACCGCTTCACCGTGGCGTGGCCGATGCCGCGGCTTGCCCCGGTGAGCAGAAGCGTGCGGCGCGGCTGGTTGTGGTGGGCATCCTGCTTTTTCCAATCTTGCAAACGTATCACGTTTCCCGGGCGCAGCGCAGCATGAAGCGAAGCGGAATGATGCGCTGCAGACCCGGGATCGTTACCAACTCCGAGTGTGTGACGATCCCGGATCAGCGTTGCACCGCTACGCTTCGCTGCGCGCTGCACCGCATCCGGGATACGTTCATGGGTAAAGCCGCGTCTTGCTCCACGGCGCTTCCAACTGTGCGCGGCGGAAAACGATGCGGTCGTGCAGCCGGTAGAGCCGCTCCTGCCAAAACTCGATTTCGACCGGTTTCACCCGATAGCCCGACCAGAACGGCGGCCGCGGCACGGTGCTTATCCCGAACTTGGCCGTATAGCGCGCGATCGCTTTCTCGAACGCCATGCGGCTTTCCAACGCCGCCGACTGCTTCGACGCCCAGGCACCGATCTGCGCCATGCGCGAACGGCTGGCGAAATAGGCGTCGGCCTCCTCGGCCGCAACCGGCTCTACGCTTCCGCGCGCGCGTACCTGGCGCTGCAGCGTTTTCCAGTAAAACGTCAGCGCCGCCTTGGGCGCGCCGTCGAGTTCGTGCGCCTTGACGCTGCCGAGGTTGGTGTAAAACA
>DATJTL010000139.1:0-3160 GCA_035503415.1 Xanthobacteraceae bacterium
GGCTGCAGAGGAGTTCTGCAAAATGAAACTCATTCTGGTCGCCACCACAGCCGCCATTTCGTTTTTCGCTTCCCCTGCACTGGCCGGCTGGGCGCGTTGGGCTCCGGCGCAGGCTTGGACATGCAGCGCGTACGAGTATGCGCACTGGTGTAACGCGGAGTGGAATATTCACACCCATCGCTGCGGCTGTCTGGTGAGATAGTTAGCACCACGATCAACGTTCGCGCCCGCCTTGCATTGGATACGCCTGGGCGCCCGAGAATGGCGCCTTGCTTATAAGCAAGCGACAACTGTCGCCGACCGACATGAGCGCGGGATCAGGCTGCTGCCCGCGAGGCGCGGAGCCATTCGTCGAAACCGATGCGACCGAGGCGCGCCTCGCTCAACGGCACGAGCGAACGCATCTCAACTCGCCCGCCCCAGTATTGGGCCTCGGGGTCGGCCACGACCTTACGCGGATCGCCAACCGCCCTCAGATAACGGGCGACAATTTCGTTGAACGGCGCTCGTTGCGGGCCGGCGATCTCGACGATGCCGTTTCGCGGCGCCGCAAGCGCTACATCCGCAACAGCGGCAGCAACGTCGTCCGCTGCGATGGGCTGGAACAGGCAGGGCGGAAGCCTGACTATGTTTCCATCCGCACTTGAATCGGCGATGGCGCGAAGGAATTCCATGAACTGCGTCGAGCGGACGATGGTGTATGGAATCCGGGAGCTCTTGATCAGCTTTTCTTGAGCGACCTTGGCGCGGAAATAGCCGTTGTCGCTCCTGTCGGTTCCGACGATGGATAGTGCGACATGGTGACCGACGCGCGCTGCGGCCTCCGCCGCGAAAAGGTTGCGACCGGAGGTCTCGAAAAATTCCAGCACCGCCTTGTCTTCGAATGAAGGCGAATTTCCGAGGTCGATCGCCACCTGTGCGCCGGCCATGGCCTTTTCGAGCCCCTCGCCGGTGATGGTGTTAACGCCCGTGTTTGGCGCGGCGGCAACTATCTCGTGACCCTTTTGCTTCAGCCTCTCAACGACCTTGGAGCCGATCAGGCCGGTTCCGCCAATAACTACGATCTTCATGGCATCACCTCTCATGTCTGATGATGGTTTTGAGAGAAACTGTGACGCTCGCGCCATCGGTTCCGGTTGAGGCTTCAGACGAATTGCCGCATATCGGTTCCCAAACGCAGACAACGACTTTGCATCAGAAGGAACACATACTTTCACAGGGACTGAAACAAATTGGCGCAGTGCCCAGCTAATGTCTTAGCTGGATCAGTCACGTCGGTTCTGCGACGTGCCGAATTGGTCGGCTTAGTCCCCGAACGCGGACTCGTTATGCCCGATTTGAATTGTGTCGAGATTGACCGATCGACGGCCGCTCACCGCTTGCGATTGGTGTGCCAGCCGACAGTCGCCTCCGGCACCGCATCGGTCGAGGCAAAATACGGTTTGATGTCGATGAGCGGTGTACCGTCGAGGCAATCGATGCCGACCACCGAGAGCGTATTGCCTTCGACGCCGACAAGCCGCGCGACAGACAGCGCGATCGGATTAGGCCGCGCCGGCGAGCGCAGCGAGAACGTGCCGTGCGGTTCGCCATAGTGGCGCGGCGCCTGGCGCAGGAGGTCGCGCCGCGCCCTGTCCATCCAGTAGAGCACGATGACGTGGCTCGCGCTCTCCAGGTGTTCGAGCGCCTGCGCCCAGCGCGGATCGACCACGATGGTACAGACCGCCTCGGACTCGCGGGCATTTTTCGGACAATCGTCGCGCCGCCGCCAGGGCGTGTGGATGCGCCCGATGAAATAGAGCGAGGCGTCGAATTGCGCCGGCAGGGCCGCGGCGATTTCGCCCTCGCGCAGTCCATACGCCTCCTCGTCCGGCACCGGTTCGCCGGCTTGGTCTTTATTCTTCGTAGGATCGGCAATGTTCGCTGTCATGGCCGCACGTTGGCATGGCGGGCCGTACAGCGCCAAGCGCCGAGCCAAACAGAACCGCGCCCACAAATTGTGGGATTTATCCCATTGCGGCGGCACGGTTAATCGTATAAAGATATCTTTATGTCTGATGCGACGCACCCGCAGATGGCCTTTCCGGCGCTCACCGCGACGCTGAAAGCGGCGGGCGAAGCCACGCGGCTGCGTATTTTGGCGCTTCTCACGGAGACCGAACTGACCGTCTCCGACCTCACCGAAATCCTCCGCCAGTCGCAGCCGCGGCTGTCCCGCCATTTGCGGCTGCTCGCCGAGGCCGGGCTGGTCGAGCGATTTCGTGAGGGGTCGTGGGCCTTTTTCCGGCTCGGCGAGCGTGGCAGCGCGGCCGATATCGCGCGCGCACTGATCGCGCGGCTTGACGCGCACGATGCCACGATTGCACGCGATCGCGAGCGGCTCGCGGCCGTGCGCAGTGCCCGCGCCGCCGCCGCGCAGACTTATTTCCGCGGCCACGCGGCGGAGTGGGACCGTATCCGCAAGCTGCATGTCGCCGACGCAGCCGTCGAGGCCGCGGTCAGCGCAGCGCTCGCCGACAAGCCGATCCGCGCACTCCTCGATCTCGGTACCGGCACCGGGCGGATGCTCGAACTGTTTGCGCCCGATATCGAGCGCGGCATCGGCCTCGATCTGTCGCTCGACATGCTGGCGCTGGCGCGGGCACGGCTCGATCGCGCCGGGTTGCGTCATTGCAGCGTGCGGCACGGCGACATTTACGATCTGGCACTCCCACGCGACTCATTCGACGTCGTCATCATCCACCAGGTGCTGCACTTCCTCGACGACAGCGCGCGCGCCATTCGCGAAGCGGCGCGCGTGCTGCGGCCGGGCGGCCGGCTTTTGGTCGTCGACTTCGCCCCGCACGATCTCGAATTCCTGCGCGAGCAGCATGCCCATCGCCGTCTCGGCTTCGCCGCCGAGACCATAGCGCAATGGCTGCAAGCGGCCGGCCTCGACGTGCTGCGGCAGGAGACGCTGCCGCCGGGTCCGGAAGGAAAGATCGCGGTCTCGCTTTGGCTCGCCCGCGACCCGCGCATCGAACTCGCCGCGCCGGCGCGCGAGGTGGCCTGATGAACAAGCCCCGGCCGAGCCGCTTCGTGCGCGGCGGTGCCCCGCGCAGCATCGGTGTCTCCTTCGAATTTTTCCCGCCCAAAACCGCGGAGATGGAGCAGGCGCTGT
>DATJTL010000140.1:0-9840 GCA_035503415.1 Xanthobacteraceae bacterium
ACAGCGCCGCGCAATTTGTCGGCAACCCTGGCGACGGCTTCGGCGGATTCCAGCAACGCCTGCGCCGACGAACGCGCTTCGCCGGCGGCGCCGGCGACTTCATCAAGAGCCGAGACCGCGACCTTGGTGCTGTCGGCAGCGCTGGCGACGTTGCGCGAAATTTCCTCGGTCGCGCTCGCCTGCTGCTCCACCGAGCCGGCGACCGACATTGCGTCTTCGTTGATCTCCTGCATGCGCCCGGCGATGCGACCGATCGCGCCGACGGCCGCCGCCGTCGATTGCTGAACGGTGGCGATCTGCGCGGCGACGCTTTCGGTCGCTCTGGCGGTCTGTGCCGCGAGCGATTTGACTTCCGAGGCGACGACGCTGAAGCCCCTGCCCGCCTCGCCGGCGCGTGCCGCTTCGATGGTCGCGTTCAGCGCGAGCAGATTGGTCTGGCCGGCAATGTCGCCGATCAGCTTGACGACGTCGCCGATCTTCTGCACGGCCTGCGCCAGGCTTGCGATCTGCGTGTTGGTCTGCTGCGTCTCGCTTACGGCGTCGCGAACGATGTTGGTGGTGCGCGCCAGGCTCCGGCTGATTTCGGAAATCGACGCCGACAATTCCACCGTCGCGGTCGCCGCCATCTCGACGCTGGTGAACGCGCCGCGCGAGGTCGCCGCGCCGCTCTCGGCGTGTTGCGAGGTCTGTCCGGAGACGCCGAGCAGCGCACTCGCCATCGTCCGCATCGTCTTGACGCTGTCGGTCGTCAGTTGCAGCAGCTCTTCGGTCTGCTGCTGGAACGACTTGATCGCCTGTTCGAGCGCGACCCGCCGCTGCTGGTCCTGCTGCATGGAATTGCGCTGCAGCGCGGCGCGGCGGCGCTCGGATATGTCCTCATGCGTATCGACCCAGCCGCCGCCGTGCGCCGGCCTGCTGGCGAAGGCGACGATGCGCCCGTCCTTCATCTCCCACGCGGTGCTGGTCGACTTGCCTTGCGCAATCTTGCCGGCGCACTCGGCAGCGAAGTGTTCCGAGTTGCCGAAGAATGTTCCGCTGGAGCGGCAGCATTCAAGCAGATCGCGCAGCGAACGGCCCGGCTTCGCCTGATCGGCATTGAGCCGATAGATTTCGAGATAGCGGGAGTTGCAAAGAAGAAGCCGCCCCGACTCATCGAACACGCAAAGGCCTTGCGGCATCTCCTCGAGTGCCCGGTTGAGCAGGCGGATGTGCCTATACAGGCGGTGGATCATGACCGCGCCCGCGGCGCCAATCGCCAGCAAGGTCAGAAGCGCAATGTCCGCGCCCAGCGGCGGCAGCGCCGGCGCAGCCACTGCGCCGAAAATCGCGAGGCTCGCGGCCAGAGTCATCGCGCCGGCGGCGATGATGACAAGAAAGCCGTGCCGCACCATGAGCGGCGTATGTCCGTTAAGCATGTGTTAACCCCGTGGGAGGTTAACGGAACGTAGCATGTAACCGTTTTCTTGAAGTTAAGCGCGCATTCAAAAGTTGAAATTGGGCAACCCGTGCGCATTCCGCCGAGAATTATATCAGAACGGCCGCTCTCGTGGTCCGATTCTAACATTCGCATCCCGGTTCTGTGGGCTCTTTTGCGAATGTTAGAATCAAAAGGACCACGAGAAGCTATTAGTGCCGGTGGAGCCTTGGATTTGGCATTCGCTTCGCGCATTTGCGGCTGGGTGGATAGCGAATGTCAAAACCGCTCCACTAGTTTGTATTGAGCGACATCTACACTCGCTATTTGATCGACAGGCCGAGCGCCTTGACCATCTTGCCCCACTTGTCGATTTCGGCGTTGAACATGGTGTTCGCCTCTGCCTGCGTGCCGACGATCGGATCGAAGCCGATGCCGATCAGGCGCTTCTGCACCTCGGGCGATTTGACGATGTCGTCGATGGTCGCGTTGAGCGTCGCGAGAATCTTGGGATCTGTCTTCGCGGGGGCGAAGAAGCCCACCCAGGACGCGGCCGTGAAGCCGGGGAAGCCCTGCTCCGCATAGGTCGGCACGTTTGGCACCACGGCGGCGCGCTTGTCGGCGGCGATGCCCAACCCCTTGAGCTTGCCGCCGGCGATCTGCGCAGCGGCACCGCCGCCGAGCGTGGTGGCGAGGAGATCGACCTGATTGCCGATGGTCGCATTGATCGCCGGGGCGCCGCCCTGGAACGGGATATGCTGCGCCGGCACCTTGGCGAGGAACTTGAAGAAATACGCGGCCTCGATGTGCGATCCGGTGCCAAGGCCTGCCGAGCCGAAATTGATGGTCTTGCCTTTCATCTCCTTGATGAAATCGACGAGATTGTTGGCCGGATTGCTCGGGCTTGTCGCCAGCGCCTCCGGGCTCGACGCGGGAATGGCGACGGCCGCAAGGTCGGTGCGCGAGAACGGATTGTCCTGGTGCAAGGTTTCGTTGATGGCCAGCGCCGTCGTGGTGGCCAACAACGTGTAGCCGTCGGGCTCCGCGCGCGCGACGAGTCCAGCGGCAATATTGCCGCCGGCGCCGGAGCGGTTCTCGACGACGACGCTCTGATGCAGGCGCTCGCTCAGGCCTTGGCCGATCAAGCGGGCGAGCGTGTCGGCGATGCCTCCCGGGGCGAAACCGACAATGATCGTGATCTTGTTCGTGGGATAGGTCTGGGCACCGGCCTGTGCCGCGCAAAATAGAACGCTCGAAGCGGCCGCCGCCGCTATAAGGTAGCGGACCAATCGCAGTTGCAGCATAGGCGTTTCCCTCGAAGATTTGCGCGTTGAGCCTGCCGGTGGACAAGCGGCGGCGACTATTTCATTGTGCCGAAGGGCTGACAAGAATCGCAATTGCTGCGTGTTGCCGCAGACCGGATAACCAGGGGCGCGGGCTCCTCGTGATTCGCGCAACCGGGCGGCTGAGGCGGGGGGCATGCAAAAGGCGGCTATCGGTTCGCTAAGTCTTTTTTTGCGATTCCCGGTTCAATTGCGGCCCGTGAGCAAATCATGGGCAAACTAATTAGCGAACTCTCGGGCGAACCGTTGACCGGCTCCCCGATATTGGCGCCTTCGTTCTACCAGCCCCCGGCGCCTTGCCCACAGCCAAAGCCGCTCGGCGTCGTTCGTCTCATTGCGGCGCTGCGGCGCAATCCGCTCGAATGCTGGGCCAAGGATCACTTCGAGAAGCCGGTCGTGGTCGGCGGACTGCCGTTCGCCCATGTCGTGCTGGTCAACGATCCGCGTGCGATCGAACGGATACTTCTCGGCAACGCCGCCAACTACCGGAAGGATTCGTTTCAACGCCGCGTGCTGTCGGCCGGACTGGGCGATGGTCTGTTGAGCGCCGAGGGCGACCAATGGCGCGTGCAGCGCCGTACTGTCGCGCCGGTATTCGGGCGCAAGACCATCATGGAATTCGCGCCCGACATGATCGCCGCGAGCCGAGCGCTGGTCGCGCGCTGGCGCGAGCGCGACGGAGCGACCGTGGACGTCGCAGCCGAGATGACCACGCTCACGCTCGATGTGCTCGAGCGCACGATTTTCTCCGACGGCCTCGGCCGCGCGCCGGAGGAATTCCGTCTCGCCATGCGGACCTATTTCGACACCATCGGCCGGATCGATCCGCTCGACGTGCTCGGCGTGCCATCGTTCGTGCCACGCATCGCGCATTGGCGTTTGCGCTCGACGCTGCGCTTCTTCGAAACGGCGATCGACGACATCATCGAAACGCGGCGGCGGCGCCTGGCCGAAAACAATGCCGCCACGAAAGACATTCTGACGCTGCTCTTGAAAGCACTCGATCCCGAGACCGGCAATCGCATGGCCGAAGTCGAGGTCCGCTCGAACATTCTGACCTTCATCGCGGCCGGGCACGAGACGACCGCGAACCTGCTGACGTGGTCGCTGTTCCTGCTTTCGCAATCGCCGCTCTGGCGCGAACGGGTCGAGGCGGAGGCCGAGCGCGAACTCGACGGGCCGGTCGCGGGGCTTGCCGAACGTCTGGTCCTGACACGCGCGGTTATCGACGAAGCGGCGCGGCTCTATCCGCCGATCGCCGCCATCAGCCGCGTTGCGCTCGATGCCGACGAGCTGGCGGGCGCAATGGTCAAGCGCGGCTCGTTAGTGGTGGTCGCGCCCTATGTTCTGCACCGGCACCGGCTGCTGTGGCGCAACCCCGATGAATTCGATCCAACACGATTCCTGGGCGAGGCGCGCGGCGAAATCGACCGCTACAGCTACATTCCCTTCGGAGCGGGCGCGCGGACCTGCATCGGTTCGGCTTTCGCGCTGCAGGAGGCGACCCTCGTTCTCGCCGCCATTATCAAGAACTTCCGCCTCGAACTGGCGCCGGGTGAGCACGTCTGGCCGATGTTGCGGATCACGCTTCGGCCGGAGGCTGGGATGCCGATGATGATTACAAGAAAGCGTGCGGCCGCTTGACGGTCCAGCGCGCCGCGCTCGCGGATGCGATTTCGCTCCGCCGGTCAGATGAGATCGCGGTTCTTCAGCGGCAGCGAACGGATGCGCTTTCCGGTGGCGGCGAAGATCGCATTACACAGTGCCGGCGCCAGCGGCGGCACCGGCGGCTCGCCCACTCCGCCCCAAAAATCGCCGCTCGGCACGATCACGGTCTCCACTTTCGGCACTTCGCCCATGCGCAGCATCCGGTATGTGTCGAAGTTGGATTGTTCGGCCGCGCCGTTCTTGATGGTGATTTCGCCATAGAACGCCGCTGTCAGCGCGAAGGCGATCGCGCCTTCGTTCTGCATCTCGATCGAGAGCGGATTGACCACATGGCCGCAGTCGAGTGCCGATACGACGCGATGCACGCGCACACGGCCCGCTTCGATGGACAGCTCGACCACCTGCGCGCAGTAGCTGCCGCAGGCTTCGTTGAGCGCGATGCCGCGATGGACGCCGGCAGGAAGCGGCGTGCCCCAACCCGCTTTGCGCGCCGCGGCGTCGAGCACCGCGAGATTCTTCGGGCTGTTGCGTAACAGCAGGCGCCGGTACTGGTAAGGATCGATGCGCGCGGCATGCGCCATCTCGTCGATGAAGCATTCCTTATAGAAGGCGTTCTGCGTGTAGTTGATCGCGCGCCAGACCCCGAGCGGAACCGATGTTTTGCGCACGACGTAATCGACCAGATAATTCGGCACGTCGTACGGCATTTCCTCCGCCAGCCCGCTGACGAAGCTTCGGTCGACGAAACTGGTGCCGAAGCCGGGCAGGATCGCGGCGACGAATGACGGCCCCGCGAGCCTGATCGACCACGCGATCGGCATGCCATTACTATCGAGCCCGGCGACCAGGCGGGCCATGCCGAACGGCCGGTAGAGATCGTGCTGGATGTCTTCTTCGCGCGTCCATACCAGCTTGACCGGCTGCGGGACTTCTTTGGCGATCAGCACCGCCTGGCGGATGAATTCTTGAATCGTGCCGCGCCGGCCGAAGCCGCCGCCGAGCAGCGTCCGGTGGATGACGACTCGCTCTTCAGACACGTCGGCGGCGAGAGCCGCGGTGGCAAGCGCCGTCGACGCGTCCTGCGTCGGCGCCCAAACCTCCACGCGGTCCGCACGCACGTGGGCCGTGCAGGTCTGCGGCTCCATAGTCGCATGGGCGAGAAACGGCACCGTGTAGTCTGCCTCGATGCGCTGTGCGGCTTGGGCAAGCCCCGAAACGATGTCGCCGTCGGAACGGCCGATCTGACCCGGTGTCTCATCGAGGCCCGTGCGAACAAAGTCGCTGATGGCTTCGATGGACACGTCGGCGTTGCCGCGGTCGTCCCAGATTGCAGGCAGCGCTTCGACGGCTCTCTTGGCGCGCCACCACGAATCGGCCACAACGGCGACCGCGTCCGGCATGCGCACCACGCGGTGCACGCCTTTCATGATTCGGACCGCGCTGTCGTCGACGGACTTCAATACCCCGCCGAAAACCGGGCACTGCACGATCGCGGCGTACAGCATGCCCGGCAGCCGCACGTCGATGGCGTAAATCGGCTGCCCGGTGATCTTCTCGAAAACGTCGAGGCGCTTTCGCGGCTTGCCGGCGAGCGTCCAGTCGGCGGTCGGCTTGAGCGCGACGTCGTCGGGCAGTTCGATCTTGGCCGCGTCATCGGCGACGGCGCCGAACGTCAAGGAGCGGCCGGTCGGCGTGTGGGTGATGGTGCCGTTCTGCGCGCGGCACTGCGATACCGGCACCTTCCAGCGCGCCGCTGCGGCCGCAATGAGCATTTCGCGCGCCGTGGCGCCGGCGCGGCGAAGGTAGTCCTGCGAGGAGGCGATCGAACGGCTGGCGCCGGTCGACAAGTCGCCCCAGACGCGGCCGCGGCGCAAATTCTGGCTCGGCGAGACAAATTCAGTGCGGATTGCTGCCCAATCGCACTGCAGTTCCTCGGCCACCAGCATAGCGAGGCCGGTCATCGCGCCTTGTCCCATTTCGGCCCGTGCCACCCGGATGGTCACGGTGTTGTCGGGGGAGATCACCACCCAGCAGGTGATTTCGGGGCCCCGCACGCCTTTGGCGGCGGCCGGCGTCGAAGTTCCTGAAATGGCGATGCCGAGCGCAAGCCCGCCCCCCGCAGCGGCGCCACCGACAAGGAATGAACGGCGATCCAGTTCGCCGAATTTCATGCATTCCCCCATGTGAAATATTCACCACGCACAAACGATGCCAAATCCGGCCACCGTGCGCAGTGCAATAACGTTTTGTTCTCGGCTTCGACGCCGATGCCGCAACTCATCGACGCGCCGTTGCAATCCCGACCCCAACGCCGCGAATGCCGCCCCCACCGCTATGATAGGGTACGAGGGTCGAGACGTTCAATCAAAAGTCAGGGAGTCACCATGAATTCGGTAGTGAGTGGCGCGAGTCGCACGCTGGAACAACGCATCCGCGCCCTCGAAGACCGCGCGGAGATCTATAATCTTATCGCCGGGCATCCGCCGAGCGCGGATACCGGCGCCGACTATTATGCCGAAGCGGTCTATACCGAAGACGGCGTGTTCGACCGCGGCGCGAATCTTTCCGGCGCCGTCGGCAACAAGGCCATTGCGGCAGTTCTCACCAGCCCGGCGCATCAGGCTGCGATTGCGGGCGGGATCGCCCATTTCACCGGCTTGCCGTACATCGCGCTCGACGGCGACGAGGCCGTCGTCACCTCCTACCTGCAAATCCTCACGCCCAATAAAGCCGGCGAGGCTATCGAGGTGCCCAACCACGGCGCCTCGCGCGGCTATCACATCCATCGGGTGGTCGTAAGCCGGTGGGAACTTGCGCGCACCAAGTCGGGCTGGAAGATCAAGCGGCGCTCGATCCGCCTGGTCGACGGCTCCGAACCATCGCGCGAAATTCTGCGCGGGGCGCTGGAAAGCCATGCGCGGCCTGCGTGAGCAGCGCCGGTGGTCTGCTCCACTGGTCCGTCCCTGCTTGCATACGCTCGCGCGCGACCGTATTCACGTACACACGGGCGGTTTAGTGCGCGCGATCGCGCAAATCGCTTGGGAATTGCCGAGCGCCTGATCCGGAGCACGAGTGCCGTGATCGCGCGGAGTGAAATGGAGAGCTGAATGGCCAAGACCGCCGTCGTTTCCGAGGACCTTGCCAACAAATTCAAGACCGAAAAGGAAACGCCCTATACGCGCTGGGTGAAGGCCGAGGGCCTCGACATCATCCCGTCCATCTACGTGCAAAACCTGCGCACGGTCGAGCTGAAACCCTGGGCACGCCGCGGCGGCAACGCGATATTCCTCAACCATGACGCTTCGCGCACCTCGAACGACTGCCACGTCATGGAAATTCCGCCTGGCAAGAGCCTCAATCCGCATCGGCAGCTCTATGAGGAAATGATCCTGGTGCTCTCGGGCCGCGGTTCGACCACGGTGTGGAACGATGCCGGCGCCCGCATCACTTTCGAGTGGAAGGAAGGCGCGCTGTTCGCCATTCCGCTCAACTGCAATCACCAGCACTTCAACGGTTCCGGCCGCGAGCCGGTGCGCTACGTCTCCGTGACCAACGCGCCGCCAGTGATCAACCTCTACGAAGACATCGATTTCATCTTCAACACCAAATACGACTTCAAGGACCGCTTCTCGGGCGAGCCGGACTATTTCAGCTCAAAGGGCGAGCAAAAGGGCTTTCTGCTGACCACTAATTTCGTGCCGGACGCTGTGAACATTCCGCTGATCACGGCAGCCGAGCGCGGCGCCGGCGGCGGCCACATCCGCTTCAATCTGGCCAAGGGCTCGATGAACAGCCACATCTCCCAGTTCCCGATCGGCACCTACAAGAAGGCGCACGCGCACGGTCCCGGCGCCCACGTGATCGTGCTCTCGGGCGAAGGCTTCTCGCTGATGTGGCCGGAGGGCGAGGAACCGCAGCGCTACGACTGGGAGGTCGGTACTCTGATCGTGCCGCCCAACATGTGGTTCCACCAGCACTTCAATTCCGGCGCCACGCCGGCGCGCTATCTCGCCTTCAAACATGAAGGCGTAGCCATCCGCAACGCGCAGGGCGTGCCCAAAGCGTGGATCAGCCGACGCGTCGGTGGCGACCAGGTCGACTATATCGATGAGAAGCCGGAAACCCGCCGTCTGTTCGCGACCGAGCTCGCCAAGCGCGGCGTCGCTCCGCGCATGGACGCCGCCTACGCCAAAGAGATGGCGGAGCTTGGGGTCAAGACGGCATAGCGCGCCGTTGTGTCGGAACTGGGCGCGATTTAGGTTGCCCATTCGGGTAAATCGCGTCCGGTACGATGAAACCAGCGCCTTTCGACTATCACGCGCCGCGGCAGCTTAAAGAGGCCGCCGAACTGCTGGCGAAATTGCCCAACGCCAAGATTTTGGCGGGTGGTCAGTCGCTCGTGCCGATGATGAATTTCCGTTACGTGATCGTCGATCATCTGATCGATCTCGGCGGTCTTGACGAATTGCGCGGCGTGGCCGTCCGCGAAGGGCTGTTGCGCATCGGTGCGATGACCCGCCAGCGCGATCTGGAAACCTCGCCCGACATCGCCAAACATTGTCCGCTGATGGCCGAAGCGCTGCGCCATGTCGGCCATCGCCAGACTCGCAATCGCGGCACCATCGGCGGCAGCTTGGCGCACGCCGATCCGGCCGCCGAACTGCCGGCCGTATGCGCGGCCTATGACGCGGTCATCCATGTCGCGAGCGTGCGCGGCATCCGTCAGGTCGCTTTTAAGGAATTCGGCGCAGGCTTCATGGCGACGGCGCTGCAACCCGATGAAATGATTGCCGCCATTGATCTGCCGCTGTGGCGCAACAGCCACGGCCACGGATTCCACGAATTCGCCCGCCGTCAGGGCGACTTTGCCATCACCGGAGCGGCAGCCTTGCTCGACGTCGGCGCCAACAATGTCGTGCGTCGCGCGGCGCTGACGCTGTTCGGCGTGACCGCTTCGCCGTTGCGCGTGGCGGCGGCGGAAGCGCGGCTCATCGGTCAACCACTCGATGCGGACGCCATCCGGGCCGCAGCGGCGGCGGCATGGTTGATCGAGCCGATATCGGATATCCATGCCGGCGGCGAATACCGGCGGCACTTGGCGCAAGTCTTGAGTTCGCGCGCACTCAATGACGCGGCACGGCGCGCCGGCCTGCAGAATCAAGAGTAGCGCATGGCCAAGCAGGCAACGAGAGTGACGGTCAACGGCAAGTCGTACGCCCGTGTCGTCGACGCGCGGCTGACGCTCGCCGATTTCTTGCGCCATGAGATCGGCCTCACCGGCACGCATCTCGGCTGCGAGCACGGCGTCTGCGGCGCCTGCACCGTGCTTGTCGACGGCCGCTCGGCGCGCTCGTGTTTGCTGTTCGCAGTGCAGGCGAGCGGCTGCGAGGTCACGACGGTCGAGGGGTTGGCGCC
>DATJTL010000141.1:0-7352 GCA_035503415.1 Xanthobacteraceae bacterium
TGCCTGATCTCGCTGGTTCCGAACATTCTGGTTGTGACGCCCTCGGTGCCGGCCAACACCGTCGCCGACGTGATCGCGCTGGCCAAGGCTTCGCCGGACGGCATCGCCATGGCGTCGTCCGGGAACGGCACCCTGCAACACCTTTGCCTCGAATTGTTCAAAGAAAGGACGGGCCTGAAGATCACGCACGTGCCCTATCGCGGCGGCGGCCCGGCGCTCACCGACGTCATGGCCGGTCAGGTGAAATTCTTCTTCGCCAACGGTTCGGCGGCGATCGGCTTCATCAAGGCCGGCAAGCTCAAGGCGATTGCGCATACCGGCAAGGGGCGCCTTGCCAACCTGCCCGACGTGCCGCCGATCTCCGACACGCTGCCGGGCTTTGAAGCCTACGAATGGAACGGCGTGTTCGTGCCGCACGGTACGCCGCGCGACATCGTGACGAAACTCAATGCCGCGCTAAACGCCGCGCTGGTCTCGCCGCAGGTGAGCGAGCGCTTTGCAGCGCTCAACATCCAATCACATCGGAACACGCCGGAGGAATTTTCCGCCTACGTGCAAGGCCAGATGGAGTTATGGAGCCGCGTGGTGAAGGAGGCTCACGTCACGCTCGGCTGAGAGGTTAGCCGCGGCGCGGTTGAATTCCTATTTCGTCGGTCGCTTCTTGCCGCCGGCCTCGGGAAAAATCCACATGGCGACGACGAAGAACGCGGCGGTCAAGAGAACGGCCTTGCCGAAGCCAGGCTCAATCGGCGACCCGCTCCAGAACGCGAGCCCGAGCGCGACAAGAATGACCAAAACCGAGACGGCCGCTTTGACGTCGCTTGGCATCCGCTCCTCCCGTGCGGCTCAATTCAGCCCGACCGGCACGGCGGCGGCTTCTTCCGGCCCATTCGGCCGTGCGCGCAATTTGGTCTTCAGGTGTGCGGTCGAATAACCGTTGAACAGATGGCCGAGCAGGCCGCGATCGAGGTCGGAGGTGCCGAACGCCCAGTCGGCGATCGGGAAGGTCAGATTCATGTTCACCTCCATCATCAGCCGCGCGTTGTGGTGCGCGGTGTGATGCCGTCGCAGCGTGTTGACGAACGGACAGTTCTTGACGAACCAGCTTTCGTCGAGATGGCAGCAAAAATGCATGAACTCGTAGATCAGATACATGCCGGTGGTGACGCACATGAACAGCCAGCCGACGTTGGGCGAGAAGATAAAGCCGAGGATAAAGGCCGCAGGTATCGACATCAGCGTGAACACGACCAGCGCATAGGGTGGAAAAACGGTCACGCGCCAGTCCTTGTCGTCCCGAAAGCGCATCTCTTGGTCGCTGAAGAATTGATGATGATTGAGCGTGTGTCGTTCGTAGATGGCGCGCAGACCTTTGATGTTGACCGGCCTATGCATGACGTATTTGTGCACCAGCCATTCGAACAGATTGGTGAAGACGAAGGTCAGCGGAACGGTCAGCCATTCCAGCCACGTGACATTGTGAATGTGCGAGACGTAGATATAGAAGACCGCCGCGCCCATCGCGTAGATCAGCGCGATATGGAAATAGCCGTTGTACCAGCCGACGATGCGCGAGCGGTATTCGTTGCGGAAATCGATCTGCCGTTGCGAGATCATGGTTGACCCTCCCTTGGCAGCAGGCGGCGTGCGCCGCTTCTTGTAACCACAATATTATCACACCGCCGGGCCTTGGACATCATGCGTGCCGGTGCGCAGTAGCGCTTGCGCCAACCGAAAAAGGTCTAGCTGCCCTTGAGGTTGCGCAATGCGGCCGCGACCTCCTGGTCCGTGAGCTGCCAATCATTGTCGAGGTTCGCGACGACCTCTTTCATGAAGGGTTGCGACAGCCGGATCGCTTGCTGGCTGTCGCCGAGATAATCCACCAGGATCGCCAGCGCGAGCTGTTGCGGGCTGTCGCCTTCGTAGGTCCATTCAAAGCCGTACCGCGTAAAGCGCTTGACGTCGTAGTGCTCGGGCAGCGGTTGGCCGTCCACGGTGACGACCAAACCGTCGATGGTGCGCTTGCCTTGGTAGACCTTCATGGCCAATCACTCTTGCGGCACTGTGAGCGCCGCGAGCTTTGCGGCGTCTTCGCTCTGGTCCAATTGCCAGACTGCATCGACCAACCGCGCGATATCGTGGCGCGGGTCCCAGGATGCGGCAGCTTCGCGGAGCTTGGCTTCGAGGTCCCGATCGCTCATCGGGTTGTCGTCGCTGCCGCGCGCGGCGGCCTGCGAAAGTTTGTGAACTTTGCCGTCGGCTGTGGTGATCTCGACCGCGGCGGCGACGGTTGAGATTTTATCGTCGCGCCGCACTTCCACCTTGTCGCGCAGCGCCGCGACGGCCGGATCGTCCACGCAGGCTTGCGAGAATTGCGCGACGCCGGCTTTGCCGCTGACGAGCGCGGCGGCCACCGCGTGCTGCACGCTGACCTGCGATTGCGCGCTGGTCGAGATGTGCGGCCGGTCGGCGCGAATGCCGAGCAGCGGATTGCCGGTGACCAGCACTTTCTCGACCGTAGCGAGCGGGTTGGCGCATCGCCAATCGAGAACGCAATCGAGGACCGGATGCAGGACGAAGCCGCAGGGATAGGGCTTATAGGATGTTTTCAGAATCTCCCAGCTCTCTCCGAGACCGTCGGTCACGCGGGGCAGATCCGGCGTTTCGGCGAGCGCATGGAAATAACCTTGCGCGCCATTGAGCGGCTCCGCCGGCCCGGAAAAATTTCGCGCCGCAAGCAGCGCTGTGAGCAGCCCGTTGCGCGCCGCATTGCCGACGCCGGCGCTCTTCGCCGGCGTGCCGAGACATTCGCACAGGCCGGCCGCCAGCGTCGCCGCGCTGCCGAGCGCCCACACCATTTGCGTCGCATCGAGCCCAAGCAGGGTGCCGCAGCCGGCGGCGGCGCCGAATACGCCGCAAGTCGCCGTGATGTGCCAACCTCTCTTGTAGTGCGACGGCGATATCGCCAGTCCGATGCGGCAGGCCACTTCCTGGCCGAGTACCAGGGCGAGGAGCAGATCGCGCCCGCTGATGGGCTGCAGTTCCCCCAGCGCCAGCAGTGCAGGCAGGATCGGCGCCGTCGGATGGATCGCCGTCGGCGTATGGGTATCGCAGAAGTCGAGCACGTTGGCGCCGGCGGCATTGAGATAGGCCGCGCTGAGCGCGTCGATGCGCTCTCGGCGGCCGATGAGGGTCGCCTGTCTGCCGCCCGAGAAGGGGGCGAGGCAGGCGAGCGCGGTCTCTATTGTTGCATCGCGGCAACCGGCCAGCGCCACGGCGACCAAATTCATCACCGAGCGCTTGGCCTGGTGGGCGACAGGCTGCGGCAAGTCTTCCCATTGCGCGTGCGCGGCAAATTCGGCCAATCTTGCGGTTACGCCGGGATTGTGCAGCATCGTTGTCCTCACGAAATATAAAACGAGCATCGGCTAGCTGGAACAAAAGTTCAACCGCGGTAGTCTTGTCTATGGTTGGCCATCCGGCGAGGATCGGCCGTAAAGCGCCGTCACCAGAAAAGCGCAACGAGAAAAACGCACCAACAGGGAGGAAACGTCATGGGTCTTATCAGGGAGGAATCCGCCATGGGTATTATGAAGCGTGTTCTACGACCGCCAACAGCAGCCGCTGTTGCCGCCGGCATCGCCTTGCTCTCGCTTTCGCTCAACGCGGCGCGAGCGCAGGACCAAACCTACGTCATGAAGCTCGGGCTCGCCACCATCAACGACGCGCAGCACGAATGGTGCAAGCGCTTCGTGGCGATGGTGGAAAAGGATTCCGGCGGTCGGATCAAGGGACAGATTTATCCGGCCAGCCAGCTCGGGCCGATCCCGCGCGAGATCGAAGGCGTGCAGTTCGGTGCGATCCAGGGCTATATCGGCCCGCCCGAGTTTTTGGTCGGCGTCGACGATCGTTTCGAGGTGCTCTCGGCCCCCGGTCTCATCAACGGTATGGCGCATGGCGTCCGCGTCACCGGCGATCCGGAACTGCAAAAGATGATGTTCGGCCTGGGCGCCAACAAGGGCATTCATGGTGTTGCGATCTGGGTTTCGCAGCCGTCATCGATCGTCTCGCGCGATCCGATTCGTCATCTCTCCGACATCAAAGGCAAGAAGCTCCGCGTGCTCGCCGCCGACATGCAGCAGGAAATGCTCAAACGGCTCGGCGCATCGCCGATCGCGATGACGCTTGGCGACGTGCTGCCCGCGATTCAGCAGGGCGCGATCGACGGCGCGGTATTGGCGGTCACTGTCGATACCACGATGCGCTATTACGACGCCGCCAAGTACATCACTGATACCGGTCAGCCGTTCATCTTTTCGATGGCGTTCATCAGCAAGAAATGGTTCGACGCCCTGCCCAAAGATCTGCAAAACATTGTTGACACTGACGCCGGCAAAGCCGCCGCCGAGGTCAATCCCTGGGCGGCCGACTTCTACAAGACAGAAGCGCAGGTGTGGGCGCAACATGGCGAAATCATCAAGCTGCCGGCGAATGAGCAGGCCGAGATGATGAAGACTTTGGAAACGGTCGGCCACGACGTGGCGAGCCGCAAACCCGAGCTTGAGCAGGCCTACGAGGTGTTCGCCGCGGCGGCAAAGCGAACCCAATAAGCTTTGCGTACTGGCACGCTGTCGGCGCCGAACGATCGGCGAACGATCGTCGGCGCCGGCGGCGGCTTGGCCGCCGAGGAAGTGAAATCGGGCGACGTCGCGCGCCGCGATACCCAAGCGGTGGCGCTGGTTCCGATTTCAGCATTCGCATCGCAGTTCACATTCTTTGATACGGATGGTTGAATCCGAGGATCGTCAGCAAATATCAGTTGGTAATTCGCTCCACCAACGCGACTGACGAGGCCCCTGCCTGGGCCGCGCTCCGCTGCCGCGCGTGGTCATTCCGCGCTCCCGAACAGTGCGGCGAAGTGCGCTGCGGTCGAGCCAATGCGGCAGATCCCTTTTCTGAGAGATTTTATCCGCCGTCCGATTGTGGCGATGGCACGCTGCCGCATCCGCCGGATAAATGAAGAATAAAGAGTCATTCAACATAAAATAAGAAGCAAATAAACGATCGCCGGCTTTCTTGGTATGAGGGCCGTCGCGCCGACGCGGATCTGTCGGCTTTTTGCCGCATTGTTATATTGCGCCACATTCTCGCCCAAACAAACAAAAATCGTAGCGTTGCCATAAAGGGCGAAAATTTGACCCCGACGTCCCAGCAGACAAATGCATGCCATGCAGATTCGTGACGTGTTCTCATCTGAAATGATGATATGAGGCGCCCACTCCGATTGTTATCGGGGCGCTTCTATTTGTTTGAAACTCGCCATCAACCTTACGGTGGCGAGTTTTTGTTTGCAGGTGGAGGCGAAGAAATCTCTGAACTGAAAACGTGAAAGCGAGAACTGAAGAGTAGGAGTAGCGTATGAGGGTGACTACCTTAGCGATGGCTGTCGTGACGACAATGGCATTGGGGCATGCAGCGGAAGCCCGGACGCATCATCGTCCGCACACTTATCGGCATGTCGCGCGAAGTTACGTCATGGCGCATCATCGTTGGGCGCGGCGCGATGGCGAGCGCTCGTTCGCGGACACGCAGTATGCGTTCAGAGGCGGCGAAAGCGGCGGAGGATACGGTCCGCGGCCGGCCGAATGGTGCGGCTGGGAAATGCGCCACCTGGTGTCGAGCGATCCGGGGGCCGCCTACAATCGCGCGGCCGAGTGGGCGCACTGGGGACGCGGCGGCCCGGCCGGCATCGGTGCAATCGTGGTGTGGCCGCACCATGTCGGCAAAATCGTCGGGCAGGAGGCCGGAATGTGGGTGATCGAATCCGGCAACGACGGTCATGCGCTGCGCACCCGGCCGCGCTCCATTGCCGGCGCCATCGCCATCCGCTGGGGGAGCTCGGTTTAGCCCACCGCGTCAAGATGATTACAAAATGGGCCGCCCGGGACAGTCCGGGCGGTCTTTTCGTTCTCATCGCTGTTGATCGCGCCTGCAAATCTCTTCATTCTTCCCCGTTGGCTGCGCAATAGAGAACGGCCTCGAGGAGGAATCGCGTGGACAAGAAATTCGGCATCGGTCAGCCCGTTCCCCGGGTCGAGGACCCCCGTTTCATCACCGGCCGCGGCCGCTACGTTGACGACTTCGACCTGCCGCGCCAGTGCCATGGCGTTCTCGTCATGTCGCCGCATGCGCACGCGCGCATCAAGGGCATCGACGCGACCAAGGCGAAGGCGGCGCCCGGCGTGCTCGCCGTGCTCACCGGGGCGGATGTCATTGCCGATAAGCTCGGCGGCTTGGCGCCGCCAATGCCGGAGGACATGGGTGGGCCGAAGGGATTCCGCACCGTGCGTTCGATCCTTGCCACCGACAAGGTGCGCGCGGTCGGCGAGCGCGTCGCCTTCGTTGTCGCCGAGACGCCGGCGCAGGCGCGCGACGCCGCCGAGATGATCGAAGTCGACTACGAGCCGCTGCCGGCGGTGATCGAGGTCGAAGACGCGGTCAAGCCGGGCGCGCCGGCGATCTGGGACGAGGCGCCCAACAACGTCTCCTTTGCGCTGATGATGGGCAGCAAGGACGCAACCGACGCGGCCTTCGCCGCCGCCAAGCACGTCGTTACGCTCAAAGTGCGCAATACCCGCATCACCGCCAATTCGATCGAGCCGCGCGCCGCCATCGGCGAATACCATCCCGACGCCGACAACTACACGCTCTATTCGACCTCGCAGAACCCGCACGGCACCCGCTCGGCGGTCGCCGGGCAGGTCTTGAAAATCCCGGAGACCAGGCTGCGCGTGATTTCGCCCGACGTCGGCGGCGGCTTCGGCATGAAGCACGGCGGCTATCCGGAGGACGCGCTGGTCGTGTGGGCGTCGCGCCATGTCGGCGGCAGGCCGGTCAAATGGGTGTCGACCCGCTCCGAGGCGCTGCTCGGCGACTCGCAGGGCCGCGACCAGGTGGTCACCGGGGAACTCGCGCTCGACGAGCGCGGCAAGATTTTGGGCATGCGCGTGGCGGCTCTGCATAACATGGGCTCGCACGTGTTCGGCGCCGCGGTAGTGGTGCCGCTGTTCGCGCTTCGCCTGGCCCCCGGTGTCTATGAGATTCCAGCGGTGCACGCGGTCGGTCGCGCCGTGCTCACCAACACCATCCCGCTCGCGCCCTATCGCGGTGCCGGGCGACCGGAGGCCACTTATCTGATCGAGCAGTTGCTCGACAAAGCGGCCCGCGCCCTCGGCATCGATCCGGTCGAGATCAGGCGGCGCAATTACATACCGGCTACCGCCATGCCCTACAGGATCGGCACCGGCATCACCTACGACAGCGGCGATTTCGTTCACGTGATGGACGAATGC
>DATJTL010000142.1:0-2331 GCA_035503415.1 Xanthobacteraceae bacterium
GATTTGCCGGCCGCAGCGCGACTGCGCTGACGTCGTGTCCATTGACGGCGCTAGTGATGATTCGTCAGCCGCGCAGCGCTAATCCCGCCCCTCGCCGCCGCGCGCTCGTTCACGCTAGCCCGACCCTTTTGCCTCTGGCGGAGAGAGCGCGGTCGCGCGTTGATTGCGCATCACCACGCAAGCGCCGCCGGCAGAAATAAGCTTGTTGCAGAATTTATCCAGAAAGGAGCGATCGTCGTCGCTGATGCGGATCATGTAGCGTGCCGCGGCGCCCATGCCGGGAATCCGGCCGCGCAGCACGATCGGCTCGCGGTCACCGATCAGCGCGGCATAGCGCTTCTGCAGCACCCGATACACCGCCCAGGCGCCGCTCTCCGACAGGTTCGCGGTCAGTTGCGCGCCCCACTTGGGCACATAGGCGGCGATGCGCTGCGCCTGCTTGGAGGGCGCCAGGATCAGATTGGCGAGGCGCGTACACGGCACGCCCTGCGGGATCGTCGTCTCCGACGTTTTGGGCGGCTCAGGCGCGGCCCATTCGTCGGCGGTCCAGCCGGTGATGGTGGCCACGTAGTTGCGCGTCTCGTCCGGCAGCCCGCGTTTGCCGGCGAGCCATGCGCTCACGCGTCCGGGCCCGGCGTTGTAGCCGGCCGCGGCAAGCCCGAGATTGCCGAATTGCTTACGCAGGTCGGAGAGATAGCTCGCCGCCTCGTGCAGCGACGCGACCGGATCGAATGGATCGGCAAGCCCGCGGTATCCCGCCGTCGCCGGCATGAACTGCGCGATCCCCTCCGCGCCCTTGGAGCTTACGGCCTGGGCGTTGAAGCGGCTCTCCTGCCAGATCACGCGCGCGAAGAATTCCACCGGCAGGCCGTTCTGCGCCGCGCTCTGCTCGATCGTGTGACAGATATCGTCGGCGGTCAGCGGCTGTGCCGGCACGCCAGGCCGAGGAGCTGGCAGAGGAGCGGGCTTGGCGGCGGGTTGCGGCGCCGGCGCGCCCGGCTTCGTTTGATCGCCGACGGAGGGCGTAGGCGTCTGCGCCGCCGCCGGCGCGCTTCCGCCCGGCGAGGCTGCGGGCGTCTGTGCCTTCGCCCAGCCGGTGGGGGCCAGGGATACACACACCAACAAAAACAAATATGCTGCGAGGCGCGTTTTTCCGTTGTTGTCAGGCCCGGCATGACAATGCCCGTGGCCGCTTAACAGCCGGTACGGTGCGATTGTGAAAGGACCATGTCTCATGGCTGCCCCGGATCAATTCGAGGCAGCAGAAAGTGGTTCCCGTAATCGCTGGGCGTTTGGTGTAGGGCATATACCGGAGTTACCCCACAGGCTGATCGCGGCTTAGCAATCGTAACGCGGATGAGCGGAGCGAAATCCGGGCTACGGCCGTTACGCGCCGACCCCCTTGCCTTTCAGCGCGCTCCCGATCTCATCGAGAATCGCCGGGTCGTCGATCGTTGCCGGCATGGTCCAGGCTTCGCCGTCGGCGATCTTTTTGATCGTCCCGCGCAGGATTTTGCCCGAGCGGGTCTTCGGCAGCCGCGCCACCGCGATGGCGAGGCGGAACGAGGCGACCGGCCCGATCTTTTCGCGGATAAGCGCGACGCATTCCTTCTCGATCTCGGTCGGCGGCCGGTTGACGCCGGATTTGAGCACGATGAAGCCACACGGCACCTCGCCCTTGAGCTCATCCTTGACGCCGAGCACGGCGCATTCGGCGACGTCGGGGTGCGCGGCGAGCACCTCCTCCATGCCGCCGGTGGAGAGCCGGTGGCCGGCGACGTTGATGATGTCGTCGGTACGGCCCATGACGGACACGTAGCCGTCCTCGTCCTTGAAGCCCGCGTCGGCGGTTTTGTAGTAGCCGGGAAATTCCGCCAGATAGCTTTCCGCAAATCGCTCGTCCGCCTGCCACAGAGTCGGCAGACAGGATGGCGGCAGCGGCAGCTTGACGACGATCGAACCCATCGTGTTGGCCGCGACTTCGCGGCAGCCCTCGTCGACGACACGCACGTCGTAACCGGGCATCGGCACGGTGGCCGAGCCGTATTTCACCGGCAGCGTGCCGAGCCCAACCGGATTGCCGGCGATGCACCAGCCGGTCTCGGTCTGCCACCAATGATCGAGCACCGGAACTTTCAGAAGCTTCTCCGCCCACTGCACGGTGTCGGGGTCGGCGCGCTCGCCGGCCAAAAACAGCGTGCGGAAGTTTTTCAGGTCGTATTGCGCCAGCAGCTTGCCTTGCGGGTCTTCTTTTTTGATGGCGCGGAACGCGGTCGGCGCGGTGAACATCGCGCCGCAGCCGTGCTCGGCGATGACCCGCCAGAACGCGCC
>DATJTL010000143.1:0-3284 GCA_035503415.1 Xanthobacteraceae bacterium
TATCGCGGCGCTGCCGCACGGCGGCTTGCTGAGCGTGGTGACGGCGGTTGCGGCTTTCGAGGAGGATTGCGTGCGCGCGGCCGTTTTGGTGAGCGCGCTCGCCGCGCCGGCCGATTGTCAGGCGCAAGTCTTCGACCGAGAAAAGCTTGCTGCGACCGGCGCAGTCGGCCTGACCTGGAATGGCTCGCGCTATCTGGTCGCTACCGATCGCTCGGTGCTCGAAGACCGGCCCTGGTCGGCGGCGCCGGCGCTCCAATCGAGCGTGCGTACGATGCCGCCGCCGTCGAGCGGCACGCCCGGCGCCGATCCGGCCGATCCTTGACGACGATCCAGAGAAGCGGCTCGTCGCGGTCTCACAAACAGAGCAAATAAGACAACCGGAAGGCCCGTATCGCGCAATGCGACTACTTGCGCGGCTATTCCATCTACGGTAGCGTGCTACCGGGGGTAGACTTATCGAATGTGGCCTTTGCGTCGGGGGCGCGGGCCTACGGGGTGTCCGGCGCTTCCCATTTTGTATCGGCGTGTTTCAGATCTTCTGAAGCATGGCGCAGCCTATTCTCCGAATTCCAGGCATCCCAAATCCGTCAATTTTATTCTTCGCACCGCCAAATTCGCCGCTGCGACAGCAGCACTGGTCTCGGTGAGCAAACCGGCGGCGGCGCTGGTCTTGAACGACAATTTCAACGGCGCCGGATTTACCGTCGTCGACACCGCCACCGCCAATCAGGTGCTCACCGGCATCGACTCCAACAACGTCTTTAGCAATATCGTCTCGATCGACGGCGGCAGTTGCACCGGCACGTTGATCAATTCGACCACGATTTTGACGGCTGCGCATTGCTTCTTTTCGCCGGCTCCCACCGCGCCTGCGACCACGCCGCTTGCGGCAAGCTTTAGCCCCATCAGCACCGTCGGATTTAACCCTGCCGGAAGCAGCGTAGCGTCGCAGACCGTTCAGCCGAGTTTCATCATCGTCAATCCGAACTATAATCAAGGTGGTTCATCGGCCGCCGATATCGCGCTGATCATTTTGCCGACACCGGTCACCGGCATCACTCCGGTCAATCTGCTTCAGTTGTCGGCCGGCAGCCCGGGCTTTCCCGGGGCAGGCACGCCCGTTCTCATCGCCGGATACGGTTCCCGCGGTACCGGCAGTAATCCGCCGCCGAGCAACAATCTTGAGGGCGACAACCAGCGCAGGATCGGGCAGACCACGCTCGGCGGTTACGAGGCGGCGAACGGACTGCCGGGCGTCAGCGGAACGCAGGACGTCTTCACCGCGCAATTTCGCGATCCCGCCAATCCCGGCAAGTACAATTTTTTCCCTGGCTCAGCGACAACTGCGCTGACGTCGGCGGAAGCCGGCAACGCGCCCGGCGACAGTGGCGGTCCGGTATTCTATTGCCCACTCGCCGGGAACGTCGGATGTACGCCCAGTCAGCTGGTTGAAATCGGCGATTTGATCGGCGGCACACAGCCGGCAACCGGCGGCAGCGGCAAATCCAACGGCTACGCCGAAGTAAACTCCTGGACGCCGATCAATCTGTTCCTGAATTGGGTCAACGGCAACAACAGCACGCTCGCCATCACTACGGCGGCGTCCGGCAATTGGAGTGCCGGCGGCACCTGGATCGGCGGCGTCGCTCCAGGCACGACGAACATGGCTTGGATCAACAGCCCGGCCAACGTCGCGCTGGACGTCAATGCCACGGTGAGTTCGCTCTGGCTGAGCAACGGCAGCCTCAGCATCGGAGCGCCGATGACCCTGACGGCGACCACCGACACCGTGCTCAATGGCGGGACGCTGTCGGTATACGGCACGCTGTCAACGCCATTACTGGGCATGACGGGAGGCGTGTTAACCGGTACCGGCACGATCAACACTGCCGGCGGCACGGTCAGCAATTATGGGGGCATGATCATGCCCGCAACTCTCGGATCGACCGGCACCCCGACATCGACCGGAACATTGACTATCCAGGGTAACTATCTGCAGTCGCCTCAGACCGGCACACTCGTCATCATGGTCGGGGGCACGTCGGCCAGCCAGTTGAGCGTCAGCGGAACGGCGACGATCACGAACGGGACGTTGCAAGTCAGTTTGATCCCGCAGACCAAACTCGTTGGCACGACGACCACCTATACGATCCTGACATCGAACGCCTTGACCGGGACATTCATCATACCGCAGACGCAGGTCTCCGGCGTCATCCAGGCGAGTGCAACCTACTCGCCGACCGCGGTCACGCTGACCTTGGGGCGGGACGCCACCTACACGGCCGAGGCCAAGACCCCGAACGCCCAGAATTTTACCAAGGCGCTCGATACCGGACGGACGCAATTTGGTCTGTCGAGTGGCATGGAGCAAGTTTTTGCGGACCTCGATGACGCGTCGGTGGGTCAGGCGGACGCTTTCTTCAACAATGCCGATGCCGACGGCGGACCAACCGACGTTCTCGGCAACCAGCTACTCGCCAATCTCGCCACCGGACGCATGATTCAAGGCGTGCTCGACCAGCACCTTGCCTCCTTGCGCGACGGGACGGTTTCGTTGGTCCAGAATGCCGCCGGCCTCAGGCAATTCGACTTTTCCTATGGGGCTGGCGTGTTTGGTTTCACGGCATCGCCATCGCCTGGCAGTGCGGCCCCGATTCCAAACCCGATCGACTCCGGCCAAGGACTCGTCGCCGCTTCACCTCGTGCGACCAACTCTGCTCCCTATGCCTTCTGGCTACATTCGCTCGGCGGCTGGCAGAACCTGCAGACCGATAATAATGCACCTGGAATGAGCCAGAGCACGACCGGCATCATCGGCGGAGTTGACGCCGACCTGCCGTCTCGGCTGGGCGCGGATATCAAGGCCGGCATGGCGTTGAGCTATACAACGAGCCAGCTCGGCAACATTGCCAGTGAATCGGGAAGCACGGACGCGTTTCGCCTCTACGTCTACGGCACGCGCGCCTTCGGACCCGCCTATGTCACCGGCAGCCTCGGCTACGGCAACCTGCAAATGTCGACGAGCCGCATGATCGATACGATTGGTCTCAGCGGCCTTGCCTCCGGCGCCACCGGCGGCAGCGAATGGACCGCCAACCTCGACACCGGCTATCGGCAGACGATCGGACGATGGCTGCTCGAACCCTCGGTGGGGCTGACCTACATGCGCGAGCAGCGCCAGTCCTTTAACGAATCCGGCGCCGGCGCGCTCGACGTGGATTACGATGCCAGCAGCTTGAACACGCTGCGGTTCTCTGCGGGCACGCGCGTGCAGGGAAGTTTTT
>DATJTL010000144.1:0-7022 GCA_035503415.1 Xanthobacteraceae bacterium
GCAAGCTTGCCGTCGCCGCCGACGACGGCGACGCAGCCGAAGCCCTTGGCCGACATCTCCACGATCGCTTCCGACATCGGTGCGCCGCGTGCGATCAGTGGCACGGATTGCCCGGGATGCATGACGTCGCGGACGAACTTCAATGCCGCGCCGAGTTTGCCGCGCGGATGAAACACGCCGAAATCGATCGCGGTAAAGCCGCGGCTTTCCAGAAGCGCGATCGCCAAGGCGTCGCCGAGCGCGAGCTGCATCAGCGAGGAGGTGGTGGGCGCAAGATTGTGCGGGCAGGCTTCGCGGGCGGCCGGCAGCGCCAGCACGACATCGGCGGCCTTGCCGAGCGTGCTCTCGGCGCTTGTGGTCATCGCGATCAAGGCGATGCGGAAGCGCCGGGAATAGTTGATCAGGTCCTTGAGTTCCTCGGTCTCGCCCGACCATGACATGACCAGCATCACGTCGTCGGAGGTGATCATGCCGAGGTCGCCGTGGCTGGCTTCCGCGGCGTGCACGAAAAACGCGGGAGTACCGGTCGAAGCCAAAGTCGCCGCGATCTTGCGCGCGACGTGGCCCGACTTGCCCATTCCAGTCACGATGACACGGCCGCGGGCGTTGCGGATTTTCTCGACCGCGGCGCCGAAGGATGCGCCGAGCGCATCGCACATCGCAGCCGCCAGCGCGGCGACGCCTTCGCGTTCGGCCTCAAGAGTCCGTAACGCCGAGGCGATGTACGAACTCGCCTCCGTTTTCAGCGCTCTCGTGTCAGGCAAGCTCATCGCGCCTGTGACTCCAAATCAATGTCACTCGAACAAGCCTGACTGAGCGGCCTTATTGTCCCCAAGCCGCAAAGGCATCGGAGAAGGCGCGCTCGCCCGGCGGCCCCTTCTCCAACGTGAGGATGGCGCGGCTGCCGTTATTGTAGACGATGAGAATATCGAACCAACCCCTCTCCTTGAGAAGCTGAATATTGCGCTGCATGTCGGCATCGGCCGAATTGAGGCCGAGCAGGAAGAAGCCGTTGGTGACCTTGACCGCGAGTCCGGCCAGCGGCATGCCGCGCACCTCCTCGGAGTCCTTCATCAAAATTCCAGGCACGTTGGATATGCCGCCGCCGGGAAAGTCGGGCGGCAGGTTGAACATGACTTCAATCGTGTGACTGGCCGGCAGCGCCTTGTCGGTATTGCGGCGCAGTGTCCAGGTTACCGTCATGTGCCGGTCGGGAATCGTAATATCGGCGTGGACCACGAGTTCAGGCGCAAGCCCCGGACCGGGCGACACGGTTTGGGTGCGCCAGACGACCGAGCCCGGAAAGCGCTTGCCTTGCGGATCGTTGGGATCCGCCTCGTAAAGCACGGCGTGCTGCGCCACCTCCGGCGTCTGCTGTCCGGTTGGACTTGTACCGGCGGCCGGGGTCTGGCCGGCCGGGATCTGGCCGGCCGGGGTCTCGCCAGTCGGAGTCTCGCCGGCCGTCTGGCCGGGGATTTGGTCCTGGGGCACCCGGCCCCCAAACTTCGATTGTGGCGCCGGCGTCTGCTCGGCCTGAGGGCTTGGCCGCGACTTCATCTGCGAGAAAAACTGGTAGATCGCGCCGATATTGGCGCGATACTCAAAACCGGTCACCGCGACGCCCAGCACGATGATCGCGAACAGCGCGATCTTCGCCCAACTGCGATAGGAGCGCATTGGCGGCGGTTCTTCTTGGTACTCTTCGTCGAAGTCTTCGTCGTGCGGTGGAAGCGGACGTCCCAAGCGGGTTGCCGGCGTCGGTTCGTCGTCTTCCAGATCGTGAGCCGACTCATGGCTCTCCAGGTGGAGCGCGTCGTCTTCCGCGGCCGGCCATTCCGCATCGTCGAAGTCAGGCTCGGTTCGTTCCGGTTCTGCAGGACGCGGCGCGAGGTCTTCGGCCGCCTGCGTTCGCTGACGCGCGCCGGGAGCATACGAATCGCGTGTGTCGCGCGCCGTCTGCGCCGCCCTTGCCGAGGCGGCGCCCAGCGCATCGACCTCGTTCACGACATTGCGGAAATCCTTGAGCCCGTCCTCCTTGAGCGAGGAGGTGCGCGCTCCCAAGAGCCGGCTGCGCGCGCTTGGTTTTGCGGCGGGCGCCGCTCCGCCGCTATCGGGTAGCGGCTGCTCGGCCTTTTTTGCTTCGGCGCGTCCGATAGATGGCCGATCGGACAGAGGGGAACGCGGCATCGGCGAGCGCGGCTCGAAGCGCGAGTCGGCGCGAGGCGGCGTCCGCGGCTCCGAAAGCGCCTTGCGGGCTGCCTCGCTCTCGACTTTGCGGATCGCCTCTTCGAGTGCCAGGCGCTCCTTGGTGATGTCCGATTCGGACAAAGCGGGTTCGACGCCGCGCAACTGCGCGACCAGAGCAGCGCGGGCCCGCTCGTACAGTGCCCGGCGCGCTTCGCCGGTATTCTTGGCGAGGCCGTCCACGGCGCGAGCAATCAGCGGCTGATAGTCGGTCATCTGCACAGCTTACGCTTGAACCCGTTGAATTTCATCGGTCAGCCCTCGAAGGGATTGCGCATCAGTATCGTGTCCTCACGTTCCGGGCTGGTCGACAGGACGGCGGCAGAGCAGCCAATCAACTCCTCGATCCGGCGCACGTATTTGATCGCCTGGGCGGGCAGGTCGGCGAACGAGCGCGCGTGCGCGGTTTTCTCGCGCCAGCCGTCGATCGTCTCGTAGATCGGCGAGACGCGCGCCTGGACGTGCTCGCCGGCGGGCAGATAATCGATCTCGCGGCCATCCAGCTCGTAGCCAACGCAAACTTTGATCTCGTCGAACCCGTCGAGGATATCGAGCTTGGTCAGTGCCAGGCCGTGTATGCCGGAGGTGCGCACCGTCTGGCGCACCAGAACGGCGTCGAACCAGCCGCAGCGCCGCGGCCGGCCGGTCACGACGCCGAATTCCTTGCCGCGTTCGCCGAGCGTGCGGCCGATCTCATTGAGCTGCTCGGTTGGGAATGGGCCCTCGCCGACGCGGGTGGTGTAGGCCTTGCAGATGCCGAGCACGTAGCCGATCGCGCCCGGCCCGAGCCCCGATCCGGTCGCCGCCTGCGCCGCCACAGTGTTCGAGGAGGTGACAAAGGGGTACGTGCCGTGGTCGACATCGAGCAGCGCCCCTTGCGCGCCCTCAAACAGGATGCGCTTGCCCTCGCGGCGCTTCTGTTCGAGCATCGACCACACCGAATCCATGAATGGCAGCACCGCCGGCGCCACTTGGTCGAGACTGCTGCGAACCGCTCTCGCCTCGATCGTCTCCAGGCCGAGACCCTTGCGCAGCGCGTTGTGGTGCGTGAGCAGCCGTTCGATCTTGCGATCCAAAGTCTCGCCGTCCGCAAGGTCCATCAGCCGAATCGCCCGCCGGCCGACCTTATCCTCGTACGCTGGACCAATGCCGCGTCGTGTCGTGCCGATGCGCAATGCCGCGCTCGCCGACTCGCGAATCGCGTCGAGCTCGCGATGCAGCGGCAGAATGAGCGTCGCGTTCTCGGCGATGCGCAAATTTTCGGGTGTAACGGTGACGCCCTGCTTTTTCAGATGGGCGATCTCGTCCAACAGCGCCTGCGGGTCGAGCACGACGCCGTTGCCGATGACCGATAGCTTGCCCGGCCGCACCACGCCCGAGGGCAACAGCGAAAGTTTGTAGGTGACGCCGTTGATGACGAGCGTATGACCGGCATTGTGTCCGCCTTGGAAGCGGACGACGATGTCGGCCTGCTCGGACAGCCAATCGACAATCTTACCTTTGCCCTCGTCGCCCCATTGCGAGCCGACCACGACGACATTTGCCATGAGGGGTGGTCCCTACAGCGCCTTTATGCTTGCTTGAATCGGATACCAGCCGCAGCCGATGGTTTCGGATAATGGATGATGCCGCTCGAAGCAAGCAAAGACGGCTTCCCCTGCCGCCGTGACGGGCGGCAAAGCGTTGGTTTCGCAACAAATTTAGGCGAGATCAGGCCCTTAACCAAAGATTAAAGCCACTTTTTAGAACTTGCCCCACGGCAGGGGCGCGGATTGTCGCAGCCGGGGTGGCCCGCACCGATCACGCGGCGGCCATGCTCGTTTGCGCGCGTCAGAATCGAAGGATGCCAGTAACTTATTGATCTCGTGTAGCTTTGGTTCAACCCCGAACAACGAGCGCGCCGCAAAAATGGCGCGGTCTTCGAAACCGCCGCACTAGCCGCCGGTTCCCTTCCGCGCTAGTTCCTCGCCTAACGAGACTGCGGCCGGGACATTCAATCATGACGTTGGCGCGTGAGGCCGGCACAGGCCGCCGTGGCGGCTGGCTGTTCGACCAGCCCTATCTCCTGTTGACGCTCACCTCGCTGTTCTGGGCCGGCAACACGGTTCTCGGCCGCTTCATTGTCGGGCACGTTCCGCCGATCACGCTCGCTTTCATCCGCTGGGGTGGCGCGGCTGCGATCCTGCTGCCGTTCGCGGCCCGTCATTTGGCGCGCGACTGGCCGGAGATCCGCAAGCACGCGGGTATCATGACGCTGCTCGCCTTCACCGGGTTCTCTGTCTACAACACGCTCGCCTATTACGGCCTGCAATACACCACCGCGATCAACGGCCTGCTTCTGCAGTCGGTCGCGCCGCTGTTCGTGGCGATGTGGACCTTCGCGCTGTTCGGCGACCGGTTGACGCTGCGGCAGGCCGGCGGCATCTGCGTGTCGCTTTGCGGCGTCGTCGTCATCGTGTGTCACGGCAGTCTCGCCGTGCTGTTAGGGATCGCGCTCAACCGCGGCGACGTCAGTTTCCTGATCGCGCTCGTGATCTACGGCTTCTATGCCGCGGCCTTGCGCAAGCGGCCGCCCATGCATCCGTTCTCGTTCCTGGTCGTCGGAATGGGCGGCGGTGCGGTGATGCTCATTCCCGCGATGGTCTGGGAGATTGCCAGCGGCCGGACCGCCGTCTTCGATGCCGAAAGCGTCGCAAGCTTCGCCTTCGTCTGCATCTTCCCCTCGCTGCTCGGTTATCTGTTCCTCAACCGCGGCATCGAGTTGATCGGCGCCAACCGCGCCGCGCCGTTCATCCATCTCGTTCCGGTCTTCGGCTCGGTGCTGGCGATCGTGCTGCTTGGCGAGCAGTTCCAGCTCTATCACGCCATCGGCTACGCGCTCGTGTTCGCCGGCATCACGGTGGCGACGAGAAGGTGATGCCTCAAAACCGCAGCGGTTTGGCCTGCTGCACCTGCGGCAGCGCCCGTACTTTGGCGAGCACGTCGGCCGGCAATTCGCCGTCGATCTCGATCAACGCGATGGCGTTGCCGCCGGGCGCTTCGCGGCCGACGTGGAAGGTCGCGATGTTGATGCCGGCGTCGCCCATGGTGGAGGAAAACTTGCCGATGAAGCCCGGCTTGTCGAGATTGGTGATGTAGATCATCGACGGGCCGAACTCGGCGTCCATGCGGATGCCCTTGATGTTGACGATACGCGGCCGGCCGTCGGCGAACACCGTGCCGGACACATGGCGCGACTGGCGGTCGGTCGTGACCGTCACCGTGATCAGGCTCTCGTAATCGCCTTCGGCCTCGCGGCGGGTCTCCTCGACCACGATGCCGCGTTCCTTGGCGATGACCGGGGCCGAGACGACATTGACGTTCTGCAGCATGGGGCGAAGCAGCCCGGCCAGCGCGGCCGAGGTGAGCGCCCTGGTGTTCATTTGCGCCACGACGCCCTCGTAGGAGATCTGCACGCGCGCGAGTCCGGTCTCGGTGAGCTGCCCGGCAAACGAGCCGAGCTTCTCGGCGAGCGCCACGAACGGCTTGAGCTTGGGCGCTTCCTCGGCGCTGATCGAAGGGAAGTTGACGGCGTTGGAGATGGCGCCGCGCAGCAGATAATCCGCCATCTGCTCGGCGACCTGCAGCGCCACGTTCTCTTGCGCTTCAAGTGTCGAGGCGCCGAGATGCGGCGTGCACACCACATTCGGCAGGCCGAACAGCGGGCTCGCCGTCGCCGGCTCCTCCGCGAACACGTCAATGGCGGCGCCGGCGACATGGCCGGACTTGAGCGCCGCAACCAGCGCCGTCTCGTCGACCAGTTCGCCGCGCGCGCAGTTGATGAGGCGGACGCCCTTCTTGCTCAACGAGAGTGTCTGCGCGTTGATGATGTTGCGGGTGCGCTCGGTCAGCGGCGTGTGCAGCGTGATGAAGTCGGCGCGCCGCCACAGATCATCAAGCTCGACCTTTTCCACGCCGAGATCGAGCGCGCGCTCGGCCGACAGAAATGGATCGTAGGCGATCACCTTCATCTTCAGGCCGATCGCCCGGTCGGCGACGATCGAGCCGATATTGCCGCAGCCGATGACGCCGAGTGTTTTGCCGAAAATCTCCACCCCGAGAAATTTGTTCTTTTCCCATTTGCCGGCGCGGGTCGAGGCGTCGGCTTCGGGGATTTGCCGCGCCAGCGAGAGCATCATGGTGATCGAGTGCTCGGCGGTGGTGATCGAATTGCCGTACGGCGTGTTCATCACGATGATGCCACGCGCGGTGGCCGCCGGAATATCGACATTGTCGACGCCGATGCCGGCGCGACCGATCACTTTGAGGCCCTTTGCCTGCTCGAGAAGCTTTGCCGTGACTTTGGTCGCCGAGCGGATGGCGAGTCCGTCAAAGCCGTTGATCATCGCGGCGAGTTTTTCCTTGTCCTTGCCGAGATTGGGCTGGAATTCCACCTCGATGCCGCGATCCTTGAAGATCTGGACGGCGGCGGGCGACAGTGCATCGGAGATGAGTACGCGGGGAGTCATGCGAGAAACTCCTTTGAAGCGGCGAAACGAAGCGGGCGAAACGAGGCAGGAATGGCGATTATGCCGCCTTTGCCAGCGCATCCTTGGCTTTGGCGTAGGCCCAATCGAGCCACAGCGTGAGCGCTTCGACGTCGCTCTTCTCGACCGTCGACCCGCACCACACGCGCAGACCCGGCGGCGCGTCGCGATAGGCGTCGATGTCGTAGGCGACGCCTTCCTTCTCCAGCGCTGCTGCGATGCCCTTGACGAACGCCGCTTGCGCATCAGCGC
>DATJTL010000145.1:0-11683 GCA_035503415.1 Xanthobacteraceae bacterium
AGCCAGGAACTTTCGGCAACCGCGGCGGTTTTGCTAGCGGTATGGGAAGGACATCGGCTCCGGGGTGTCGGATCCTCATTTTTTCCCCAAGAACCTTCGTGAAGCAGAGGTGCCGCCATGCTCTCGTGCAGGAAACTTGCAACGGCCGAAAATCCGCGCAGGTCACCGCGATCGATTGATCAAATCAACTGACCGCTCGCGGAGCGGCATTACGTGCCGCTAAATCGCAAACGCCTTTTGGATTGAGGAGAAAGATCATGAAGTTTGTGCTGGCGATAATCGCGCTATCCGCAATCATGACCGGTGGCGCCGAGGCCCAAGTGGCGCCTCTCGACGGCCAATATGTGTGCGTACAAAACTGTCGCGGACCGGGTCTCGCTTACGTGACCCAGAACCGCGATGATCTCAATC
Organism: Xanthobacteraceae bacterium; assembly: GCA_035503415.1. Taxonomy (GTDB): domain Bacteria; phylum Pseudomonadota; class Alphaproteobacteria; order Rhizobiales; family Xanthobacteraceae; genus BOG-931. The sequence goes on from DATJTL010000145.1 coordinate 412, forward strand.
TCGTCAACGAGGCCGGCGTGCCATCGCGGGCATGGGTCGATTATCCTGGGCACATCTGGGCCGACAATTGGGACATGGGCGCGATCTATTCTGCGGATGCCATGACGATTCAGTTCGACAACGGATCCGTCTGGCGGCGCTACGTGGCCGTGCCGGTGCCTCCGCCGCCCCCGCCGCCGCTGCGGAGCCGAGGCTAGACTTTTCGCCTGAGCGGGACGCCTACCAGTTGCCGGTCACCATCCGGACGATGACCGGCAGCAGGATGACCACGAACAGCGTCGGAAAGATGCAGACCATCATAGGCACGGTGAGCTTGGCGGGCAGCGCGTAGGCTTTTTCCTCAGCGCGCGACAGGCGCTTGTGGCGCATATCCTCGGAATAGACGCGCAACGCGTCGCCGATCGAGGAGCCGAGCTCATCGGACTGCTGAATGAGCGTGGAGAAGGAGCGCGCTTCTTCCAGTCCGAGGCGGTCGCCGAGATGTTCGAGCGACTCGGTCATGGTGCGGCCGGCGCGGATTTCCAGATTGGCCATGTGAATGTTGGCGGAAAGCGACGGATAGGAATCGCCGAGTTCGCGCGCGACGCGGTCGAGCGAGGCCTCCATCGACAATCCGGCATCGGCGCACACGACCAGGAGATCCATGAAATCCGGAAAGCCGGATTGATGTTCGAGGCGTTTTTTCTTGATCAGCTTGTCGAGATAGATGCTCGGCCCCAGGTAACCCGCAAGCGCGCCGCACAGCACCATCACCCAGAACGTGCCCTTGCCGTTGAAGCCGAGCATCGGCAGCACGAAGAACGCTGCGAAGCCGAATGTGACGGCGCACACGACGCGGGCGAGAAAGAAAACAGCAGGCGCGCGCGAATCGTAGATGCCCGCCCGCACCAGCCGCTGGCGCAGCACCTTGGCATCCTTGGTATCGGCCGACGAATAATGCTTGGCCGTATAGTCGACGAGCTTCTGCGCCGCCCGCAGGCCCGAATAGCGCAGCGAGCGCCGGCCTCCACTCTCCTCATCGTCGACGCGAACACCTGCCGCGCGGCGGCGCACCGCCTCCCGCGCGCGCATGCCCACCATCACCGCGAAGGCGAGCGTGCCGACGGCAAGAAAAACCAGAACGCTCAGCATCGTCGGCATGCCGAAAGAATTGCTCGTCAGGTCCATGGCCGGGTGCCTTCGATCAGATCTTGAAGTTCACCATCTTGAACATGATCATGTTGCCGATGATCATCCATACTGCCGCGCCCGCGATCAGCTTCTTGGTCAGTGGAATGTGCCAGACCGAACCGTAGAAATCGGGCACCAGCCACAGGATGATGAAGAACATGCCGATCGGCAGGGCCGAGAGGATCATCGCCGAGGCGCGCCCTTCGGCGGCGAGCGCGCGAATTTTGCGCCGCATCTTGAAGCGCTCGCGGATGACGCCGGAAAGCTTCTGCAAAATCTCGCCCAAATTGCCGCCGGTCGAACCCTGAATGGCGACCGCGGTGACAAACAGCGGCAGGTCGTCCGAGCCGATGCGGGCGTAGAGATTGCGCATCGCCGCCTCCAGCTCGGCGCCGTAGGTGATCTCGTCGGTAACGATGCCGAACTCGCTGCCGATCGGATCGCCCATTTCGCGTCCCACCATGTTCACCGCGACAGGCACCGGATGGCCGGCACGCAGGCTGCGCACGATGATGTCGAGGGAGTCGGGAAACTGCGCGGCAAATCTGTTTTGCCTGCGCGAGCGCAGCATGCGTAGCGCCATGTACGGCAGCAAGGTTGCGCAGAACAGTCCGGCCGCGCCCGCCTCGAACATGTCGTGCCGAAACAGCAAGACGGCGCCGAACGCTACCACGCTAGCCACACCGACGATGATGCCAAGGCGCGTAAATCCGATAGTGAGGCCGGATTGCAAGATGAGCCGGTTCAGCGCGACGAAATTGAGCCGGTAATTGCCACCGCTCGTCAATCCGCGCTCGCGCCGCAGCTCGATCAGCACGCTCTCGCGATCGGTGCGGTCTTTCGACAGCTTCAGCCGCCGGTTGATCGTGCTGCGGTACGACGCGGTTGAGAAGCACAGCAGATAGATCGCCTCGAAGGCGAGCCCGGCCGAGACCGCGATAAACAGCCAGATCAGGTAGATCGGATTATCGAGCGACATGGCGGTCGGCGCTCATAGCGGTTGCGACGGATCGAAATAGGAGCCGGGCAGCTTGATGCCCATGGCGACCAGATCGCCGAGGAAGCGCGGACGCACGCCAGTCGCCTGGAAATGACCCTGCACGGTGCCGTCCGGCGCGGTGCCGGTACGCACGAACTTGAAGATCTCCTGCATCTGGATGATGTCGGATTCGAGCCCGGTGATTTCGGCGATGCTCATCACCTTGCGCTTGCCGTCGGACTGCCGCGACAGCTGTACGATGAGGCGGATGGCCGCTGCGATCTGGCCGCGGATCGACGCCACCGTCATCGGCAGGCCGGCCATGCCGATCATCTGCTCGAGACGCGAGATGGCGTCACGCGGGGTATTGGCGTGAACGGTCGCCATCGAGCCTTCATGGCCGGTATTCATGGCTTGCAACATGTCGAAGGCTTCCTCGCCGCGGCACTCGCCGAGGATCACGCGATCGGGACGCATGCGCAGCGCGTTCTTGACCAGATCGCGCTGACGAATTTCTCCCTTGCCTTCGATGTTGGGCGGCCGCGTCTCCATGCGGCCGACATGCGGCTGCTGCAGCTGCAGTTCGGCGGCGTCCTCGATGGTGAGAAGACGCTCCTTCTCGGAGATGAACGCCGAGAGCGCGTTGAGCATGGTGGTTTTGCCCGAGCCGGTGCCGCCGGAAATGATCAGCGTCACTCGCGCCTTCACCGCCGCCGCAAGCACTTCAGCCATTTGTGGGCGCAGCGCGCCGACTTCCACCAGCTTGTTCAGATTGAACGGCTTCTTGGAGAATTTTCTGATCGACATCAGAGGGCCGTCGATAGCGACCGGCCGCACGGCGACGTTGACGCGCGAGCCGTCTAGCAGGCGCGCGTCGCACATCGGATGTGACTCGTCGACCCGGCGGCCGACTGCGGAAACGATCTTGTTGATGATGCGCAGCAGATGCGGCTCATCCTTGAAGCGCACTCCGGTCGGCTCCAAGATGCCGCCTCGCTCGACGTAGACGCATTCGTGACCGTTGATGAGAATGTCGTTGACGGCCGGATCCTTGAGCAGCGGCTCGAGCGGGCCCAGGCCCGTCATCTCGTCAAGAATTTCCGAGACGAAATCGTTGAGCTCCTGCGTGTTCAGCGCCAGCCGCTCGACCAGCACATATTGCGACACCAGTTGCTGGATGTGATTGCGGATTTCCTCCTCGGGCAGCTTTTCCAGCGCCGATAGATTGATTTCCTCAATCAGGCGGCGATGCAGGCGTACCTTGGCGTCGAGCAGTTTGTCGCTCAGCAGCGGATTTTGCGCGGGCGCCGCCGCGGGCTCGCTGGCCGCTTCGGGGAAGACGGTCCACGACACCCCCTCGAGCACGGTATCCTCGGCCGGAACGAGGTCCGGACCGGCAACACGGCGCGTTGAGAAACGACCTGCCATGGCAATTACCTACGCGCACTCCAAATCCGCTCATTCCCGCGCAAGCGGAAATCCAGCGGGGCAACCGCTTTCAGGGGGACCAACGGAAACCTGTTGAGCGCGCCAACCATCACTGCCCTACGACCGCGCCAAGGAGAGTTTGAATTTCTTGCCGTCGCCCGCCGGCTCCTTGGTGGCCTTGGCGCCGGCTTGCGGAAAGATGAGCTTTTTCAGCTGCGCCGTGATTTTGTTGCCTGGTTTGACTTCTTCCAGCGGCACGCCGCGGTCGATGGCCTCGCGCACCAGGCCGTAATGATTGGGAATGGTAGCCGCGAATGTATCGCCGATCGCCTGCTCAACGTCGGCGCGGCGCAGGCCGGCCGAGAACAATTTCTGTTCGAAGCGATTGATGATGACCTGCGGCTGCGGACCGTCGCCGAGCCGCTCGCGGATAGCCTCGACAAGCTGCTTGGCGTGACGCAGTCCCGGCACCGTTGTCTCGCTGACGATGAACAGTTTGTTGGAGCCGAGCAGCACGCTATCGGTCCAGGAGAACCAGGTGCGCGGCATGTCGAACACGACGTAATCGAAGTGCGACGACACCAGATCGAGAAGCCGCGTCACCACGTCGGGATCGAACGAACGCATTTCCGCCGGCCGGTTCGGCGCCGCGACCACGGCGAGACCGGAGGCGTGCTGCGAGAGCATGACTTCGAGCAACTGCCGGTCAAGCCGCTCCGGACGCGGCTCTATCTCACCGATATTGAGCCGCGGCTCGATATCGAGATAATCGGCACAGGCGCCGTGCTGGAAATCGAGATCGACCAGGCAAGTGGCGGTCTTGCCGCGCGCGCCCGAATTCAGCAACAGCATCGCGGTCTGCACCGCGAGCGTAGTGACACCGGCGCCGCCGACCGCGGGCAGGAAGGTCAAAATCTGCGCCTCCGCCGCCTCCGCGGCGGCCGGCTTTTTGGCGACTCGCGCGCAGGTCTGCACCAGCTCGACCGGCGAGACCGGCTTGACCAGGAAATCGGCCACCCGCATCTGCATCAGCCGGCGGGCGACTGATTCGACGAAGTTCTGTGTGATCACGACCACCGGCGGCCAGTTGCCGATGTGCGTCACCAGGCGGTCCAGCGCCTGCAGTTCGGCCTCGTCGCCGGCGTCTACATCGGCAACCACGACGGTGGCGCCCTCGACGTCGATCTCTTCGCGCCCCGATAGCTTACCCTTGACGACATCGAGACCGATCTGCGCGCTCGCACCGAAGGTGGCGCGCGCCTGTGCCTCGAATCCGTCGTCGGCGGTGAGGACAATCACCCGCGCCTGGACTCCCGGAGTTATCGATCGGCCGATACGCATGGCTCAAGCTCGCAGCACGAAAGCGGACATTACGGCGACGGCGGCGCGGTAACGACCGTCGTGGTCGTGGTCGTCGACCCCGGCGCGATGCTCGGCGGCGGCGCTGAACTGGTCGAGTTCGGCGACTGCGCTGTTGGCGGGGTCTGGTTCGCAGTCTCCAGCATCAACGGGTCGACCGGCGCAGTCACAATGTTGTTGCGGTAGCGCTCTACGGCCGACTGCATCCGCTGGCCGTTTGTGGCGAGATGGGTGTCACCACTGTGCGGCGGCCACGGATCGTTCATCTGCATGGCCATGTTGACGGCCACCGCATTGCCTCCGACCACCGAGACGGTGTCGTGCCGGTCGAAGTTCGTTTCGGAACAGCCGCCGACCGTCGCCGCAAGAAGAACCGCCGCGGTCAACCGAACAGCCGATTGCACTTCGGGCTTAGTCCTTGGCGGAAACATAGACGCCTCCATTTCGCGGCAGGTCGAGGATGTGGCCGACATAAGGGCGGCTCAGCGCGCCGACCGCGAGTCGTGCCTGTGCCGGAGTGACCTCGGCTTGGCCCATCAGAAAAAAATCGACGTCGTTGCCCGGCAGCGTGTCGTCGAGCGGCGTGTGTGCGACCTGGGTAGGCGCCATCGGGTGAATGATGTGCGGCGTCACCAGGATCACGAGATCGGTCTCGTTCTTCTGATATTCACTGGAACGGAACAGCGCCCCCAGCACCGGCAAATTTCCGACCCACGGCAGCTGGTCCTGCGCGGTGTTACCGTTGTCCTGCAACAGGCCGCCGAGCATGAAGCTTTGGCCGTCGCGCAGTTCAAGCGTGGTCGACGCTTCGCGCACTGTAAGCCCCGGTACAGAAGTGCCGCCGACGGTCACCGTCGTGCTGGAGTCGATTTCGCTTACCTCTGGCTTGATCACCAGGTTGATTGCACCATCCTTGAGCACGGTCGGGGTGAAGGACAGCCCGACGCCATATTTCTGATATGCAAACGAAACAGCGCCGAGCGAGCTGACCGCCGGGATCGGAATTTGTCCGCCGGCCAGAAAGCTCGCAGTATCGCCCGAGAGTGCCACCAGGTTGGGTTCGGCCAGGCTGCGCGCAAGGCCTTTTTCCTCGAGCGCGTTGACCGCGACCTGCAGCCGATTCGACAATTGCCCGACGAGGAAGCCGAACGGCGCCGAGCCCGACAATACGCCGGCGGCGGTGACCGGGGACAACGTCAGCGAACCGGGGTTGACGTTCGGACCGCCGCATAAAGTGGAGAAGCTGCAGGCAACTCCGGGCTGTTGGAAAGCACCGCCGGGCTGCGTGATCGGAAGCTTCGATGCCGACACCTGGTTGCCGACATTGGCTAGCGCGGAGTTGCCGAAATAATTCCACTGCACGCCGAGCTCTCGGCTGGCCGAACGGTCCACCTCGATGAACCGCACTTCCAGCATGACCTGCTGCTGCTGCTGCACCTGCACGGTGTTGATGACGCTGTTCGCATCGGGTGCGAACTGACGTGCGATCGTCACCGCTTTGTCGAGGGTGGCTGCGTCCGGCGCCATGCCCGAAAGCATGATGCGGCCGTTAATCGAGGAGACCTTGATGCCGGAGCCGGTGAACGTCTGGATTTCGGCCGCAAGCTCCGAAACGTCGTAAGACACCTCGATGTCGATGATGCCGACCTGCTTCTTGTTCGCGTCATAGATGGTGACGCGCGTCGTGCCGATCTTCTTGCCGAGTATGGACAGCGAGTGATCGGTCAACGGGTTGACGTCGGCCACGGACGGATCGCCGACCATGATATCGGCGAAGCCCTGACCGGTGTGGACGTCGACCGACTTGCCGAGCGTCACCGTCACTTTCTCGGTATGCAGCGGGTTCACCAGGGCGAGAGCATCCTGCGCGTGCGTCGCGGCCGGCGCCAGCGCCATTGCGGCAATCACCGTCGCAGCAAGCGCGGCACCGGCGGCCTGCAAGGCAGCCCGTATGTTGGTGGTCCCGTCCCGATCTCGCCGGCCTGCGCCGGCCTTTTGGTATTGAACTTTATACTGGCTATTCACGTCGGCCTCCCCGCCGTTGTTCTCGTCCCCGAAACATTCATCCCACTCGGCCCTGCCCCTCTTGGCCCTCTTCCAGTTGGTACTGTCCTGTCTGTTCGCCCCAAAAAACCTCACTCGTGCGCCAGCGTTTGTCGCGAGATCGCGGCGGCACGGGCGCCGCCGCGCTCGACCGGCACGCTGTATTCGTCCAGCGCGGTGGCGTTTTTTGACGGACGCGTGACCACCACGGTGACGTAGCCGCCCGGGCGCGAGGGCGCCGATCCGTTGCCCAGATCGATCGGTGACACCTGCTTCGTATTCTCGTCGGCGACATCGCCGGCCTTGCGCAGAAGCAGCGACAGCGTGCCGACCATAGAAGCGAGCGCGAGTTTCTGTCCGCCGATCTCGTCCACTTCCAACGTCACCGCCTTGACCACATCGGGCTTTTCGGTGGTGTCGTCGGCCAGCTGATCGACGGCAAGGACGCGCGCGTTCTGGATCACAACGTCGTTGATCGAAACCTTCTTGTCGCCAGGGCGCGTCAACAGCACGTCGACGTGGTCACCCGGCAGCACAAAGCCGGCGACACCGTTCACGTCGTTGACGCGGATGGCCACCGCCTTCATGCCGTCTTTCAGCAACGCGGAAAGCGTAGCGCGTTGGCCCGGGCCGGTGATCTTCGACGAGAGAATCGGCTCATTGATCGCAATTGGCGTCAACACGACGCGCTTGGTCGCGGTCAGATCGGCGATCTTGCCAAACGCGCCCTGCGGCAGCGCATCCTGCGGCCACGCCATTTCACGCAGCGAAAAAGCGCTGAGCACATCGCCGAACTTCAGCGGACGCGAGGCGACGACGATGGTGTGCGCCGGGGTCGGCGCTTTGCGCTGCGCCTCGAGATCGCGCATCTGTTCGGCGGCCCGATTGTTGAGCCAGGCATTCGCCAAAAAGACCGCAATCAGTCCAAAGCCGACTGCGAAGCAGATCATGACTATGGTGCTCGTGCGCACGCCGGTCCCCTGCTGACGCCACGAAATTGTTGTTTTGTCGGAGGGAGATTGGTACGCCGGTAGTATGAAATTGGTGAAACTACGGAGGCTTCTCGGCCTATGCTGAAGATTGCTTGAAGCGTTATTCTTTATGGTGTGTGTACCGGTTTGTTTGTATCGAAGAGATAACCTTTACGAAGTTTGAGCCACGGCCTTTTCCGCTCAGGCGATCGCCATGATCGAATGCGCCGACCGGCGATTTTGTGTGCGCCGGCAGGTGCCGCGGCACCACGATCGGCGCCAACGAATTTTTTAGGAAATGCAGTAGCACTCCGTTAAGGACGACGAAGCGTCGCCCTTCGCCGCGGCCGATTTACAGTCGCGGAAAGCCGCGCGGCACGGCGTGGAAGGGCTCGATGCCGTGGTCGGTGACCAGCACCATCTCACCGGTCTGCACGCCCGCCTTGCCATCACGGGTAACCACATTGGGCTGGATGACGACGATCATGCCGGCGCGAAACGGCTCATCGGGAACGTGGGCGCTCGGGCGGCTTTTCGAGCCGAGCACAGGCGGCAGATAGCCGCCGCCATAGCCGTGCAGGAGATCGTCGATGATGGTGAAGCCTGCGTCCTCGATCAAGCCCGCCGCTTCGATCACCTGGCGCGGCAGGACGCCGGCCTTGAGCACGGCGGCGACCGCATCGTAGGCCGCGTCGGCAACCGCATGCAGGTCGCGATAAAGCGGTGTCGGCTCGGCGCCAAGCGAGAAGCTGCGCAGCACCTGGCCGGGATGCTCCCAGAACGCCGCGCTGATCTCGGCGAATACGATATCGCCGGTTTCAACCTGGCGGTTCGCCGCGAACTGGGCAGGCACCGCGAGATTCGGCTCGGCCATTGCCGTCACTCCGATAAAATGGATGACGTTGGTGCCGCCGAACGGCACGTAAGCGCGCTCGACGACGTCACCGAGTTCGCGCTCGGTGAGGCCAGGCCGCAAGCCTTCGCGCAACGCCATCATGCCGCGATCGGTCAGCGCCGCCCCAATCCGCATCCAGTCGATTTCCTCGGCAGACTTGACCTGGCGGAGCCGCACGTAGGCGCGGTTGAGGTTATGAACCATGCCGAAACGGCCGGAGAGCGTCGCGTGCTGCTCAAACGTCATCGGGCCGATCACGCCGACGCGCCCGTTCCGCGCGCCACGACGCTCCAGCACCTCGATTGCCGCGCCGATCGACGAACCGCCGCCCCAGGCGACTTTGGCCGAAGCCGCGATTTTCTGCGCAAGCGGTGCATGATTGACGTGCTGGACGAACATCGCGTCTGGCTCGCCCGGGGTGAGCACGCCGACCGCCTCGGTGGTCACCGGCCAGCCGGTGAGCCATTGCACGGCGGAGCCGAAGCGATTTGCGCCGCAGAATACGAGGTGATCGAGGTCGGATTCGGCGAGCAGCCCTTCAACCGCCTTGCGGCGGCGCGCCATTTCGGCGTCGGAAAAGCGCGGATATTCCGCTTCGAGTATCGTTTGCAGGCGCGCGGGCAGCACAAGCCCCTTGGGCCGGTCCTGGTTGCTCGAAGGCACACTCATATCGTCACCTTTGGGCTGGGCATCGCAAATCCATTTTGATAGTGCAAAGTAAAAACCGCCAGGAGTTTGCGATACATGCCCGCCTCATTGATCGATTCCACCGTCTTCCGCGACATCTTTTCCACCGAGGCGATGCGGCGGGTGTTTTCCGACGAAAATCGCGTGCAAAAGTACCTCGACTTCGAGGCGGCTCTGGCGCGGGCGCAGGCGCGGTTGGGCATTATTCCGCAACCGGCAGCCGACGAAATCTGCCGGCACTGCAACGCCGCCGAGATCGACTTCAACAAGCTGAAAACGCAGACCGAGCGCATCGGCTATCCGGTGCTGCCGGTGGTGCAGCAGCTCGTGGCGCTCTGCCGCGATGGGCTCGGCGAATGGTGCCATTGGGGCGCGACAACCCAGGACATCACCGACTCCGCCACGGTGATGCAGATTCGCGAGGCGCTCCTGTTGATCGAAACCGACCTCGACGGCATCGCTGACGCCCTGGCCGCTCTGGCGCGCAAACACCGCAATACGCCGATGGCCGGACGCAGTAATCTGCAGCAGGCGGTACCGATCACCTTCGGCTACAAGATGGCGACGCTGCTTGCCGCGTTCGAGCGGCATCGGCAGCGCCTGCGCGAGCTGCGCGGGCGAGTTTTGGTCGGTGAGTTCGGCGGCGCCGCGGGCACGTTATCGTCGCTGGGCGGCCGCGGTCTCGAAGTGCAGGCCGAACTGATGAAGGAGCTCAAGCTCGGCCAGCCGGCAATCGCATGGCACACCGTACGAGACACCATCGCCGAAGTGGGTTGTTTTCTGGGCTTGGTCACCGGCAGCTGCGGCAAGATCGCCTTCGACATAAAGCTTCTGATGCAGACCGAGGTGGAAGAGGTGTACGAGCCGTTTCACCAGGGCCGCGGCTCGTCTTCGACCATGCCGCAAAAGCGCAATCCGATCTCGTCGGTCTACATCACCGCGCTCACCTCGGTCGTGCGCCAGCATGCCGCCGCGTTACTCGACGCCATGGTCGAGGACCACGAGCGTGCGACCGGCCCATGGGAGATCGAATGGATCGTGCTGCCGGAGATTTTCTGCCTGGCGGCCGGCGCGCTCGCGCAGACCTTGTTCGTGCTCACAGGCCTTCAGGTCGACGAGAAAAAAATGCGCGCTAATCTCGATCTCACCAAAGGGTTGATCGTTTCCGAGGCGGTGATGATGGGGCTTGGCCCCTATCTCGGGCGCCAATACGCGCACGATCTCGTCTACGATATCTGCCGCGAAGTGGTGGCGACCGGCCGGCCGCTCGTCGAACTCCTCGCCGAGAACGCAGAAATCGGTAAACACCTTGACCGCGCCGCGCTCGAGCGATTGTGCGATCCGGCCAATTATCTGGGCGAGGCCGGCGCCATGGTTGACCGAGTCTTGGCAATGCGGAAGTAGCCGCGCCAGCCTCGTCCCTGGCGGCTCATTCCGTTCAAGTTCGATCAATCGACGAATAGCGCAGTTTTGCTTGCGGGAGGCGCCGAAGCTGCGGAGCGGCACCACGCGGGTAAGACCCGGTAAAGGTAATTGAATTCCTACACTTCGCGGATTCTACCTACAACCGCAAAGTAACAAATTTCTGTCACACGTTGAACACGTAACCGGCGACTGAGCGCAATCTCTGCGATCTCCCAGCATGGCCAAGTGGTTTCAAGCGTTTCGACAGACCACGACCTATCTCGGCGTGGCGGTAATTGGCATTATTTGGGGCGGCATTTACCTGCTTGCCAGCCA
>DATJTL010000146.1:0-4824 GCA_035503415.1 Xanthobacteraceae bacterium
GCCCCGTCAGACGAGATCCGCGAAGACTACATGTCTTGCTACGAAGGCGATCGCTTCGCCGACACGATCCCGTACGCCCAGAGCTACCGCGAATACCTTCCCGAGCTCGCCAAGCTGCTGCCAGGCATCCAAACACCGGTCCGGATCGTTGCCGGAGCCGACGACCAGGTGGTGCCGCCCCAGTCCAACGCCAAGTTCCTCCTTGAGCGACTACCCCACGCCCAGGTCGATCTCATTGCTGGCGCGGGCCATTTCTGCTGGGAAGAAAAACCCGCTGAATACGCCGCGCTGCTCACCAGCTGGTGGGACCGAGCCAACCCGGCATCGAAAAACTAAATCATCCAACGAGAGAACAGGGACTGTGAACATGACGACCGAGGACATCCTGACCGACATGGTGCTGGTCGAAACTGCGAAGACCGCGACGATCCGCGCCCCAGTCGAGCGCGTCGACATCGCCGACTGGCTGCTGCACCTGCCCGACGCTGAGTATCAGCGTTGCGCACCACCGGATCATATCGCCGCTGGAACAACAACGACCGACGACGGCCGGCCGATGTCGATCAACGTGGAGGTGATCGGCGGCGCCCTCATGGTGCAGCACTACGTGGCCGAGGTGCATCAACCCCACCGTCGCTCAGCGACGTGCAGACGCCGGCCGGCTGGACGAAGATCCAGGTAATCTGGGACCTCAGCGTCACCGCACTGGACTCGGGCAGCTGCCGATACACCAACCAGGTGCTTAGCTACCCGACACCGGCGTTCCTTGAGACGCTCAAGGTCGCCGGGATCTCCTTCCAAGACGCCGTGGCCGACCGCCAAGCCGCCAGTGATGACCACAACCGCCGCGAGACAGCTCTCTACGCACAAAGTCTCGAACGGAAGGCCCTGGCCCGTTCTGTTCCGACGCCGAACGAATTCTCGAATGACCGGAATCCGCCCTTTGCGTTGGTGTGTTGGGGCTCCGATGAATAGGTGCTTCGGGCGGAGATGAGGCGATACCCCCTAAAGCCCAATGCCCGGTCTCCGGCCGATTCCGGTTGTTCCCTGCGCGACCCCTGTAGGTCGGCTCTCCGCCCCGAGCGGTCGCCACCGTAACAGCGATTGCGTTTTGACCCTGAAGGGGAGGACTTCAGTTGAGCGGCAAGACGGACGATGGTTTGCCAGCGGCGCGCGGCCGGGATACGCTCGCCCCCGATGAGCGCGGGAAACAGCGCCCAGATCTCGAGCGACAGATGCCCGACATTCTGACGGTCATCGGGCGATTGGCTTTTCAATTCGCGCACACGATGCCGGATCTGCCGCACGAATACACGGTGCGCCGCAAGGCGCAGAACGACGCCGATTATGTCGCGCTCTATGAGGCGATCATGGAGCACGGCGTCATCGAGCTCTGGAAAGGCAAGATCGCGCGCTATCTCTATCCGGGTGACGGCTGGCGCTACTGGTCCATGTCGGCGCGGCGATCGAACCGGGAAGGCCGGCATCCCTTGGAGATCTCGCGCCACATCAATCGTCACCGGATCGAGGAAACGGAGAAGCTGCGCGCGGCCGGTCTGATCGCCGACTTGAAGCGGGAGTAGGGAAAATGGCCGATTTCGCCATCCTCGATTTTACCAACGCCGTTGTATTCGAAGATGACGCCATCGCCGTTGTCGGATTTTCGAACGGGCTGCGCCACGGTGGCGCGACCGGGACGACTTTCGTCGCGGTGGCGGACGGCGCGCTCGAGGTCAATGGCCTTCGGCTCGAAGCCGGGATGTACGCCTGCGCGCCGGAACCGGCGACCTTCGAAGCGCGCCACTGCCGGGCGCTGTTGGCGACGATGAAGCGCTATCGCGGAATCTTCGCGCTTGGCGGCCCGATCGAAAACGCCGGGCGGCTGCGCTACATCAACGGGTGCAGCGACACCGGGCTGATCCAGCCGCTGAAATGCGGCGACCCGTGCCTCAACTATCTGCACTTTCCCGGCAAGACGCGGCAGACGCCGCACTATCATCCGTCGCACCGCATCGGCCTAGTCTACGCCGGCGAGGGTCTTTGCCACACCGGGGCGAGGACGACGCCGATGCGGCCAGGCGACATGTGGCTCATCCCGGCCCGCCTCGAACACTGGTTCGAAACCGACGAAGCGACCTTGCGCGTCATCGCGTTTCACCCCGACAGCGAGTTCGGCCCGACCGACGAGAGCCATCAGATGCTCAACGCCACGCTGACCGCGGCGCCGGCGTGAGCCGCGCTGCTCAACGCCACGCTGACGGCGGCGGCGTGAGGCGCGCGATGCAGACCGAGCTTGTGCAAGTCGCCGATCTCAGGCCGCCGCCCCGCAACGTGCGCGCGCATCCGGAATATCAGGTCGCCGAGCTGGCCCGCGCGGTGGAGAAATTCGGCCAGACCCGCCCTGTCATCATCGACGAAGACAACATGATCCTGGCTGGCAACGGCTTGGTGCTCGCGCACAAACGGCTCGGGCGCGCCGAGATCAGCGCGCACCGGGTCGTCGGATTGTCGAAGACCGACAAGAGCAAGCTCATGCTGTCCGACAACCGGATCTTCGCGCTCGGCATCGACGACAACGGCGCCATCCTCGAGGAGATCCGCGCGCTCGACGATTTTGACATTCCCGGCTTCGACGCCGCAATTTTGGAGAAACTGACCATCGACACGTCGGACGTGACCAATCTCGCGATGACCGATTACGGCGTGTTGCCGGAGGCGGCGGTCGAGTTGGCCCGCGCCCAGGGCGAGGCCGGCGAAGACGAGGCCGGCGACGCCGCGGCTTCGTCCAAGGAAGCAATCTGCCCGGCTTGCGGGCACGTGTTCCGGCTCCGGCAATGATCGTCGAACGGCGCCTTGGCGTCGACGTCCTGACCGCGGCGCGGCGGCGCATCGGCAACATCTTCGGCAACGGGCTTCCCGTCTATTTGGCGTTCTCCGGCGGCAAAGACTCGCTGGTCTTGGCCGACATCACCGCGAAGATGGTCGCCGAAGGCGCGCTCGACCCGAGCCGCCTTAGGGTCCAGTTCATCGACGAAGAGGCGATCTTCCCCTGCGTCGACGACGTGGTGCGCCAATGGCGCGAGACCTTTCTGGCGATGGGCGCGCGGTTCGACTGGTACTGCCTGGAAGTGCGCCACTACAGTTGCCTGAACCAGCTCGAGAACGACGAGTCGTTCATCTGCTGGGACCGGCGCAAGGCGGATTGCTGGATTCGCGAGCCGCCGCCGTTCGCCATCCGTTCGCACCCGCTGCTCGCGCCGCGCGACGACACCTATCAAGATTTTCTGCTCAAGGTTTGCGACGGTCCTCGGATGACCGGATTGCGGGTGTTCGAATCGGTGCAGCGCCGGGTGGCGATCGCCACGCAAAAGCCGGTAACCGCGCTCTCGGAGCGGCCGACGGTCGAGCCGATCTATGACTGGCGGGACGGCGACGTGTGGCGCTACCTCGCCGAGAACGACATCGAAATCCCGGCCGCCTACATGCATCTTTACCAGATCGGCGTGCCGGCGCGGGCGTTGCGAATCTCGCAGTTTTTTTCGGTCGACACGGCGCACACTTTGGCGCGGGTCGGCGAGTTCTATCCCGGGCTCATGGAGCGCATTCTGCGCCGCGAGCCCTCGGCGTACATCGTCTCGCTCTATTGGGACAGCGAGATGTTTCGACGGCGCACCGCGAAGCGGCGTGAGATCGAGCGCAACGCCAAGCCGCGCGACGCGCGGGCGCAAGTGTTCGGGTTGCTTTCGAATATCGACGGCAATTTCCAATCGGTCGGCGGACGCCGGCTCGCCCACGAGTTCAAGAAGCTTCTGTTGGCGAAGCCCTACGTCGCCGACCAGCATTTTGAGGCCATCCATGACGCGCTCATCGCCGGCGACCCCAAAAAGCGCTCATACCGGGCGATCGTCGCGCACATCGAGCGCGATGCCGCGGACGCCTTCGTCCCGGGCAACGGCGCCCTCGTCATCGACCCCGGCGCTGGTGGCGCCGGCGCTGTCCGTGCGATTAACGCCCCGCGACGACCTCAAACCCAACAATTACAATCCAAATATAGTCCTCGCCCTCAATCTCGAACTGCTCGAGCGGTCGATCCTGCTTAACGGCTGGACGTTGCCGATCGTGGCCACACCCGACTTGGTCATCATCGACGGCTATCACCGCTGGCTGGTGTCCGGCCGCGAGCCGTTGAAAAGCAAGCTCACCGTCGCCGGCCGGGTCTATGTGCCGGTCACCATCGTCGACCACGGGGACGACCCGACGAAAAACGTCTATGGCACGGTCGCGCACAACCGCGCCCGCGGCGTCCACCAGCTCGCGCCGATGAAGAACATCATCAAGCAGTTGCTCGCGACCGGCAAAACGGTTCAGGAGATCGGCCGCGAGCTCGGCATGCGCGGCGAAGAAATCTTCCGCCTGTCGGATTTCGACCGCGCCGAGTTCCTGCAATTGATGGCGGCGAACGCAAAGGCGTATTCGCCGGCCAAGCTGTTTTTGCGCACCTGAACGTCAACTTTCATTGAACCGTCTCGCCCAATTGGCCGTCGACGATCGGCGCGGCGGGGGCTTGACCGGCGCGCCAGGTGAAGGCGGCGGCTCGGTCGGACGGCGCGCCGCTCTGGCCCGGAGATCGATCGCTTTCACAGCGGGTGATTGCCGGACGGCCCACGCATAACAGAGGGCGTCCAAGGCCTCGACTTGCTGCCCTCGCCGCTTGGGCGTGAATTCGATCACCGGCCGATTGCGGACATAGCGGACGCGGCGGACCTCCCCGGTCACCTGATCGAACCAGTTCGCGGGCAATTCATCCGAGACGCGCAGGGCATG
>DATJTL010000147.1:0-7970 GCA_035503415.1 Xanthobacteraceae bacterium
ACTGCCGCAACACTGTCGTCGTCGCCGGGGATTTTCAGGATGCTGGCGACAGCGGCACCGCCTTTCGCAATCGCGGCCTCTTCGAGACGCCGCGCGATCGCGCCGTCAAGCCGAATCGTTTCAGCAAAGATAAGCTCACCGCCGGCGCGCACGCGCCAGCAGTCGAACAAGTGTCCGCGGTCCACGATTTCGCCCATGGCAGCGCGGCCGAACACGATCGCTTCGGCGGCGAGCAGACTGGCGCCGGCGGCGAGATCGATATCGATGGTGCGGTGAAGCCGCGCCTGGTCGAACAGGATCGTCTCCTGCGGCAGCCACGCCAACGCCGCGCCGCCTTCGACGCCCATCCGCACGCTGATTTCAGTATCCGGCCCGAGCGAGCGATAGACCTTCTCGGCGGCCGCGGTCGTGACCGTCAGCCGGGCGCCCGCACCGACATCGATGCCGATGGCAAAGCGGTCTCCGCCAGTCATTCCCCCGGCAGTGTTGACGATGACCGCGTCGAGCGCACCTGCGTCATGACTGTTCGGAAACCGCACCCGCAGCGATCCCGCTTCATGCACGCGCGTGCGCCGGCTTGCGCCGCAAACGGCCGTTACCGCAAGCGCAATGTCGCCGGTCGCCCGATTGGAGGCGAAAGTGCCGTCGCCCGCTAGTGTGTCCGGATTGCGCGCATCCATCTCATATCGCCATCGCGCGCCGCAGCGCGCCTTCGTCGAGATCGGCGCGGCTGCACTCGTAGACGATGGCGCCGCGCTCCATGACGGCGAAATGGTCGCCCAGTTCGCGGGCGAAGTCGAGATATTGCTCGACCAGCACGATGGCGATCTTACCGAGCGAGCGGAGGTAGGAAATCGCGCGCCCGATATCCTTGATGATCGAGGGCTGAATGCCTTCGGTCGGCTCGTCGAGCAAGAGGAGCCGCGGCCGCATCACCAGCGCGCGGCCGATGGCGAGCTGCTGCTGCTGGCCGCCGGAGAGGTCGCCGCCGCGCCGCCGCAGCATGTCCTTGAGCACGGGAAACAGCGAGAACACATCGTCCGGCACGCTCCGCTCGGCGTTCGGCAGCGGCGCGAAGCCGGTCTTCAGATTTTCCTCCACGGTGAGCAGGGGAAAGATCTCGCGGCCTTGCGGAACGTAGGAAATGCCGCGCCGCGCCCGCTCCGGCGGGCGCAAGCCGGTAATGTCGCTGCCTTCCCAGGTGATAGTGCCCTTGCTCACCGGATGCTGTCCGGCCAGCGCATCGAGGAGACTGGTCTTGCCGACGCCATTCCTGCCGAGCACGCAGGTCACCTTGCCGGGCTCGGCCGTAAGCGACACCGCACGCAGCGCCTGCGCCGCACCGTAGCGAAGGTCGATAGCGTTGACCTCAAGCATGTCTCAGCGTCCCAAATAAACTTCGACCACCCGTTCGTTGGTCGACACCTGATCGATCGTGCCTTCGGCGAGCACCGAGCCCTCATGCAGGCAGGTGACCTTGACGCCGAGATCGCGCACGAACGCCATGTCGTGTTCGACCACAATGACTGTGTGCTCTTGGTTGATCTCTTTGAGAAGCTCCGCGGTCTGCCGCGTCTCCGCGTCGGTCATGCCGGCCGCCGGTTCGTCGACCAGAAGCAGCTTCGGGTCCTGCGCCAACAGCATGCCGATTTCGAGCCATTGCTTCTGTCCGTGCGACAGGCTGCCGCCGAGGCGGTCGCGCATCGCCGAAAGACGGACGACTTTGAGAATCTCCTCGACGCGGCGCTCCTCGTCTGCCGTCTCCCTCCAGACCAGCGTCTTGCGCGCGCGGCGATCGGCCTTGAGCGCAAGCTCGATATTATCGAACACGGTATGACTGTCGAATACCGTCGGCTTCTGGAATTTGCGGCCGATGCCGAGCAGCGCGATTTCGGTCTCGTCGAGGCGCGCCAGATCGTACTTCCTGTCGAAGATCACCGTACCCTTGTCCGGCCTGGTCTTGCCGGTAATGACATCCATCATCGTCGTCTTGCCGGCGCCATTCGGTCCGATAATGGCGCGCATCTCGCCAGGCTCGACGGAGATCGAAAGGTTGTTGAGCGCGCGAAAACCGTCAAACGACACTGTCACCCCCTCGACGAACAGCAGCGTCCGTTCGAAGGCCTCCATCGCCTCGTTTTCTTTTTGCTCGAGCCGCTCCTGAATTTTCATCGGCCGATCCTCACTCCGCCGGAAGCGGTTCGGCGACGCCTTCCTCGGCGGCCGCCGACGCCCGATCGCGGCGCAGCGCCGACCAATGGTGCAGACTGCCGACAATGCCGCGCGGCAATAACAGCGTTACCGCGATGAACAGGCCGCCCAGCATGTAGAGCCAATAGGGCGCCAGAATACCCGAGGTGAAGAAGGTTTTGGCGTAATTGACCACCACTGCGCCGATCACCGCTCCGGCGAGCGTGCCGCGCCCGCCGACCGCGACCCAGATCACAGCTTCGATCGAATTGGCCGGCGCGAACTCGCTCGGATTGATGATGCCAATCTGCGGGACATAAAGCGCGCCCGCAACGCCGGCGATGCAGGCCGACAGCGTGAACACGAACAGCTTGTAGGATTCCACCCGGTAGCCGAGAAACCGCGTGCGCGCCTCGGCGTCGCGGATCGCCACCAGGACCTTGCCGAATTTCGATGTGACAATGGCGCGGCAGATCACAAAGCCGATCATCAGCGCCACACAGGTGATCGAGAACAGGGCCGCGCGCGTGGTCTCCGCCAGCACGTCGAAGCCGAGAATGTCCTTGAAATCAGTGAGCCCGTTATTGCCGCCAAAACCGAAATTGTTGCGGAAAAATCCCAGCATCAGGGCATAGGTGAGCGCTTGCGTGATGATCGACAGATAGACGCCGGTGACGCGGCTGCGAAAGGCGAACCAGCCGAACACGAAGGCAAGCACGCCAGGCACCAGCAGAATCATGAGCGCGGCGTAGGCGAAATGCTGAAACCCGTACCAATAGACCGGCAGTTCGTGCCAATTCAGAAACACCATGAAATCCGGCAGGATCGGATTGGCATAGACGCCGCGCGTGCCGATCTGGCGCATCAGGTACATGCCCATGGCGTAGCCGCCGAGAGCGAAGAATGCGCCATGGCCGAGCGAGAGAATGCCGCAATATCCCCAGATCAGATCGATCGACAGGGCAAGCAGCGCGTAACAGGCATACTTGCCGAACAGCGCCACCAGATAGGTCGATACATGAAAGGCCGACGAGGATGGGACCGCCAGATTGAGGAGCGGGACCGCCACTGCAATGGCCGCCGTGACCGCCAGGAAAGCGATCGCGCCTCGATCGAGCGAGCGGATCAAAAAATGCGGTCCCGGACGCATCATGCCTCAACCGCCCGGCCCTTGAGGGCGAACATTCCCCGCGGGCGTTTCTGAATGAACAGGATGATGAGGACGAGAATGGTGATCTTGCCGAGCACGGCGCCGGCATAGGGTTCGAGGAATTTGTTGGCGACGCCGAGCACGAAGGAGCCCACGAACGTGCCCCAAAGATTGCCGACGCCACCGAACACCACGACCATGAAGCTGTCGATGATGTAGCTTTGGCCGAGATTGGGACCGACATTGTCGATCTGCGAGAGCGCCACGCCGGCTACGCCGGCGATGCCGGAGCCCAGCCCGAAGGTAAGCGCGTCGATGCGGCTCGTGCGGATTCCCATCGACGCCGCCATGGCGCGGTTCTGCGTGACGGCGCGCATTTCCAGCCCGAGCCGGGTGAAGCGCAACAGGCAGATCAGCGCGACGAACGCAGCCAGCGCAAAACAAACGATCCAGAGGCGATTGTAGGTGATAGTGATGCCGCCGAGGTCGAAGGCGCCGCTCATGAACGATGGATTGCCGACATCGCGGTTATCCGGACCGAATATGGTGCGCACCGCCTGCTGCAGCACAAGCGACAGACCCCAGGTCGCCAGCAGGGTTTCGAGCGGCCGTCCATAGAGAAAGCGGATGATGGTGCGCTCGATCAGGATGCCGACGCAGCCGGAGAACAGGAAGGCGAGCGGTATAGCGACGGCGAGCGAGTAATCGAACAGCGCCGGATCGTAATCGCGGATCGCCTGCTGCACGACGAAGGTGACGTAGGCGCCGAGCATGACCATTTCGCCATGCGCCATGTTGATGACGCCCATCACACCGAAGGTGATGGCGAGGCCGATGGCCGCGAGCAGCAGCACCGAGCCGAGCGAAATGCCGTACCAGGCGTTCTGCACCGCGCCCCATTCGGCAAGCCGCGTCTGGATTGCGGCGATCGCGTTGGTCGCGGCGTGCGCGACCACGGGCGATTCGCGCCCGGGGATGTCCGCCAGCAGCGCGAGTGCATCCTGGTCGCCACGGTCGCGGACGACTTCGATCGCAGCAAGCTTTTGCGCGTCGGTAACGCCCGGCATGTTGAGAAGGATGGCGGCGCGCGCCTGCTCCATCGCGCGCTTGACGCCGCCGTCGGTTTCCTGCCCGAGCGCCTTTTCCAATGTCGGCAACGCGCTCGCTTCGTGCGATTTGAACACGGCCTGTGCGGCGCGATAGCGTGTATTCGTATCCTTCGAAAGCAGCGTGAGAGTGCCGAGCGCCGCGTCGATGGTGCCGCGCAGCCGATTATTGATGCGAACGTTGTCAAGATCATCGGGCGGCGCGCCGGCGATCGGCTGACCGGTCGCGGCGTCGAACAGCTTGCCGGAGTCGTTCTGAATGTAGATCTTCTTCTGCGCGGCGCTGAACATCAATTGGCTGTTCTGCAGCGCGCGCAGGATGATTTCTGCCCGCGGGTTGCCGCTGGCGGCGACCTCATTGATGCCTGTTTCAGTCTGATCAAAATCGTCGGCGGTAAAGGAGATAAGCGCGTCGTCGAGACTAGCCGCGCGCGCGCCGGCGCAGCTGAGGCAAAAGCCCCAGGCCAATAGCAAAGCGACGAGACCTGCTCGTGCGTAACCCATCGTAAAATTTCCCGGCGTGGCGCGGAAGGCGGCACCGCCGCCCTCCGCCTTGATTGAAGCTAGTCGTCCAGCGTCACCTTACCCGCCGCCGCACTTCTTGGTGACTTTGTTGTAATTGCCGCAATTGAGCGTGACCCAATCGGCGATCAGGTCCTTCGAGCCAGGCAGATAGGGCGACCACGCATCGCCCGGCACCAGGCCTTTGGTCTTCCACACCACGTCGAACTGGCCGTCGGCGCGGATTTCGCCGATGAAAACCGGCTTGGTGATGTAGTGGTTTGGCAGCATTTCGGAGACGCCGCCGGTGAGATTGGCCTGCTTGATACCGGGAAGCGCCGCGATCACCTTGTCAGGATCAGTGGTGCCTGCCTTCTGCACCGCCTTCACCCACATATTGAAGCCGATGTAATGGGCCTCCATCGGATCGTTGGTGACGCGCTTCGGATTGCCGGTGAACGCGTGCCATTCCTTTATGAAGGCCTCGTTTGCCGGCGTTTTGATCGATTCGAAGTAGTTCCACGCCGCGAGGTGACCGACCAGCGGCTTGGTGTCGAGGCCGGCCAGTTCTTCCTCGCCGACCGAGAACGCCACCACCGGAATGTCGGTCGCCTTGATGCCCTGGTTGCCGAGTTCCTTGTAGAACGGCACGTTGGCGTCGCCGTTGACGGTCGACACCACCGCGGTCTTCTTGCCGGCCGAACCGAATGCCTTGATTTTTGAGACTTCGGTCTGCCAGTCGGAGAAGCCGAACGGCGTGTAGTTGATCATGATGTCCGCGTCGCTCACCCCTTTGAGCTTGAGGTAGGCTTCGAGGATTTTGTTGGTGGTGCGCGGGTAGACGTAATCGGTGCCTTCCAGCACCCAGCGCTTCACCGCGCCGCCGTCCTTACTCATCAGATAATCAACCGCCGGAATGGCCTGCTGGTTCGGCGCGGCGCCGGTATAGAAGACGTTGCGCTCGCCCTCCTCGCCCTCGAATTGGACGGGATAGAACAGGATGTTGTTGAGCTCCTTGAACACCGGGAGCACGGACTTCCGCGACACCGAGGTCCAGCAGCCGAACACGGCGGCGACCTTGTCCTTGCTGATCAGTTCGCGGGCCTTTTCCGCAAACAGCGGCCAGTTCGAGGCTGGATCGACGACGACAGGTTCGAGCTTCTTGCCGAGCAGACCACCCTTCTTGTTCTGCCCCTCGATGAGCATGAGCATCACGTCCTTCAGCGTCGTTTCGCTGATGGCCATGGTGCCGGAGAGCGAATGCAGAATGCCGACCTTGATGGTGTCGTCGGCTTTAACGCGGCCCGCAGTCAACGTCGCTGCAGCCAGACTAGCGGCGCTGGCGAGCCATCGCCGGCGCGTCAGCTGGCCTGATTTTATCCAGGCATTGGGCATTTCGATCTCCTCTGTTTGACAAGCGACCGGTTGCGTTGCCGTCTCGCTCACCCTCAAATCGCAAGGAGCATGCCAAGCCAAGGGCTTGCTTAAGCCACTGATTCAAAGGAACTAGTAATCGAATACGAATTCCGGGCGAGTTGTCCCGCCCATTTTGAGTCCGTGAATCTCCGGTACTGCCTATGTTTTGAGCAGAAGTATTGCAAAACGCTATAAACCGTGACGTAACCTTAGGCAGCTCGCCCGTAAGGCCTTGTCCACGATAAGCATTTGACACCGCCCCTTGGGCACGCTTGATCGCATAGAAACGCCATGAGGCGGGCGGCAACTGGTTTGAAATCATGTCCAATTTCGTCAACAAGCGGCAATTCACGGTTGAATGGTCTCAGTGCGACCCGGCCGGCATCGTCTTCAACAGCCGGTTTTTTGAGTATTTCGATTGGGGCACCTGGATGCTGTTCGAGGCCGTGCTGGGTGTGAGACCGCCGGATCTTGCCGGTACTTTCGGCATCGTCGGGCTGCCTCTGGTCGATGCCAGTGCCCGCTTCATTGTTCCGGCAAGGTTCGGCGAACTCGTGGACCTGACTTCGCAGGTGGGCGAATTCCGCCGCTCGAGCTTCGACGTCGAGCACCGACTCCATATTCGCGGCGAACTTGCGGTGGAGGGCAAGGAAACGCGGGTATGGGCGGCGCGCGATCCGTCGAACCCCGCTCAGATCAAGGCGCAACCTATTCCGGCCGACGTCGTCGCCCGCTTTCAGCAACGATAAGACGCCGGATTGCGCTTTGCCGTTCTGCGGCGCTATTGCGATTCCGCGGGCGCCGCCGTTGCGTCATGTCCCCGCAGAGTTTTGCCATATCCATCATGAGCTTCGATTTGAAGCGATGAATGGATGCTGATATGCAAGGCGCATAAATAGAAAAGGCATCATAGAGAGCCATTCATCGAGCCATGGCGCGCATGCTTTCGCTCACGCTCAATGGCCGTGCGCGCACCGACGCAGTGCCCGATAATTTGCTATTACTGGATTATTTACGGGAAGTCGTCGGCCTTACCGGAACGAAAACCGGCTGCGATGGCGGCGAATGCGGCGCCTGCACGGTGCTTGTGGACGATGCTCCGCGATTGTCCTGCCTAACGCTGGCGGCGACTGTTTCCGGCCGCCGCGTCGACACGATCGAATCCCTCGCCATCGACGGCCGCCTGTCCGCCGTGCAGCGTGGATTTCACGAAAAGCTCGGATCGCAATGCGGATATTGCACGCCTGGCTTTATCATGGCGTCGGCCGGACTCCTTCGCCGCAACCCGCGCCCGAGCGAAGACGAGATTCGCGAGGCGCTCGGCAGCAACATCTGTCGCTGCACCGGCTACGTCAAAATCATCGAAGCGGTGCAGTACGCGGCCGAGCTTTGCGCCGACGGATTAGCGCCATGAACGAGATCGTGCCGGCGCATAACATCGGAGATTACGTGCCGATGATCGACGGCCCGGAGAAAGTTTCGGGACGTGCGAAATACACGGCCGATCTGATCGTGCCGGGAACGCTCGCCGGGCGGATTTTCCGCAGCCCCTATTCACACGCCGAAATCCTCGAGGTGGACGTTACGGAGGCCGCCCGACTTCCCGG
>DATJTL010000148.1:0-7446 GCA_035503415.1 Xanthobacteraceae bacterium
GAAAGAACGCGACGAAATCGCTCTCCATCAGAATTGCTTTCGTATAGATGACCGAGTCCGATTCGATGACCGGCGTCGGCGGCGGCAGATTCTGAGAAACGAAGACCCGGTCGAGCGCGCGGCGCAACGGCGTGTCCACGCCCGACAAAACCCAGCGGCAATCCGCGAGCTGTTGCGGCGCCAACTGGGCATGGCAGGCGAGTTCGTGACTCGTGCGCACCACGACCTGCGGCCGGTCCTCGAACAGGAAATCCTCGACCACTGCCGGTCCGTAGGTCCCCGAATCGAAGAACGGCGTGATCGCGAATTCGATCTCGCCCGCCTTCAGGAGCGCCACTAGCCGGTCGACGGCACCTGTGGTCGCCGACACCCTGACATCGGGATTTTTGGCGAGCACGCGCATGGTCGCTCGCGGCATCAGCCGGCTGGCGACGCCTTGCGCCATGCCGATGCGGATAACGCCGGTGGCCCCGGCGCGCAGCGCTTGCAGTTCGCTCGACAGGTCGCGCATGTGAAGGCGGACGGAACGAGCGCGGGCGATGACGGCGTGACCATAGGTAGTGGGAATCACGCCGCGCGGGCGCCGTTCGAGCAGCTTGACCTGCAGCGCATTTTCGAGGCTGCGAATGCTTTTGGTCAGCGCGGGCTGGGAGATGCCGAGGCTCTCGGCGGCCTTGCCGATGGTGCCCATCTCGGCGACCGCCAAAAGATGATTGAGCTGACGCAGCTCCATACCCATAACCCCAGGCTATGTTTCGCGGTTGAATTTTTTATTAGACAGCCGGAGGTTTTGCAGTCAATCCTTGAATGCTGGGCATAATCCCCGGATATGGACCCTGATGGTGCTTCCCCGCGTGGTGCTCTTGCGATTTGCTGCTTCTTGTGGGAGGCGGTACGGCGTTTGCTGCCGCTTCTGGCCGGCCCCTTAACTCGCCTTTCGCTGTTCGGACGCTGCCTCGACCAGGCCAGGAATGGCCATATTTTTCCGGCGCATATTCAACTTGAGGTCGTGAAATGACGAAAAAGAGCCCTGACCGCCGCGACGTCGAAGTGGGCCGTCGCGTCCGTTCGTTCCGGCTGCAGCGGGGGATGTCGCAAGAAAAGCTGGCCCATCAATTGGGCGTCACCTTCCAGCAGGTGCAAAAATACGAAAAAGGTGCCAACCGCATCGGCGCCGGGCGGCTGCAGCGCATATCGGAGGTCCTGGATGTCCCGATCGCCGATCTTTATGCGACGCAGAAGCAGGGGGCCGCTCCGGCCGAAGAGGTGATCGAATTGTTCGATACCGCGGCGAGCCTGCGATTGGTACGGGCCTATGCGCGCATCCGCGACCCGCAGGTAAAGCACGCCGTCACACACCTGCTCGAGATAATCGCCGGCCGCTGATCGGCGGGCCGGCGCAGGCTCTCGGCAAGCCGCAAGCTCGCGGCGGATAAGCCGCCGACGCCAATTGCCTTTCGCCCTCGTGCGAAAGCGATCGGCGTGCGCGTGACATGGATGGCGACGCCCGGTCGCGCCAGCACGTGGAATTCGGGGCCTAGTCTGGTGTTCCCCCTAGCGCTCGCGTGGCACGCTGAGGGGGGACCATCGGCCATGGCGCATGAAGTCGTATTTCTATCCGACAACGACGTGCGGAAAATGCTCGATATGCCGGCCGCACTCGCCATTGCCGAGCAGGATTTCAGGCGGCAAGCCGATCCGGCCAATATGATCTACGGCGTGCCGCTCGCCTATGAGACGGAGGATCGCCAGCTCGGCTTTCGCTGGCGCCTGAAGACGGCGATCATGCGCGATCCGCCGCTGGCTGGCTCCCGGATTACCGGGTTCAAGGTGGATTCGGCGGGCGCCGGTGGCGGCGGCGAGCGAAACTCGACCCGCTACATGGTTCTCAGCGATCCGGCGACCGCCTCGCCGCTTGCCATCGTCGACGAGCACACGACCTTTTCGATGCGCACCAGCGCGGGCGTGTGCGTGGCCGCCAAATATCTGGCGCGTCCGGACTCAAAGGTCGCCGGGATCGTGGGGGTCGGTAATATCGGGCAGACGTCGCTCCTTGGTTTGAATGAGCTGTTCCGGCTCGAACGGGTCAAGGTGATGTCGGCGCGCCCGGAGAGCAGGCGCAAATTCGCAAGTGAAATGAGCGCGGCGCTGGGCATTCCGGTGCAGGCGGTGGACAGCTACGAGGACGTTTGCCGCGACGCCGACATCGTCATGGCCGGTACGCCGTCGCGGGCGCCCTTCATCGAGCGACGTTGGCTCAAAGACGGTGTTTTCGTCGGCCTCATGGGTCAGAACGAAGCGGCACCGGAGGTCTTTGCCGCGTGCGATAGGCTGCTGATCGATTACGATCCGGCCACCCAGAAGCATCCCGCGCATGTCCAGCGCGCCATTGATGCCGGCGCTATCGGAGCAGGCCGTCTGACCGATCAAATCTGGCAGGTCGTCAGCGGCCACAAGCCTGGCCGGCGCAGCGACGGAGAAATGATAGTCGTCGTCTCGGTTGGCGTCACCACCCAAGACATCGCTATCGCCTATCAGCTCTATCTGTGGGCCAAGGCCAAAGGATTCGGTCTGCGGCTGCCGTTTTAGCTCTCGCCGGGTCGCGCGGCCCGCATCATTGCGCACCGATCCCGGCGAATTTTATCACCTTCGCCCATTTGCCGGTTTCCGCCCTCATCAGCTTGCCATACGCAGCAGGCGATCCTGGCTGCATCGTAAAACCGATCGCATTGAGGCGCTCCTTGACGCCGGGATCGTCGAGGAACGCGTTGATCTCGTTGTTGAGGATGTCGACGATTTCGGCAGGCGTATCTTTCGGTGCGCCTATTCCGTAGGCCACGCTGGTCGCGTAACCGCGCACGGATTCTCCGATCGTCGGAATGTCTGGCAGCACCTGTTGACGGTCCGCGGCGGTCACCGCCAAGGCTCGCAGCTTGCCGCTCTTGATGAATCCGATCGAAGTCGGCACGTTGTCGAAGTACACCTGCACGCGTCCGCCGAGCAGATCGGTAATCGCCGCCATCGATCCGTGATAGGCGACGTGCACCATCTCGATGCCGGTCATCATCTTGAACAGTTCGGCAGAGACGTGGGACGTCGTGCCCACTCCCGACGATGCAAAGTTGATCTTGCCCGGATTGGCCCTGGCGTAGGCAATGAACTCCGGGACTGTCTTTGCAGGGAACGACGGATTGACCTCCATGACATTCGAAATGCTGGCGAGGCCCGCGACCGGCGCAATATCGCGCAGGAAGTCGAAATCGAGATTGGGATAGAGCGTTTCGTTGATGGCGTTGGCGCTGCCGTCGAGAAGGAGCATGTAGCCGTCGGGCGGTGCGTGCGCCACGGCCGCTGCTGCGATATTGCTCGAGGCGCCCGGCCGGTTCTCAACCACGAAAGTCTGACCGCGCCGTGCGATCCAATCGCTCAGCATGTGAGCGAGGACGTCGAGCGTTCCGCCCGCCGGAAATCCGACGACGAGGTGCACCGGCCGTGACGGATAGGCTTGCGCCCATGCGATTGCCGGCCCGTCCCCCAGTGCCATGGCACTGCCGGCTAGTTGCAGGAATTGCCGCCTCGCCAGCCCCATCGGTCCGGTGCTTTTCCACTGCGTGAACGAACGGAATGATAGCATTTCCGCCTTTGCAGTTTGAGCGGGATTTGCGGTTGTGAAGAATGCGACTAGTCGGCTGATTCTTATGCGAATGTTGGAATCGAAGGACCACTAGCAAGTGTAAGTCCTAGTGGAGCTTTTGCGGCACGCTCGTTTGCGAACTTCGGAATCAAAGGACACTGGCAAGTTATTGATGTAGTGTGGCTTTGGTTTAGAAATCCGCACGGAGAGCTCGCGGCAAGAATGATGCGGACTTCTGAACCGTCACACTATGTTGGTCATTGGTTGCCGGGCAAGTGAGGAGGGGACCGTAATGGACCTGCAGATGACGGGAAAGAAGGCGATCGTCACCGGGGCGAGCGAAGGCATCGGCAAGGCGATCACTTGGGCGCTTGCGAAAGAGGGAGTCGATGTAGCCATCTGCGCGCGCCGCAAGGGGCCGCTCGAAGCCGCAGCCGCCGAAATCTCGCGGGCGACCAACCGTCAGATCGTTCCCATCGCCGTCGATCTCACCAAGCCGACGGACGCGGAGAATTTCATCCGGGAGGCGCACGCCGCCTTGGGCCGCATCGATATTCTGGTCAACAATGCCGGCTCGGCGCCAGGTGGCGTCATCGCGCATCTGAGCGAGGAAGATTGGGCGAGCGCGCTGCAGCTGAAATTCATGGGCTACGTGCGCTGCATGAAGCACGTATTGCCGATCATGCAGAAGCAGAAAAAGGGCCGCGTGGTGAATCTGATCGGCAACGACGGCGTCAAAGTCTCCTACTGGGAGATCGCGCCGGGCGCCGCCAACGCGGCGGGACAAAACCTGACGGTGTCGCTGGCGAGCCAGTACGGCAAGGACAATATCAGCTTCGTCGCGGTCAATCCGGGCCCGGTACGCACCGAGCGGTGGTCCGGCCTGGTCAAAGCGATGGCGCGCGACATGAACTTGAGCTTCGAGGACGCCGACAAGCTTGCGCCGTCGAGCATTCCACTCGGCCGCATCGCAGAATCCGAGGAGGTCGCCAATCTGGTCACCTATCTCGCGTCCGATCTCGCCTTCTTCGTCAACGGCACGATGATCGAGATCGACGGTGGCCAGGATAAAGTATTGATGGACCGGCTCCGCGACCGTTGAGTTGATAACCGCGCAAACATCGCGACGATGCAGGTAAAGATATACCCGCATCGCCGTGTAATGCGCGAAAGCTCCTTAAAGTCGCTGCTGTGACGGCTTACGCTGATCGGCTATGGCGCACCTACCAGCGGCGGTGCCAACCCCAGCCGCGGTGCCAACCCCAGCCGCCACGCCAGCCCCAACGAGGGTGTCCCCACCAGACCGGGCCCGGACGCCACCAGCATCGATAGGGCCCGCATACCCAGCGTACGTCTTGTACGCCAGGCCGGACTGCGGTCGTGGCTTGGATCGAAATTGCCGGATTTGCGGCAGGCGCTGCTGCCGCAGATCCGATCATGGCGGCACTGACGATCGCGGCCGCGGGCAAAACCAATTTCCATTTTGTCATGATCTTTGCTCCGAGGATTGCCAGCACATCGCCCGCGCCTACAACGTCAACGAGACCCGGTCGGTTCCATCGCGACGCGAGAAAGCCATCATTCGCCGGCCCAGATCGCTAACCCTTGACACGCTGTCGCGCCGGCGACATTGACGCGCGATCGCTGCACGTGGAGAAGCGTTGTGCAGCGAGACTGATCGCCAGAGAATCCGATTAACCTTTCACGGCTTGCCGATGGACGCGCAGGCGCCGACTATTCCGGTAGTTGACATTCGCGGCGGTGGCCCGCCGCTCCACGCTCGGCAACGCGCAGGTAAGGCGCGTGCACTGCGCGACGCGTGCCTTGGATTCTTCCCGCGCTCGCTCCTGCCGGCGTTGCCGGCGCTTGATTGGACCGCGCGGCACTGGCTGAAACGGTCGCGCTCGCCCTATTTGGCGGAGATCGCGCGGATCGCGCAGACGCTCGATTTTTCCGGCGTGTGGCTGCTCAACGCCTCCTATCAATGGGCCTGCACTTCGCTCGCGCGCGCGGAGGACGGCGTGCCTTGGCTGGTGCGTACGCTTGACTGGCCGTTTCGCGGCCTCGGGCGCCACGCCGAAGTGGCGCGCATGCGCGGCCGCGGCGGCGATTTCTTCAGCATCACCTGGCCCGGTTACGTGGGCACGCTCACCGCGATGGCGCCGTACCGCTACGCGGCCTGCATCAACCAGGCGCCGATGCGGCGGCTCACGTCGCATCGCTGGCTGCGGCCGCTCGACTTCGGGGTCAACACGCTCGCCGGCTGGCGCTGCGCCGGCCGCATGCCGCCCGATCAGTTGCTGCGGCATGTTTTCGAAACTTGCGGCGACTACGGCGCGGCGCGGCTTATGCTGCAGACGACGCCGGTGGCGCGCCCGGTGATCTTCACCCTGGTCGGCTGCGCCGCCGACGAAAGCTGCGTCATCGAGCGCACCGAGACCGGCTTCCTTACGCGCGAGACCGACACCAGCGCGGCCAACGATTGGGTGCCCGACCGGCGCGGCTGGGAAGGCCGCATCGGCACCCGCCGCTTTCTGACCAGTTCGTTCACCGACGCGACCGGCTATAGCCGGGCGCGGCGCGAGACGCTCGCCGGTTGGAGCGGCCCGCTGTCCGGCCCGACGTTCGACTGGGTGCGCCCGCCGGTTCTCAACCCCTATACGCGGCTCGCCGTTGCGCTCTGCCCGGCGCGCGGAATTCTCCGCGTTCTCGGCTACGATGTGACCGGCGCCGAACTGCCCGAGCCGGTAACGCAGGTCTGCGAGATCGACGGCGCACCCAGCCTGCAGCCGGCATAACTAACGCCTCACCTTGCCCCATCACTCCCATCACTGCGAGCCGCCACGATGAAGATCGTCGACCTCTCCCACACCATGAGCATCCACACGCCCGGCTGGGTCGGCTATGCCGGCAACAAGATGTATTACGCGCAGAACCTGCAGACGCAGGGGATCGTCGCCCAGCGGATCGAAACCTCGCTGCACGCCGGCACTCATTTCGACGGCGCCATGCACGCCGCCGACGGACGCTCAGGCGACATGGCCTCGCTGCCGCTCGATTATCTGGTCAATCAGGGCGTCGTCGTCGATCTCGCGCCGTTGGTGACCGACTGGTCGGCGATCACTCCGGACATGATCGAAAAATCCGGCGCCGACATCCGCGACGGCGACATTCTTATCCTGCACACCGGCTGGCACAGATATTACGAAGGGCAGAGCCAGCAGGATCTGGTGCGTTATTTCTGCTATCACCCCGGCCCGACGCTGGCGACGCTGGAATGGATGCTGAAAAAGAAGATTAAGTGGTTCGGCATGGACACCGGCTCCTGCGACCATCCGATGAACACGTCGATCCGCAACATGCGCCCCGACATCGCCCGCGAATTCGAGGCGGCAACCGGGAAAAAACCGGCTGATTATTTCGGCACGTTCGAATACGTGCACAAGCGCTCGGGACGCAAGGTCCGCCAGGATGTCTTTCCGTTCCACAATTACGCGTTTCAGGAGGGGCTCTTGCACGCCGAGAACCTGGGCGGCGATCTGGAAAGTGTGCTCGGCAAGCGCTGCATCATCGGCGCCTTCCCGTGGCGCTATGAAGGTCTTGAATCCTGCCCGTGCCGCGTGCTTGCTATCTTTGACGCCGGCGACGCGCCGGTCGAGGCACTTGGCGATGCCGCGCGCGCGATCGCAAAGCGTTGAACGGCGAGGGGGAGCCGATGCCCAAGATCAAGACCGCTGATGGCACAAGTCTCTACTACGAAGAAGCCGGCATCGGCACGCCGGTCGTCTTCGTGCACGAATTCGCCGGCGATT
>DATJTL010000149.1:0-4440 GCA_035503415.1 Xanthobacteraceae bacterium
GCCGAAAATCTGGTGCGCGGCATGCGCATGCTGGCGGAGGACATCGAGGCCGGCGGTGGGCATCTTCGCATCCGCCAGTCGGATGCGTCGATGTTCGAGGTCGGGCGCAATCTGGCGACGACGCCCGGCAAGGTAATTTTCCAGAACGAGCTGATGCAGCTCATCCAGTACGCGCCGTCGACCGCGACGGTGCTCAAGCGCCCGCTCCTGATCGTGCCGCCCTGGATCAACAAGTACTACGTCCTCGACCTGACGCCGGAGAAGTCGTTCATCAAATGGTGCGTCGATCAGGGACTGACGGTGTTCTGCATCTCCTGGGTCAACCCCGACGAGCGGCTGACGCAGAAGACCTTCGAAGACTACGTCCGCGAGGGCCCCATCGCCGCGCTTGACGCCATCGCGGCGGCGACCGGCGAGGACAAGGTGCATGCAATCGGCTATTGCGTCGGCGGCACCATGCTCTCGGTAGCGCTCGCCGCCATGGAGGCCTGGGGCGACCATCGGATC
Organism: Xanthobacteraceae bacterium; assembly: GCA_035503415.1. Classification (GTDB taxonomy): domain Bacteria; phylum Pseudomonadota; class Alphaproteobacteria; order Rhizobiales; family Xanthobacteraceae; genus BOG-931. The sequence goes on from DATJTL010000149.1 coordinate 508, forward strand.
ATGTCGGCGACGCTGTTTGCCGCGCAGGTCGATTTCACCCATGCGGGCGATCTCAAAGTCTTCGTCGACGAGGAACAGGTGGCCGCGCTTGAGCAACGCATGGCCGAGCGCGGTTATCTCGAAGGCCGCACCATGGCGACGGTATTCAATTTCCTGCGCTCCAACGATCTGATCTGGCCCTACGTCATCAACAATTACCTCAAGGGCAAGGCACCGTTTCCTTTCGACCTGCTTTATTGGAACTCGGACGCCACGCGGATGCCGGCCGCCAATCATTCCTTCTACGTCCGCTCGTGTTATCTCGACAACAAGCTTGCGCACGGCAAGATGACGCTCAGCAACACGCGGATCGATCTCAAGTCGGTCACGGTGCCGGTCTATAATCTGGCGACGCGCGAGGATCACATCGCGCCGGCAAAATCGGTTCTGCTCGGCTGCAAATCGTTTGGCGGACCGGTCAGATTCGTGCTCGCGGGATCCGGCCACATTGCCGGCGTGGTGAACCCGCCCGCCAAGAACAAATATCAGTACTGGACCGGCCCTCGGCCGCGCAGCGCCAACCTCGATCTCTGGCTCGCCAAGGCCAAGGAACATCCAGGCTCGTGGTGGCCGGACTGGTTCGACTGGCTCAAACGCCAGGACGGCACCGAGGTGCCCGCGCGCGTGCCCGGCTCAGGCGCGCTCAAGGTAATCGAGGATGCGCCGGGCAGTTATGTGAAGGTACGAGACTAACGTCCCTTCAAATAGCAGCGCTCACAGCGTTGACTGCCGCCAGCGTTTCCAACGCAGTTGCACAAACGCAACAAGAAAATTTAAAAGCACGTCTCTTACCGACCTACCTCTATCACTCGGCTCCTAAGTCGCAGACTGACGCAAGCGCTGCGGAAAAGGAATCGGAGGGATAGCATCATGAGAAAATTGTTTGGCGTCGGGTTGGTGATCCTTGCGGCAATGACCATGCCGCTGGCCGCCAAGGCTGCCGAACTCCCGATGAAGGCACCACCCGCGCCACCGCCTCCGCCGGCCTTCAGCTGGACTGGTTGTTACATTGGCGGCGATGTTGGCGGCGCATGGGCCAGCGGCCATCTGACCGACACTCTGGATGGGATGAATTTTGGCACATCGCATAGCGGGGTCATCGGCGGACCGGAAGTCGGATGCAATTATCAAACAGGTCCCATCGTGTGGGGCATTGAAGGCAACTTCGACTGGACTTCGATCCAGGCCACTGGAAGTGGTTTCTTTGTTCCTGGGGTTGGCACGCTGCAGGGGACCGCGAATACCGACTGGATCGCCGACGTTACCGGCCGAATTGGCTGGGCCGCCTGGAATCAGGTTCTGCTTTACTTCAAAGGCGGCGGCGCCTGGGTCAGAAATACGGTAACCGTCACCAACCTGACCACTGGCGCATCGGTGAGCGGCGAGAACACCAACAGTGGCTGGCTGCTCGGTGGCGGAATCGAATGGGCGTTCGCTCCCCAATGGTCCGTGAAGTTTGAGTACGATTATATCGGGCTTAGCAACTGGAATATGAACAACAACACCGTCATGCTGGCGGGTGACACATTCCAGCTGAGCCGCAACATCCAAGAGGCCAAAGTTGGTCTCAATTGGCGATTCAATTGGTTCAATTGGGGCGGCGGCGGCTACTATGGGGGGACGAGGTATTGATTACAACGGGCGGCCGGAATTCGACAGGCATGCGAAGGTTCGAAGCCACCGCTCACCCCTGGCGACGAATCCGTTGCGAGCCGGATTTCCGACCGTCCTAATCAATATCTCAGCGACGCATCGGGGCGCAGTCCTTCTCTCGATAGGACAGCGCCCCGTGCTACTTTCAGAAGAACTGCTACTTTCAGAAGAACCGCTACTTTCAGAACAACAATGTGGCCGGGTGCTTACGGAAACAGCGCCACCTGTTCGAGCCCCGTCGTCTCCGCAAAGCCCAGCATCACGTTCATGTTCTGCACCGCCTGGCCGGACGCACCCTTGGTCAAATTGTCGAGCGCCGAGCAGATTATGGCCCGGCCGGAGATGCGATCGGGTGCAACGCCGATGAACGTCATGTTGGAGCCGCGCACGTGGCGGGTCTGCGGCATGGTGCGCAACGGCAGCACATGGACGAACGGCTCGTTGGCGTAAGCTTTGGCCAACACCGCATGCAGGTCCTCAGGTGTCGCTTTCAGTCCGCGCACGTAAATGGTCGACAGGATGCCGCGGTTCATCGGCACCAGGTGCGGCGTGAACGTGACGATCACCTCGCGGCCGGCGGCGATTGAAAATTCCTGATCGAGCTCGGACATGTGGCGATGATGACCGACGCCGTAGGCGTGGAAGCCTTCGGAGACCTCGGAGAACAGCATCTCTTCTTTCGCCGCCCTGCCCGCTCCGGTCATGCCCGATTTGGCATCGATGACGATCTCATCAGGATCGATCGCGCTGGCTTTGAGCAGCGGAATGAGCGCAAGTTGCGCGCAGGTCGTGTAGCAGCCCGGATTGGCGACGAGCCGCGCCGGCTTGATCTGTTGCCGATAGACCTCGGTCAGCCCGTACACCGCCTCCTTCTGCAGCTCGGGCGCGGCATGCGCGTGGCCATACCAGCGCGCATAAGCGTGCGGATCGGACAGGCGGAAATCGGCCGACAGATCCACGACCTTCGTTTGCGGTGCGCGTGTGAGCAAATCGGCGATGACCTTCTGCGTCGTGCCGTGCGGCAATGCGCAGAAGGCGAGATCGAGTTTTTGCGCCTGCCAGTCCACCGCCTCGACTGCGCTCAGCATCGGCAGCTCGTACGGCGCAAACTGCGGAAACACCTCGGCCATCGGCTTGCCGGCGCGGCGGTCGGCGGTGAGCAGCGCGATCTGCACGTGTGGATGGCGCAGCAGGAGCCGCACCAGTTCCGCCCCGGTATAGCCGGAGGCGCCGAGCACGCCGACTTTGGCCTTCTTTTCAATCAGAGACATGATTCAACCCCTGGCTTGAGACGGTCTCAGGCCGAATCCGCTTGGCACATTATCCGCTTGGCACATTATCAAGGAAAAGTGCCGCGGAACCGGCGGCACGAGGCTTTGCGCGTGGTTACGCGCGAGCGCGTGCCGCAGCGCAACGGCGGCGGCGCCGTCCGGCAATGGCTATGGTCGCAAGAGCGCTCGGCATGGGCGGCGATATAAGGCCCACTCCGCCAAGCGTCAATGCGCTCATGGTTTTGCCGCTTAGATGGCATAGTCGGGGGCCTCCTGGGATTGATTCGCCGCCGTTGCGCACGAAATGACGAAGCGCCAAAGGGCGCTATATGGGAAAGACCGTGGCCAAAACGCCGAAAAAGCCGCCGGACAACAAATCCGGCAAAAACGATAAACCCAAGAAGGACAAGGCAGCCAAGACCGGCGATCTGTTCACCGAGCTCGCCGCGCCGCGAAACGGCGGCGGCAGCACGAGCGGCCGGCGTAATGGCGCAGCATCGACGCGCGGCTCGGCGGCGGAGTCCGGCTACACCGCAAAGCACATCGAGGTACTCGAGGGCCTTGAGCCGGTTCGCCGGCGGCCCGGCATGTATATCGGCGGCACCGACGAGAAGGCGCTCCATCACCTGTTCGCCGAAGTCATCGACAACGCGATGGACGAGGCGCTCGCCGGCCACGCCGACTGGATCGAGGTCGAGATGGAGGCGGACGGATTCATCTCCGTCACCGACAACGGCCGCGGCATCCCGGTCGATCCGCATCCAAAGTTTCCCAAAAAATCCGCGCTCGAAGTGATCATGTGCACGCTGCACGCGGGCGGCAAATTCGACTCCGAGGTTTATGAGACTTCGGGCGGCCTGCACGGCGTCGGCGTGTCGGTCGCCAACGCGCTGTCCGAGCGCATGGAGGTCGAGGTCGCGCGCGGGCAAAAGCTCTACCGGATGGTCTTCGAGCGCGGCAAGCCGAAGAG
>DATJTL010000150.1:0-6552 GCA_035503415.1 Xanthobacteraceae bacterium
TTCCATGCGCTCGATGATCGCGGCGATTGCTGTCGCCGCAGTAATGCTTGGCGGCGCCGCGCACGCGGAGAAGCGCCTGTTCATCGTCGCCAACCACGCCGATGGCTATGGCGTGGATACCTGCCTCGCCGGCGGCGGCCCGTGCGGCCAAGTGGTGGCGAATTCCTATTGCCGCTCGCACGACTTCGCCCAGGCGGTTTCGTTCCGCAAAGTGGACCGCGACGACATCACCGGCGCCATCCCGAACGACGCGAACTCGTGCCGGGGCGGCGCTTGCGACCATTTCGTCGCCATCGTTTGCACGCGCTGAGCGCAACAAGCGAGCGCTACCCGATCGCCATTTGCCGCCTCTACCCGCCGTTGCGCGGGCAGGCGAGTTCGGCCATGTTCGCGCGTCGGCCGGGCCGCAGCGTCGGCCCTGCCGTGGGACGCGCGATGGCCAGTCAACGAAGAAGCCGCAGCGACATAGCCGAGCAGGCCGGCGCGGCCGCTGCGGCCGAAGCCGCGCCACTCAAGCTCGAGCATTTCCTGCCCTATCAGCTCAACGTGGTGGCAAACCTGGTCTCGCACGCGCTGTCGCGGGTCTATGCCCAGCGCTATCGCATCGGAGTTCCGGAATGGCGGGTACTGGTGACGCTCGGCCAGTACGGGGTAATGACCGGAAAAGCAGTCGGCTCGCATAGCCATATGCACAAGACCAAGGTATCGCGAGCAGTGGCGCTGTTGGAAAGGCGCAAGCTATTGATCCGCCGCTCCAACCGCGCCGACCTGCGCGAGTCATTCCTCTCGCTGACCGCGAACGGCCGGGCGATGTACGAGGAAGTAGCGCCGCACGCGCTCGATTTCGCACGGCGGCTGACCGAAATTCTGAGCCCGGCCGACCGCGACGCGTTCGACCGCGCCGTCAAGCAGCTCACCGAGCGCTCGGCGCAACTCGTCGCCGAGATGGCGGCCGAGGCCGAGCCGGAATAACCAGGAGAGAGACGTGAAACTCTATTCCTATTTCCGCTCGTCGGCCGCCTATCGGCTGCGCATAGCGCTCCATCTCAAGGGGCTCGCCTACGAAACAATCCCTGTCCACCTTATCAAGGACGGCGGCCACAACAGGCGCCCGGAGTTCCGCGCGGTCAATCCGCAGATGCGGGTGCCGGCTTTGGTCACCGATGGCGGCGACACATTGATCCAATCGCTCGCCATCATCGAGTATCTCGATGAGACCCATCCTGACCCGCCCTTCTTGCCCAAAGATCCGATCGCGCGCGCTAAAGTACGCTCGCTGGCCCAGCTCATCGCCTGCGATATCCATCCGCTCAACAACACGAGCCCGCTGCGCTACCTGAAACACCAGATGCATCAGGAGCAGAGCGCGATCGATGCCTGGTATCACCATTGGGTTCTCGAGGGCTTCGATGCGCTGGAAGCGCTGATCGAGCCCGGCCCCTATGCGTGCGGTAGGACGGTCACGCTCGCCGATATCTGCCTGGTGCCACAGGTCGCCAACGCGCGGCGGCTGAAAGTGCCATTGGAGAAGTTTCCAAAAATCGTCGGTGTCGACGCCGCCTGTCTAAAGCTTTCGGCATTCGATCGGGCGCGGCCGGAAAACCAACCGGATGCGGAGTAGCAGAGGGCGGAGCTTTGGGTCGAAGCTTGGGGGCGGTGGTACGGGGATCGTAGCTCCGGGGTCGGAAATCTACGGACGAAAGTCGGATTAGCGGTGATTTCACACTTTCGTCACCATTGGCCTGCTTGATCGCACGATTCCGGAGCAAAATCGGTGTCGGGAGTGCAAATGTTGAAGCTTTTGCGCGGCCTAGGCTGGGCCTCGTGCGGTGCGCTCGCCCTGACCGTGTCGGCAGCCGGACAGGGCTATCCGCAAGGCTATCCGAACTACCCTGCCCAACAGCCCTATCCGTCGCAAAGCTATCCGTCCTACCCGGCGCAGCCGGCTCCGCCACAGAGCTACCCGGCTCCCGCTCAGGGCTACCCGGCTCCCGCCCGAGGCTACCCACCGCAGAGCTATCCGGCTCAAGCTTCTCCGGGACCTGGTGCATCGGCCCAGCCGGTCGGCTCCTCGCCTGTTTGCGTGCGCCTGGAAGCCCAGCTCGCCACACTCAATTCGGGCGCCGCCAACTCCACACTCGCCAGCCAAATCCAAAGCGCCGAAGATGCCATCGCCAAGCAGCAGGCGGATATCGACCGCGCGCAGGCGCAGGCGCGCAAGGCCGGCTGCGGCCAGGGTTTCTTCTCGCTGTTCTCGGGATTTTCTCCGCAATGTGGCCCGCTCAACTCCAAGATCGACGAGATGCGCGGCAATCTCGACCGCATGATGAGCGACCTCGAGCAGCTCAAGAGCGGCAATGACAGCCAGCAGGGTCAGCGCACAGCGCTGATCGGCCAATTGGCGCAAAACAATTGCGGCTCGCAATATACGCAGGCCGTCCGCGACGCCGGTCCGCAAGGCTTCTTCGAAGCGCTGCTCGGCGGCGGCGGCACCATTGTCACCCCCGGCGGCAACGGCGCGCCAGTCGGCACCTATCGCACGGTCTGCGTGCGCACCTGCGACGGCTTTTATTTCCCGATTTCCTACTCGACCGTGCCGGGCCGGTTCGCGGCCGATGCCGAAGCTTGCCAACGGCTCTGCCCGGCGGCGCCAGTAGCGCTGTACACCTATCACAATCCGGGCGAAGAGATCGAACAGGCGGTGTCAGTTGACGGTGCGCCGTACACCGCGCTGCCCAACGCTTTCCGCTATCGCAAAGAACTCGTCACCGGCTGCTCCTGCCGCAAGCCTGGCGAGACGTGGGAGCAGACGCTGCACAGCGCCGACGACACCACGCTGGAAAGCGGCGACATCGTCGTGACCGACAAGAACGAGAAGGCGCTGACCCAAGTGCCGCAAGGCGCGGCGACCAAACCGCAGACGCCGGCCGCGGCGCCGAGCACCGACACGACGCCGGATAGCGGCGCCGGCACTGTCGTGACCGATCCGAAAGGCCGCAAGGTGCGCGTCGTCGGGCCGCAGTACCTATCGACGCCGTCACCACAGTCGCACTGACGGAATCAGAGATCGGCGGCGCCGGCCTTGGCCATGGCCGCGCCTGAGACCAGCGTGCTGTCGGGCTCGGCTGGCGGGATGCCCGCATCGCGGAAGCGATTGACGAGCGGATAGCGGCGGTCGCGGCCGAAATTCTTCAGCGTCACCTTCACCCCCGGCGCCGCCTGCCGCCGCTTATATTCGGCGATGTAGAGCATGCGCTGGACCTTGAGCACGGTGTCGCGATCGAAGCCGGCGGCGATGATGCTCGCGGTCGATTGCTCGCCTTCCACCAGCCGTTCGAGGATGGTGTCGAGCACGTCGTAAGGCGGAAGCGTGTCCTGATCGGTCTGATTTTCGCGCAGTTCCGCGCTTGGCGCGCGCGTAATCGCATTGTCGGCAATAACCGGCCCGTCCGGACCGAGCGCATCGTTTGGCTTCCAGCCATTGCGCAGCCGCGCCAGATGATAGACCTCGGTCTTGTAGAGGTCCTTGATCGGATTGAAGCCGCCGTTCATGTCGCCGTAGAGCGTGGCGTAGCCGACCGACATTTCCGACTTGTTGCCGGTGGTCACCACCATCAGGCCGAACTTGTTGGAGATCGCCATCAGGATGGTGCCGCGGGCGCGCGACTGCAGATTTTCCTCGGTGACATCGCGCGAAGTGCCGGCGAACACGCCCTTGAGCGCTTGTTCAAGACCCACGACAGCGCTCTCGATCGGCACGATGTCGTAGCGCACGCCGAGCGCGGCGGCGATGGCGGCGGCATCGTCGAGCGATTCCTGCGCGGTGTAGCGGTACGGCAGCATCACGCAGCGCACGCGGGCGGCGCCGAGCGCATCGGTGGCGAGCGCTGCGCACAAGGCTGAGTCGATGCCGCCGGAGAGGCCAAGAACGACGCCCTTGAAGCCGTTCTTGTCGACATAGTCGCGCAGCCCGATCATGCACGCGGTGTAATCGGACCTGTCGGCGTCTTCCGCAGCGGCGAGCGGCCCCTGCGCGCAGCGCCAGGTTCCGCCCGTGCGCGACCAGTGGGTCGTCACCACCGTCTCGCAGAATGCGGGGAGCTGAAACGCGATCGAGCGGTCGGCATTGAGCCCGAAGGAAGCACCGTCGAAGACGAGTTCGTCCTGGCCACCAAACTGATTGACGTAAATGAGCGGCAAGCCCGACTCGGTGACGCGCGCGACCGAGACGTTGAGGCGCACGTCGCTCTTGTTGCGCCAGTAGGGCGAACCGTTGGGCACGAGCAAAAGCTCGGCGCCGGTCTCGGCCAAACATTCGACCACGTTTTCGTAGTCGCCCCAATCGGTCCAGGTATCCTCGCAGACCGGCAACCCCAGGCGCACGCCGCGGAAGTTCACCGGCCCCGGCACCGGACCGGCGGCGAATACGCGCTTTTCGTCAAACACGCCGTAATTGGGCAGGTTGACCTTGAAGCGGATTGTCGCGATGCGGCCGCCGGCAAGCAGCGCATAGGCGTTGTAAAGCTTGTTGTCCTCCACCCAGGGCGTGCCGATAAGAACTGCCGGCCCGCCATCGGCGGTTTCGCGCGCCAGCGTTTCGACCGCGGCGCGGCAGGCCGACTGGAACGCCGGCTTGAGCACCAAATCCTCCGGCGGATAGCCGGCGATGAACAGTTCGGAAAAGGCGACGATATCGGCGCCGTCGCGGGCGGCCGCTGCACGCGCCTTGCGCGCGCGCGTAAGGTTGCCGGAAATGTCGCCTACGATAGGGTTGAGCTGCGCAACCGCAATGGCCAGACGATCGGCAGGACGCTCGTTCATAATGGCCAAGGTCTAGCGCCGGAGGAGCCGTTCCGGCAATGGGTTCCCCAGCCTGCTTGCGCCGCCCAGGGTATGCGGAAGCTATGTTTTAGAATTTGAACCCGGCTCCAATACGGGCCGTATTGATCTCGATCGTGGTACCCGCCACTTCCTGGAACTTTACGAATTCGTATTCCCCTCGCAAAAAAATGTTTGGCGTCAACGCAACGTCAAGGCCGACGCCGCCAGTCATGCCGTACAGCCACTCGCCGTTCGTACCGTTGGTGCCCGAATACACGAATGTTCCGGGGTTGGGCGCGGGCTGCACGAGGGTCGTGGTCTCTGAAATATTGATGTTGGCCCGCCCCAGCGCCAAGCCGACGAAGGCATAGGGCAGGAAATTGCCTGCCTCCCAACCGGCACGCGCGCGCAACGTGCCAAAGTTGAGGTCGGTCATCTGGCCATTCCCAGTGATGCTGGCAGCATATCCATCGGGATAGATGCGCGAGATCGGCGTGCTCGGCGGGTACAGCGACAGCGAAACTTGCTCGTAGTTGGCCTCGAAGCCCATAATGACCTTTGCTTTGGGCGTCAGATATTCGAAATTGTAGCCGACAAAGCCGCCAAAGCCCGTGGCGGCATGATCCCCCGTGCCGAGAATCGCCAAATCGGACGGATCGTCGTTTTGCTCGACCGTCGTGTTTCGCAGGCTGTAGCTGACCGGCCCCTGCGTCCCCTTGCTGAAATCGGCGCTGCCGTAGGTGTAGTCGAAATCGCCGCCGACATAGAAACCCTGCCAGAGCGTGTGGTGAACCGGCGCTTGCGGCACCGATCCGGTCAGCGGATCGAAACTGTCGCTCAGTGCGGGCGGCGGCGTGGCGCTTTCGGACAGCGGCGGCAGCCACGCTGGCGGCTGATCGGCAGCGAAAGCCGGCGTTGCGAGCATCGAGGCGATGGCGATCGCGCTCGGTAGATATTTTCGTACTGGCACCGCACATCCCCGCGTCTGTTGAACGTTGTTGTTGTTCGACGCGGAAACTTTGATTCAAATTATTTGCGTATTCCTTTACCTCCACGGCCTAACGCGGCTCAGCATGAGCGATTAGTAAAGGCGGACGTTTTAGGTGAGCGATTGGTAAAAACAGATATCAGATGAAAGATGTCAGAGGGCAGACGGCCTGGTAAATGAGCCGTCAACTCCTCTGTCGTCAGTCATCTGACGTCCGACTTCCGCTACAGTCCGGCGGCCGCCGGCAGCGGCTTTTCTTTTTGCTCGCGTTGCGACTTCAACAAGTCGGCGAGAAGGAACGCGAGATCGAGCGACTGCTCGGCGTTGAGCCGCGGGTCGCAGACCGTGTGGTAGCGGTCGTTGAGATCTTCGTCGCTGATGGCGCGCGCGCCGCCGGTGCATTCGGTGACGTTCTGCCCGGTAAACTCCAGGTGCACGCCGCCCGGATAGATCCCTTCCTGGCCGCAGATCTCAAAGAATGCGCGTACCTCTTTGAGAATCCTTTCGAACGGGCGGGTCTTGTAGCCGGTCGTCGAGGTGATGGTGTTGCCGTGCATGGGATCGCACGACCACACCACGTTGCAGCCTTCGCGTTTGACCGCGCGGAGCATGGGCCGCAGCAACTCGTCGACCTTCTCGGCGCCGACGCGGCAGACCAGCGTCAACCGGCCGGGCTCGTTGTCGGGATTGAGGATGTCGATGAGCTTGAGCAACTCGTCGGCCTTCTGCGTCGGGCCGGTCTT
>DATJTL010000151.1:0-2899 GCA_035503415.1 Xanthobacteraceae bacterium
CCGCGCATTTGTTGGATTTGGAAGTTATCCGTTCTTGTCGTTCGCCTCGCGTTTGGCGGCGTGATATTTCCGCCGGATGACGGCAAGGTCGACGCGCGGCGGCGGCAGTTTAAGCCCCATGTCGTCCATCGCGTCGGCGACGATTTGCGAAATGGCGAGGTTGCGAAACCATTTGTGGTTCGAGGGAATGACATACCAGGGCGCACGCTTGGTGCTGGTCTCCGCGATCGCCTCCTCATAGGCGTCCAGATATTTCGGCCACAGCTCGCGCTCGGTATAGTCGCTGTCGCTGATCTTCCACTGCCGCGCCGGATCCTCGAGGCGCTGGTGGAAGCGATCGAGTTGCTCGTCCGGGCTTATGTGCAGAAAGAATTTCAGAATGCAGGTACCGTTCTCGTGCAGTATCTTCTCGAAGTCGTTGATCTCGTCGTAACGCTTCGACCACACAGAACGCGGCACCAGCTTGTGCACGCGCACCACCAGCACGTCCTCGTAATGCGAGCGATTGTAGATCACGACCTCGCCCCTGCGTGGCGCCTGCGAATGCACGCGCCAGAGGAAATCATGAGCGAGGTCCTCCTTGCTTGGCTGCTTGAAGCTGGCCACGCGTGTGCCCTGCGGGTTCATCCCGGAGAACAGATGGCGGATGACTCCGTCCTTGCCGGCCGCGTCGAGCCCCTGCAGCACGATGAGCAGCGAGCGGCTGCCATCGGCGTAGAGCAGGTATTGCAACCGGTCCATACGGGCGACCTGCACGGCGGTTTCGTCGACCGCCGCCTTGTGCGATTCCTGCCCGCCGGAATAGGCCGCATCGATCTTGTGCAGCCGAAGCTTGGCGCCGGGTTCGACGATGAATTTCTTTGCGTAATTCATGCGCGCCTCCCGGCCGCGTGGCCTTATCGACAACTAGGATGTAATGTCCGCCGCGGGTAACAGACAGGCCGCGACGCGCCAATGGATCAGCAGTTCAGTTTCATCGCTTTCGAAATCTCGGTCTGGCTCTTGCCGGTCCTCATCGCCGTGACCTTCCACGAGGCGGCGCATGGCTTCGTCGCCCATCTGCTCGGGGACAACACGGCGTGGCGCCTCGGCCGGGTGAGCTTCAATCCGTTCAAGCATATCGACCCGTTCGGAACGATCTTGCTGCCGGCACTCCTCTTGATCTTAGGCTCGCCGTTTCTATTCGGCTACGCCAAGCCAGTGCCGGTGAATTTCCGCGCCTTGAGCCATCCGCGGCGCGACATGATCCTGGTGGCCGCAGCCGGGCCGGCCATGAACCTCGTCCTGGCCGTTGCGGCGGCGGCCGCCTTTCACCTGCTTGCTTATACTCCCGACGTCGTCGTGCGGTTCCTTGCCGACAACCTCAAAAACGCGCTCGTGCTCAATGTCATTCTGGCGGTCTTCAACCTGCTGCCGATTCCCCCGCTCGACGGCGGACGCATCCTGGTCGGCGTACTGCCGAAGCCGCTGGCCGCCCCGCTTGCGCGGCTCGAGCCCTACGGTCTGTTGCTGCTGATCGGACTGCTCATCATCCTGCCGCTCGTCGGCGAGCGGTTTGGCATCGATCTGGATATCATCTCGCAGATCATCACGCGCTCCGCGTCCGCGATCATCGGCGCGATTATACAGCTGACCGGCAACGGGTGATCGGGACCGCGCCCCGATCCGTCAGGAAGCGGCAACGCGGCGCGGCGCCGAGGCCGGTTGCTCGACGCGGAAGACTTCGTCAAGGCACCAGCGAGCGACTTCGCTGCCGGCCGCAAACCAGACGCCGCCTGCATCCTTCATGTGACGGATGATCGCCCGCAAGGTGTTGGCGCGCCCGGGACGGCCCGAAATATAGGGATGGAACTGGAACGGGCAGTAAGTCGGCGCCAGCGCCGACTCCTCGTGAAATTGCTCGAACATGGCCTTCCAGATCAAAAGCGTGTCGTGCGGATTGCCGGCGTCGTTATGGCGGTGCTGGTAGGTCCGGCCGTCGCCGAACGGCTGCCGCGGCAGTTCGACCAGCACGCGGCCGTTCGATTGCCACAGGAACGGCAGGTCGTGGGAAAACGAATTGCTGTTCCACAGAAAGCCATGCTCCATCAGCAGTTCGAGGCTGTTCGGACTCTGCGTGCAGGAGCGCCAGCCGAACGGCCGTTGGCCAGTACGGCCGCGGATCATCTCGACGGTCTTTCGCATCACCTCCCGCTCCTGCTCGCGGGTGAGGTTGCGCGCGACTTCATGGTGATAGCCGTGACCGGCGATCTCGTGACCGTTGCCGACGATTGCCTTGACCGCATCCGGAAAGCGCTCGGCGATCGCGCCGCAAGTAAGGAACGTCGCCTTGACCTTCTCTTCGTCCAGAATGCGCAGGATGCGCCAGATCGCAGTGTGCGGGCCGTACTCGCACTGGGTATATTCCTCGTGATCGCGGGTCCCGTCAGGCAATGGCCGGATGTCCTCGCCGCCCTGAAAATCGAAGGTCAGCGTCGCCGCAACGCGCGCGTCGTTCGGCCAGCGGAAGCGTCCCTGATGATGATAATCGGTCAGCATGGCACTTCGATCTCCACGAATGTCGGACGAAATCTAAACGAGACGGCGGCATCCGTCCACGGCCGACGTCAGAATCGCCGATAGCATGTTCGCCGACGCAAAGGCGCTACGGCGACAGCGCTTCCTCGATCCGCGCCACCACCGCGGGCGGAGTGGCGAACAACCGGTCGACCATGGCGCTCGTTTCTTCCGCGCTCATAGGCACTATGTCGATATCGAGCTTCTTGGCGTCGGCGAGGAAGTCGGGGTCTTGCATTGTCTCTGCGGTCGCTTTGCGCAGCACGGCCAGCCGGTCGGGCGGAATATGCGGCGGCGCGGCAAGCGAGCGGCCAAGCGCCAGCGGCAAATAAAGGAATTCAAG
>DATJTL010000152.1:0-9595 GCA_035503415.1 Xanthobacteraceae bacterium
ACCTGGGTGGTCGCCGAAGTGCTTTCGCTGTTTGCGAGCCTCATTCCGGCGCTTGGCGCCGGCTCCGGCTTCTCGCTCACGCCATCGATCCTGCGGCAGATCTCGCCGGATCGCGATATCCGCGATACCGTCATGTATCTGATGTCGCTTGCAGCCTGTTTGCTGGTGGTTGCTATCGTCTATCTGCTGCTGCGCTCGCGCCACGGCTTGGCGCTCACTGCGATCCGCGATTCCGAGCCGGCGTCGGCGAGCCTCGGCGTCAATACTTTCCGCACCAAATTCATCATTTATCTTGTGACCGCGGCGTGCACCGGCCTCATCGGCGGCCTGATCTTCCTGCAGAAGCTGCGCATCTCGCCGGAGGCCGGATTCAGCGTCAACGACTGGACCGTGGTGGTGATCTTCATGGTCGTCATCGGCGGCATCGGCACGCTGGAGGGCCCATTCATCGGCATGCTGATCTATATCGTGCTGCGTGAGCTTCTTGCCGATTACGGCACCTATTATCTGATCCTGATGGGGGCGATCGCGATTGCGGTGATGCTCAAGGCGCCGACCGGGATTTGGGGCTGGATCGTCCAGCGCTATGACGTGCAGTTGTTTCCGGTGGGGCGGCGGCTGGTGCTCGCGCCGTCGGCGGACGCCGCCAAGCGATAGGGGTAATCAGTAGGGGAATGGCGATGCCGGACGTGCCCGCGCCGCGCGCGACCAGAGAAGAGATTTTGGCGCGCGCCCGCGCGCTGGCGCCGCTCTTTGCCGAGCGCGCCGAGGCCGCCGAGGAGGCACGACATATTCCGCTGCAATCGGCCAAGGACATGCTCAACGCCGGCCTTGCCCGCATCCTGCTGCCGGAGCGGATTGGCGGATACGGGCTCGGCTTTGAGGAGTGGTTCGACGTCACACGCGAATTGAGCAAGGCTGACGCCTCGCACGGCTGGTGCGCCGGCCTGATCATTCACCACGCCCATTTGATCGCGCAGTTTCCGGAGGCGGCACAGAAAACGCTATGGGCCGACGGCCTCGATGTGCCGATCGCCGCTTCGTTTGCGCCCAACTTGCAAGCCGTTCCAGTCGACGGCGGCTATCGTATTTCCGGCAAGGGCTCGCCGTTCGCCAGTGGCGTCGATCATTGCACGTGGGTGATGCTCGGCGGCATCGTACATGAAGGACCGGCCCAGGATGCTTCAGGGCCGGAATGGAAGCTCTTCCTCGTCCCGCCCGGGCAATACACGGTACGCGATACCTGGTTCACGGCGGGCATGCGCGGCACGGGCAGCAAGACCATCGCCACCGACAATGCGTTCGTACCGGATGGATTGGTGTTGCGCTTGCCCGACTTGCGCGACGGCAACGGTCCCGGCAGCGCCGCGCACCCGTCGATCATATTCCACACGCCGTTCTTTTATTACGCGCCGATCTCGTTCGTGGCGCCGATGATCGGTGCGGTGCAGGGCGCCTACGAAGTTTTTCGCGACTGGACCAAGGCGCGCAAGGCGCAAGACGGCTCCGCAGTCGCGGCAAAAGTCTCGGTGCAGGTACGCATGGCGCGCGCCGCCGCCGACATCGACGCCGCCGAACTCTTGGTGCGGCGTGCGGTGAAGGTCACTGACGCGCCAGCCGATTATTCGCCGCAGCTTTTGGCGCGCTCGGTGCGCGATTTCACGCGGGCCTCCGAATTATGCGTCGAGGCGATCGACACGCTCATCGCCTTGAGCGGGACCGCGGGGTTTGCCTCATCGCATCCGATCCAGCGCGCTTGGCGTGACATTCATTTCATGTCCATGCATATCGCCGTGAACGTCGAGACCAATCTGGCGCATTTCGGCCGCATGGAGCTCGGTTTGCCGCGCGATCCGAGCCGCCCGTATTTTTGACCCTCTTCCGTCACCCTGAGGTGCTCGCGTAGCGAGCCTCGAAGGGCGACGGCCCGGGCGGTGCAGCATCCTTCGAGGCGCGCCTTCGGCGCGCGCCTCAGGATGACGGTGACTGAAGTCACCGCAAGCCCGCCTCCACCACCAGCGGATACACGTTATGGCGAAACCAGTGCTGATCCTCGATATAGCGCGGCCAATTGAGCAGCGTGCCGTCGAGGCCCATCTTTGACATGCGAACGAGACCGTCGGTGATCTGCTCCGGCGTGCCGATCAGCGGGTAGCCGCCCCAGCCGGCGATGAAATGCTTCTTCATCTCGGCCAGCACCGGCGGCGCCAGCGTCTTGGCGTTGGCGATCATGGTTTCGACCAGATTGGTGACCGCCTCCCAATCGCCTTTCTGGTTGACGTATTCGTCGAAATAATTCTTCGCTTCTTTCTCGGTCTCCCCCTGCACGACGTAGGCGTAGCTCCAAACCTGAATTTCGCGGCCGTATTCCTTGCGGGCGAGTTGGCGATAAGAATCGATCTTGGCCTTGCAATCGTCGAAGTCGTGCGAGCCGAACACGACGTAGACCATGTCGCAATATTTGGCGGCAAAGTGCTGGCCTTTCTCCGAGCCGCCGGCATTCATCACCGCCGGAAACGGCCTTTGCAGCGGCTTCGGCTCCAGATAGCCCTTTTTGATGTTGTAAAAGCGGCCTTCGAAATCGAACGGCTCGTCGCGTGTCCACAGCTCTTTCATGATTTGCAGCCATTCGGCGGCGCATTCGTAGCGGTCGTTGTGCTCCATCAGCGGCGAGCCGAACATCTCGATCTCGGGCCGGTTCCAGCCGGTCACGATGTTGAGCGCAAAGCGGCCGCCGGTGACGTGGTCGATCGTTGCGGCCTGCTTCGCCGCCATCACCGGATGAACGGTCGGCACGTGCGAGGTGGCGAAGATGCCCGAATAATGCGTCGAGGCGCCGATCGCCGCGGCCCAGGAGAAGCATTCGAAGCCGGGACCGTTGAAATTGGTGATGCCGCCGAAGCCGTGCCAGCGGCCGATCGGTACCAAGGCCTCGAACTCCATCTCCTCGGACGTGCGCGCCAACTCGAGTGTGTTCGGCCAGTTGATTTCCAAGACGCCGTCGATGGTCGAAATGGCGCAGCCGCGGTCGAGATTGGTCCCGAACGTGCCGAGCTTGAGCTTACGGTCGTTGAACACCGGATTGGTTTTGCGGCGTTCTTGCTGTGCCTTTACTGTGTCCATGGCCTCGTCCTCCCGCTTCTGTTTCAAAAGCTTACGAACGCGTCCACGCTGTGGCAATCGCCGCGCGGCCGTGCGAAATTGATGGATAACTGAAGCGGGAGGGACTATGTCGATCTTCGCCGTGAACTACCTGTGCCGCGAGGTGCTGCGCGATCACGCCTTCCGTGCGGCCATGAAGACCGATCCGGTAAAGGCGCTGGCGCCGCTTGACCTCACCGACCAGGAGCGCGGCGCGCTCGTCTCGGGCGACGTCGGCACGCTGTTCCGCATGGGCGCCAACGCCTTCCTGATGGGCTATCTGGCGCGCTTCGAAGTCTGCGGCTTGAACGTCGGAAGCTTCAACGAGCGCATGCGCGCGGTGAAGGTCGACGAAATCGGCCAGCCGGTGGCTTAGGCAAAGGGAGACAAGAGATGGCGCAGATCGTCGCCGGGTTCGGCGTGCCGCATACCCCGATTTTCCCACATTTCGTCAAGCGCGACGGACCCGATTGCGAGATCGCAAAGCTGTTCGGCGCGCAGAAGAACGAGTTGGCGGCGGCTCGGCCGGATCTCATCGTGATGTTCGACACCGATCATCTCAACACGTTCTTTCTCAACGACCTGCCGATCTTCGCCGTCGGTATCGACAAAACCTTCAGGGCGCCGAATGATGAGCCGCGCGACGTGCCGAATTACGTCGTGCCGTCGCATCGCGCCCTTGCCACGCATGTTCGCGCCGCAGCCGTCGCGGCCGGCTTCGATGTCGGCATGACGCAGAGTTTCTCGGTCGACCACTCGGTCACCGTGCCACTGCACTTCCTCACGCCGGACATGCAGGTGCCGGTCATTCCGTTCTTCATCAGCGGCCATCTGCCGCCGCTGCCGACGGCCGCGCGCTGCTATGCGCTCGGCCAGGCAGTGGCCCGCGCCGTCGCGGCGTGGCCCGAGAACCTGCGTGTCGTCATCATGGGCTCGGGCAGCTTTTCGCTCGAAGTCGGCGGCCCGCGCATGGCGCCGGGGCGCTCCGATGGTGTGCCCGATCCGGATTGGGCGATGCGGGTGATCAAACATCTCGAACAGCAGGAGATCGACCGGCTGATCGCGGAGTCAACCGAGCACCAGATGCTCAAGGCCGGCAATGTCGGCGGCGAGTTATTGAACTGGATCGCCATGCTTGGCGCCATCGGCAATCGCAAGCCGAATTATGTGGCGCCGCAGATGCAGAACGGCCACGCCTACGGCGTATGGCGGTGGAGCTAGTGGAGCGGATTTGACATTCGCTTCCGCTTGGCCGGAAACTCGTGAAGCGAATGTCAAATCCAAAAGCCCCACTAGGATTTATACTTGCTAGTGGTCCTTTGATTCTAACATTCGCATGAGAGACAGCCGAACCCGGACGCGAATGTTAGAATCAAAGGACCACTAGCGCGCCCATTGACGACCGACCTGGGCGCGCCCGGCGACTAGGGCTTGACGGCCTGAGGCGCCATCGCCTGCTCCGCCTTCGGCGGGAAGGCGGGGTTAGTCTCAGTGCCGCGCAACAGGGCCAGCGCTTTCTGCAATGCGGCATCGTCCTGCGGTTTGGATGGAACGTAGGACTGCGAGCCCTTCTCTTCCTTGCCTTGCGCGTGGAAATGTCCCGGCAGCGACGCCTCACTGACCTCGACCTGGCTCGCCACGAGATCTTCAGGCACCTTCTGGACAACCTGGATATCCGGCGTGATGCCTTCGGCCTGAATCGAGCGGCCCGACGGAGTGTAGTAGCGCGCTGTGGTCAGGCGGAGCGCACCGTTGCCGGGGCCGAGCGGCGTGATTGTCTGAACCGAACCTTTGCCGAACGAGCGTGTGCCGAGGATGGTCGCGCGTTTTTGGTCCTGCAGCGCCCCGGAGACGATCTCCGAAGCCGAGGCCGAACCTCCGTTGATCAGAACGATGAGCGGCTTGCCCTTGGTCAGATCGCCTGGGTTCGGCTTGGCGAAGTAGCGTTCGACGTCGTCCGGATCGCGGCCGCGCGTCGACACGATCTCGCCCCGGCTCACGAATGAGTTGACCACCCCGACGGCCTGGTCGAGCAATCCACCCGGATTGTTGCGAAGATCGAGAATATAGCCCTTCATCTGGTCGGCTGGAATTTTCGCCTGCAGCTCCTTGATCGCGCTCGTCAGCTCGTCCACCGTCAGTTCATTGAACTCGGCGATGCGGATGTAACCGACGTTGCCGCCTTCTTCGTGGAAGCTGACCGGCCGCGTCTTGATGATCTCGCGCGTCAATTTCACGATAACGGGCTTGGCGACTTTGGCGCGTTGGATGGTGAGCGTGACCTTTGAGCCGGGCGCGCCGCGAAGTTTGCCGACCACGGTGTCGAGCGAGAGATCTTTGATCGGTTTGCCGTCGATCTGCGTGATAATGTCGCCGGCCAGGATGCCGGCCTTGGAGGCGGGGGTGTCGTCGATCGGCGAGACCACCTTAACGAGGTTGTTTTCCATCGTGACCTGCATGCCGAGACCGGCGAACTCGCCGCTCGTCTCGACCTGCATGTCCTGGTACGCCTTAGCATCCATGTAATTGGAATGGGGATCGAGGCTGGTCACCATGCCGTTGATTGCCGAGTGGATCAGCTTGGTGGAGTTGGGCTTGTCGACATAGTCCTCGCGCACGGTGTCGAACACTTTCCCGAAAAGTTCCAGGTCCTGGTAGGTCGAGGCCGCGGCCGTCGATGGCGCGGCGATAGCCCGGGCGATCAGCGGGGCTACGGGTGGCGAGACGGTCACAAGCGCGAGCGCCGCGCCAGCGGCTGCGCCGATCACGACATGGCGAAGGTGTGGCATTGGTATATGTCTGCTCCTCAAGGGGGCGCATCTTAGGCCGCCAATTGTGGCACGCCAGCGGACGCCACTTATGACCTTGAGATTGGCGCGGGCAACACGCCAAGAGGTCGCAGTCACGGGCACCACGCCTGCGCCGGCGGCAATCGCAAGCCGACTATGTGGCGCCGCGGATGTAGAACGGTCACGCCTACGGGCGGTGGCGGTGGAGCCAGCGCGACCACGATCGACGTCCACTGCCGGACAAAGCCGACATTCGGCAGAGTGGCCGGAATGCCTGCTCATGATCCCGTTGCGGAAGTCGAGTGGCGAAATTTATTGCGTCGCGACGGCGAATGGGAGACATCTGTGCCGGGTATGATAGGGTCCGAAGGGTGTAACGGGGGCGCGACTTGAAGCGCGCGGCTTTGAGCCACTGATCGACTGCGCCGACATTTGTAGAGTCCGCATCGCTGATGACCGCAATGACCAATCTGCGCACCCGGGCGTTTGACCGGCGGGCGCTGGAACCGGTTGCCGACTGGCTTGCGGTTGGGGTGGCGGTCTCGCTGCCGTGGTCAACTACGGCGACCGGAATTCTCGTCGCGCTCTGGCTCTTGGCCGTGCTGCCGACATTGGATATCGCCGCTGTCCTGCGCAAAATTGCGACACCGGCGGGCGGCCTTCCGGTATTGCTCTGGGCGCTTGCAACCCTCGGCCTGTTCTGGGCCGACGTGAGTTGGAGCGAGCGGTTCAGCGGCTACAGCGCGTTCCACCGGTTTCTCGCCATCCCCTTGTTGCTCGCACAATTCCACCGCTCCAAGTACGGCATGCGCGTGCTGTTGGGATTTCTCGTCTCTGTGATCGGCGTGATGCTGGTTTCCTGGCTGCTGGTGCTGTTTCCCGCGTTGCCATCGCGGCCCGATCAGCCCGGCGTGCCGGTCAAGGATTACATCC
The DNA here is from genome assembly GCA_035503415.1 of Xanthobacteraceae bacterium. GTDB lineage: Bacteria > Pseudomonadota > Alphaproteobacteria > Rhizobiales > Xanthobacteraceae > BOG-931. The sequence goes on from DATJTL010000152.1 coordinate 6,864, forward strand.
TGCAAAGCGAAGAATTTCTCATTTGCGCCGTAGTGCTTCTTGGAATTGCGTTTGACAAAGCGCGCCTCGGCCGTTGGCGTTCGGTCGCGGGGCTTGTCTGTATCGCTCTCCTGTTTGTCGCCGACATCGTCTTCGTGGCCTCTGGCCGTACGGCGTTTCTGGTGGCTCCCGTTCTCTTTCTGATGCTTGGTTGGCGCCAATATCGTTGGAGAGGATTGCTTGGTGCCGCACTTCTGTTCGCCGTCGTCGGCGGCGTTGCCGCTTTTGAATCGCCCTATTTGCACCAGCGATTGAGCCAGTCTGTCAGTGAATTGCACGCCTTTGAATCGCGGGACGCTGTAAACTCGACGAGCCTGCATCTGGAATTCTTGCAAGAATCGCTTTCCTTCGTCGCCACGGCGCCGGTCATCGGTCACGGTACTGGCTCCATCGGCGAGCAGTTTCGCGATGCCGCGGTCGGGCAAACCGGCCCCGCTGCGTTAGGTACGGTGAATCCGCATAACCAGATATTCGCGGTCGCGATCCAGCTCGGCATGGTCGGTGCTGCCGTGTTGGTAGCGATGTGGATCGCGCACCTCATGCTGTTTCGGGGCGCCGGCCTGACCGCTTGGATCGGCCTCGTCCTGGTGGCGCAGAACGTGGTCGCGTCAACGTTCAACTCGCACCTGTTCGATTTCACGCAAGCCTGGCTCTACATCTTCGGAGTCGGCGTCACCGGCGGCATGGCGATGCGCCAACGCAATGGCACGGTGGCTGCACACCCTAAGGAAAATCATGCACCGAATCCCGTTGCCGCCTGAGCCGGTGCGGGTGCGTGAGGTATGCCGCATGCTCAGACACGCGCGAGGTCGGTCAGGCTTTTTCGTTTGCGGCGGCAATGTTCAACGGAAATAGGTTCCCGGTCGTCCGCGCGGCAAAATTTGCGTGACAAAAGCCCACGGTCCCCAAACCTTGAAGAAAGCCGCCATCGCCATCTTCCTGCGCCGCCATCTCCATCGGCGCCTTTCCCGTCTCTGACTGGTAGACATTCGCTGCTTGTCTATTTCGTGTCGCTTTCCGATGATGCTGATCTGCATCAATTCAGGCTGGACAAGTTTCAGATCGTGCTGGATCACACCGGGTCGCACTTCCAAGATGCGCAAGCCATTGACGTGACAATCGTGGAACAGGATGAAATCGATTGGCGCGCGAATAGCGGCAACTTGTGAACAAATTTTGCGTGCGCCGGCACGGCTAAACACTTGACCTTGCAGTCCCCAGCCTGGCCGGGCCATCGCGCATACACTGCGGCCGCCTAATCGTCCAACTTCCCATGCTGGCATTTTCCAACGTGCGGGATCGCTCACCAGCCGAAGTACATCAAAATCAGGTAACGTCTTGAGCGCCTCTAAATCAAGAAACGCCGACAGGTCGGCGGAAGTCGGCTCGGCGTCGTCCTCCATCGTGCAGACGAAGGGGTCGCCTCCGGCGGCGACTTGCTTGAGCACGGCCAAATGGCTCGCAGCGCACCCAATCTCGGCCGGCAACAACGGTTGATCAAAAAGCAGGGCGGAGCGCGGGGCTGAGCATTCGAGCTGTTCTGTCGAAAGCGTACGCCCGTCGATCGCGTCAAAAAATCGATGAGGTAATTGGAGCTGATCAAGCCGTGAGGCGATCTGAGAGCGGCGTAATGCGCTTTCTTTCAAGCTTAGAACAATGATCGGAATAGCCACGGCGCGCGCCCCTCGGAACCGAGTGTCGCCTGAAGCATGTCTTGCGGTATGCGTTTTTGCAAGGTACTGATTTACCAGAAGCCATTCCTCCAGCACCTTTTCAAGCTGTTAATTTACCAGAATCCAGTCCTCCAGCACCTTTTCAAACTATTAATTTACCAGGGGATCCCATTCTTCCAGTACCCCCTAGTGCGCTGGCGGGTGGCGGCCCGAACAGGCCACTCGTGAATTGAAACCCGGCCACTTCGGGAGCCTGGCGGGCACCCTCAATTCGTGCGCCAAATTCTAAAACATCGGATAGGCCGGATTGAGCGGCAGGCCGAATTCCATGCGGCCGAAATTCTCCGCCGGCACGTCCCAGTTCATCACCACGTGCGAGGAAATGGCGTGCACGTCGCGCCAGCAGCGCTGCACGGGATTGTCGTCCAACAGACCGCTGGAGCCGGAGATTTTGACCAGATCATCCATGCCCTCGCGCAAGCGTCGCACCGCAAAGGTGAAATCGCGGCGCAGCAGCGTGCGGGTCTCGATCGACATGCCGGAATAGTCCGCGCGCGCCAGGGCCAACGCTCGCCGCGCGAGCAGTTCGGCGGCGTCGATCTGCGCGGAAATTTCGGCGAGGCGAATTTGCACCGGCACATGCTGGGCGATGGCGAGCTGGGTGTAGGTCAGATAGCGCTTGCGCGTCCATTCGGTGAAATCGGCATAGCCGCCGCGGGCAAGCCCAAGCACGGGGGCGAGCAGCGCGTAACTGTGCACGGCGATGAACGGCGTGCGATAGATCGGATTGGTGTTGACCTTCGATCCGGGCGAGCACGCGTCGCGCAGGAGCGAGAACGAAACGCTGCGGTGCTCGGGCACGAATACGTCGTCGAGCACAGACGTGTTCGAGCCGCTGCCGCGGAGCCCAGCGCAATACCAGGTGTCGTCCTGCCGCAGTTCCGGCACCGGCACGAGGTAAAGCCGCATGTCCGGATGGTCTTCGCCGACGCGCTGCACGAGGCCGCCGATCATGATCCA